>DASSKO010000142.1:0-13895 GCA_035690425.1 Nocardioidaceae bacterium
CGTCGCCGGGGCAGACCAGTCTGGCACCGGCTCTGCCGGCTCGGTCCAGATCGGCTTCGGGGTCGTAGGCGTCGAGCCGCACCTGCCACGCGGCGGCCTCGCTGCGTCCGAAGGTCTGCCCTGACCGCAGCCCGGCGACGACCACCTCGGCGCCGTGTGCTTCGACCAGCGCGGTCAGGGCCACGTCACCCGGCTCGGCGATTCGGGTCAGGGCTGCCCGGGCACGTCGCTCGCCGCCGCTGACCGGGCTCATGACGCCGCGCCGATCGCGACCCTGCCCGGCGACGCCTCTGAGTCGCGCAGCAGATAGGCCTCGGAGACCTCGTCGATGCCCGGCCGCCCGGCACCGGCGAGGTCTGCGATGGTCCAGGCCAGCCTCAGCACCCGGTCGGCCCCGCGGGCCGTGAGCCGGTGCCGGGCGATGCCGTCCTCGACCACCCGCATCGCGTCCCGCTCGGGCGGGAAGAGCCGGCGCAGGTCTGGTCCGGGCAGCTCACCGTTGCGCAGCCAGGGGGTGCCTGCCAGCCGGTGCCGTTGTCGCTCGACTGCCTCGGCCACCCGGGCAGCGATGCTGCTCGAGGACTCCGCCCGCTCCAGCTCGGCCCGCATCGCACGGGCGGTGACCGGCCGGACGGTGCGGCGCATGTCGAGACGGTCCCGGATCGGCCCGCTGATCCGGGCGCGGTAGCGGCGCAGGGCGGCGGGCGGACAGTCGCAGCTGTCGCCCTGGTTGCCGCGGCCGCACGGGCACGGGTTGGCGGCGAGCACCAGCAGGAACCGAGCGGGGAACCGTGACGCGCGGCCCGCCCGGCCGATGACGATCTCCCCGCTCTCCAACGGCTGGCGCAGCGCCTCCAGAACGTCGACGTGAAACTCCGGCGCCTCGTCGAGGAACAGCACGCCCCGGTGCGCGAGACTCATCGACCCCGGCACGATCAGCCGGCTGCCGCCGCCCACGATACTGGCGGTCGACGCCGTATGGTGCGGGTCCAGAAACGTCGGGCGGGTGATGAGCGGCACCTCGGGCGGCAGGACGCCTGCGACCGAGTGCACGGCCGTCACCTCCAGCGCCTCCGCAGCCGACAGGTCGGGCATCAGCCCGATGAGTCGCTCGGCGAGCATCGTCTTGCCCGCTCCGGGCGGGCCGTCGAGCAACACGTGGTGCCGGCCCGCTGCGGCCACCTCGATGATGCGCCGCGCCTCCGGCTGCCCGACGACATCGGCCATGTCCAGTCCGGAGGTCCGCTCGTCGCTGCTGCCCACCAGCCGCGCCTCCCGAGGCAACGGTGGCACCGGAGGTGCGTCCGGCGGCACCTCGCCACGCAGCAGCGCGACGACCTGACCGAGCGAACGCACGCCCAGCACCTCCATCCCTTCCACGAGCATGGCTTCGTCGGCGTTGGACTCCGGCACCACCACCCGCGCGAGGCCGGCGGCCTGGGCCGCAAGCACGGCCGGCAGCACCCCGGGAACGGCCCGCAGCCGGCCGTCGAGTGCCAGCTCACCGAGGACCACGACACCGGACACGGCGTGCTGGGGGATCTCGACGTTGGCCGCCAGCACGGCCAGAGCTATCCCGAGGTCGAAGTGCGCGCCCTTCTTGGGCAGCTCGGCGGGCGACAGGCCGATCGTCAACTGCCGGTTCGGCCACGACAGGTGGCTGTTGGCGACCGCGGCCTTGCAGCGGTCGCGCGCCTCGGCCAACGACGCGTCGGGAAGTCCGACCAGGGTCGTGCGCGGCAGCCCCTGCCCGATGTGAGCCTCGATCTCCACGACGTGCCCTCGCACCGCCTGCAGGGCCACCGACAGCGTGCGGCCGATGGCCATCAGGCCACCCCCCGCAGGTGTTCGACGACCGCCGCTCCCCTGGGCCGCACCACCACACCGACGACGTCGATGCGCACGGTCGCCGGCCGCGCGGCACCGTCGTCGTGCTCGGCCAGCCAGCGAGCCGCCAGCCGCCGCAGCCGGGCGAGCTTGCGCGTCGTCACTGCCTCCAGCGGGCTGCCGAAGTCGAGACCACGCCGGGTCTTCACCTCGCAGATCACCAGCGTCGCGCCGTCCCGGGCAACCAGGTCGACCTCGCCGAGGTCGCAGCGCCAGTTGCGCTCCAACACCTGCATTCCCGCCTCGGTCAGGTGCCGGGCCGCCACATCCTCGCCGTACCTGCCCACCGAGCTGTTCTGTTGCTGCGTGCTCGCCACGCGACCACCTCCGCGACCACTCCACCGCAGGCACGGGTACGGCGGAACCGCCGGCCGCAGCCATGTGGACCGAGCGTCGATTGCGGCGTCCTGTGGACCGAAGGCGGTCCATCAGCACCGGCGGGCGGGCTGCTCAAGGCGGGCTGCTCAAGGCATTGCAGTGGTGACCTCACCAAGCTCAGGTGAAGCCGGCGGCCAGAACTCGACCGAGAGGAGAGCCGGTGATCTACCGCGCAGGCGGCGTCACGGCTGCTCCTCGGGCTCCTCCTGCGCGAGCCGGTCGTCGAGGCTCTCCCCGACCTCCTCGTCGAGCTCGGTCTCGCCCACCCTGGTCGGCGTGGACGGCGCGTCCGGAGGGTCGTACTCGGTCTTCTCCTCCTCGGGGAGCAGCTCCTCCGTGGTCAGCGCATGCTCCTCCCGCTCCGGGCTCACGTTGCGCGCCGCGTCGAGGTCGGGGTCGATCTCACCGGTGTAGACCTCGTCGTAGTGCTCCTCGGTGGTGTTGAGCTCGTCGGCCGGGTCGAGCGTTTCCGCAGACTCCAGCTCGTCCGCCGACATGGGCTCGTCCGCCGACATGGGCTCGTCAGGGGTCTGGCTCATCTTCTGCTCCTGAGTCGTCGACGTAGCGGTGGGTTCCGCCGTACAGGCCCGTCGTACCCGTCAGCCGGGGAACTCACCCTTCGGCGGCGTGAGATCGGACTGCGAGAACTCCTCGATGTTGACGTCCTTGAACGTGACGACCTTCACGTTCTTGGCGAACCGAGCCGGGCGGTACATGTCCCACACCCACGCGTCGGACATCGTCACCTCGAAGTAGGCGTCGTGGCCCTCGGTGCGTACCTTCAGGTCGACGACGTTGCACAGGTAGAAGCGGCGGTCGGTCTCCACGACGTACTTGAAGATCGACACGACGTCGCGGTACTCGCGGTAGAGCTGCAGCTCCATCTCCGCCTCGTAGCGCTCGAGATCCTCGGTACTCATCCGGCGAGCTCCTCCTCCTGATCGGACAGGTCGGCGCTGGACAGCTCGTCGCCGGGGACGACGGCGGCGCAACCCGCCCGGCGTACGTTGACGAACCGCCGTCGGTGCTGGGGGCAGGGACCGTGCTGATGCAGCGCGGCCTGGTGCTCCCTGGTGACGTAACCCTTGTGGGTGGCGAAGTCATAGACCGGGAACTGGGTGTGCAGGTCGGCCATGATGCGATCGCGGGTCACTTTGGCGATCACCGACGCGGCCGCGATGCAGGCCGCCACCCGGTCGCCCTTCCACACCGCTAGTCCCGGCAGCCCCAGGCCGTCGACGGGAAAGCCGTCGGTGAGCACGTACGACGGGCTGATCGACAGGCGAGCCAGAGCCCTGCGGAGCGCCTCGACGTTGGCGACGTGCATACCGAGGCGGTCGCACTCGGTGGACGGTACGACGACCACCGACCAGGCCAGCGCCTTGCGGGTGACCGCGGCGTAGCAGCGTTCGCGGGCGGGCGCCGTGAGCAGCTTGGAGTCGGCGAGGCCGGGAATCTGGCCGCCCTTGCCGTCCTGGAGCACTGCCGCTGCGGCGACGAGGGGCCCGGCGCAGGCTCCTCTGCCGGCTTCGTCGACACCCCCGACGAGATCGAAACCGCTGCGGCGCAGGGCCCGCTCGTAGCCGTACAGGCCGGCGTCGCGGCGCACCGTCACACCCCGGGGCATTGCAGTCATGATGCTTGCGACCTTAGTGGACTACCCGACCAGGCGCGGGTCACGGGCGACGTCGTTCACGACCGGTTCCTCCGGCGCCGGCTGCTCCGGCGGCGGCACCTCCTCGAAGGTCTCCGCGGAGCCCAGCCAGTGCATCTCCGACAGCGGCCAGACCGCGGCGAACGCCCGCCCCACGATGTTGCTCACCGGCACGAACGCGGTGCCGTCGCGAAGGTGTGCACGTGAGTCGCCGGAGTTCGCACGATGGTCGCCCATCACCCAGATCGCGTCCTCGGGCACGACCACGTCGAACTCCCGTACGGATGGCTCGTTGCCCGGGTAGAGGTAAGGCTCCTCGATCGGCTCCCCGTTGACCGTGACGCGGCCTTCGGCGTCACAGCACACGACGTGGTCGCCTGACACGCCGACCAGCCGCTTCACCAGATAGCTGCGGTCGCTGGGCGGCAGTACGCCGACGAACTCCAGCGCGCTGCGGACGACGCCGTCTCGCTCGTCCGGCCGCTCCGAGGGCGGCAGCCAGGACGCCGGGTCCTCGAAGACGACGACATCCCCACGTTCGACGTCACCCAGCTTGGTGACGAGGATCCGCTCACCCTTCTTGATCGTCGGCTGCATGGAGCCGCTGGGCACGTAGAACGCCTGCAGCACGAAGGCGCGCACCAACGCCGCCGTCACGACCGCGATCAGGACCAGCACCACGGACTCGGTGACGAACCGCCGAAGCCGCTGCCCGGCAGCCGGCCCGGCCCGGCCGCCGCGGGTCACGTGCGGCTCTGGACCGGGTCGTCGTGGACCTGATCGTCGTGCCGGTCGACCTGCGGGTCGGCCGGGATGTCGTCGAAGGACTCCGGATGGTCAGTCACGGACGCCCGGCTGAGTGGCCACACCGTCAAGAACACCTTGCCGACGACGTCGTCTACCGGGATGAAGCCGCCGCCCGGCTCGCCGATGTGCACCCGGGAGTCCGCAGAGTGCGCACGGTTGTCGCCCATGACCCACAGCTCGTCCTGCGGCACCATCACATCGAAGGTGCCGCCGCTGCCGGCGCCGGGCGCCATCCCCGGCATCAGATAGCTGCTCTCGTCCAGCGGCTCGCCGTTGACCGTGATCCGGCCGTGGGCGTCGCAGCACACGACGTGGTCGCCCTCGACCCCGATCACCCGCTTCACCAGGTGGCCGCCGGCGGGATAGAGCCCGAAGAACTCGAGCGCCGTGGTCAAGCCGCCTGCCGGCTCGGTGGTGCCGGGGCCCAGCCAGCCACCCGGGTCCTTGAACACGACGATGTCGCCGCGCTCGGGCTCGCCGCCGAACCAGTAGGAGACCTTCTGCACCAGGATCCGGTCGTTGACCATCAGCGTGTCGCGCATCGAGTCCGACGGGATGTAGAAGGCCTGCAGGAACAGCGCCTTCAGCACGATCGCCAGCCCGAGAGCGAGGGCGAGCAGGACGATGACCTCCTGCCACAGCGGCAACTGGCCACGTTTGCTCCGCCCGCGACGTCCCCTGCGCGGGCTGCCGGCGGCCGAGTCGTCCGCGGTGGCTCCGCCCACGGCGCCCGCGCCGCTGGCCCCGGAGTCGCTGCCGACGAACGACCGCGACCCGTCGGGTGCGCCGGGGTCGCGGTCGTCGGGGTCAGAAGATCTCACGCGCCCGAGCCTAGTAGGCCGTTGGTCACTTGGCCGGGGCTGCGCTGCGCTTCTCCTTGATCTTGGCGGCCTTGCCGCGCAGGTTGCGCAGGTAGTACAGCTTCGCGCGGCGGACGTCACCGCGGGTCACGACCTCGACCTTGTCGATGATCGGTGTGTGCAGCGGAAAGGTCCGCTCGACGCCCACACCGAAGCTCACCTTCCGCACGGTGAAGGTACGGCGGATGCCCGAGCCCTGCAGGCGAATGCACACGCCCTTGAAGACCTGCACCCGACTGCGGTTGCCCTCGACCACCCGCACGTGAACGCTGAGGGTGTCACCCGCCTGGAACGCCGGGATGTCGTCGCGAGCCGTGGCGTTGTCGATGGTGTCGATGAGGTTGGTCATCAGTCGTCGCTTCCTCGCAAGTGCCATGGGTCACCCACGGATGTGGGAGTGATCTCGGCGGTGCCGCCGCACGGCCACGTCTGCTCGGAGCTCCCCCCATGGCAGGAGATCCGCGGCCACGTCGGGCCGGACGCGTAGCACCGACCGACCAGTTTGCCACAGAGGTTCGCCCGGTGCTAATTCGAGCCCACGTGACATTCTGCGCACATGGACAGACCGCTCGTCGTGCTCGGTGGCTGCGCGCTGTGACCACCGGATCCACCGTCCCGGTCCGCAGCGGGCTCCGGGGGCGAGACTTCACCCTGCTGCTGCTGGCGACCTTCGGTGCCCTCAGCAACTACGCACCGCTGCTCTCGGTCGTGCCGCTGTGGGCAGCCGCCGGTGGCAGCGGAGGCACCGGCGTCGGCGCGACCACCGGCGTCGTGATGGGCACCACGGTCCTCACCCAGCTCTCGATGGGCAGGTTGCTGCGGTTGCTGACCTTGCGCCGCATGCTCGGGCTCGGGGCGCTGCTGCTGGGCGCGGTCACTCCCGCCTACGCGCTGTCGTCCGCACTGGCGCCGGTGCTGGCCGTCTCCGCGGTGCGCGGCGTCGGCTTCGCGATGGTCGTCGTCGCTGGCAGCGCCTTGGTCGCGGAGCTAATTCCACGCCAGCAATGGGGCAAGGGCGCCGGTGTCTACGGCCTGGCGGCGGGGCTGCCCAGTGTCGTCTGCCTGCCGCTCGGCGTCTGGGTCGCCCAGGAGGTCGGCTTCGTCCCGGTGTTCCTCGCCGCCAGCGGGTTGTGCCTGCTGTCGGTCCCGCTGGTGCTGGCGATGTCCGGGAACCGACGCGCCCGTCCTGAGCCGGTCGCTGATCGTCCGGACCGGCGCACCCGCGTCCCGCTTCGCCCGCTCGGAGGCCCGTGGGTGCTGTTGCTGGCCGCGGCGTTCGCCCTGGGTGGGGTGGCGACGTTCCTGCCCCTCGCGCTGGCCAGCCCGGGGGTCGCCTCGGCAGCCTTGCTGACGCTGTCGGTGTGCATGATCGCCGGCCGCTGGAGCGCCGGTGCGCTCGGTGACGTGCTCGGGTCGGGCCGGCTGCTGCCACCGGCCGTGGCACTCGCCGCGGCCGGGATGGGAGGCCTGGCCCTCGGCGTCGAGTACGGCGGAACGGTCGCGATGGTCGCCGCAGCGTTCTACGGCCTCGGCTTCGGCGCGGTGCAGAACGACACGCTGGTAGTGATGCTGCACCGCGCCGGCGCGCACGGCCACGGGGTCGCCAGCACCGTCTGGAACGTCGCCTACGACGCGGGAACCGGCGCAGGTGCGGTGCTGCTGGGCGTGCTGGTGGCTACGGCCGGCCACACCTGGGCCTTCACCGCGGCCGCGGTCGCGATCGCGGCGACCGCACCGGCCGCCTGGCTGCAGGCACGCCGCTGACCGCCCTCAGCCATCCGACCGGCCGTCCTCGTCATCCGCGGACCGGCAGCGGCGGAGGACGTCTCGGTCGTGGCCGTCCCACACCTCGGCCGGGACCCGCTCGATCAGGTCAGGGCGCCGTTCCGCCGTACGCCGCAGTGCTTGGTCGCGGCGCCAGCGCGCCACCCTGCCGTGATGCCCCGACAGCAGCACCTCAGGTACGTCGAGACCGCGCCAGAAGGATGGCTTCGTGTACACGGGGTATTCGAGCAGCCCGCCGCCTGCTGTGGTGGAGTGCGACTCCTCCGACAACGACTCCGGGTTGCCCATGAAGCCCGGCAGCAGCCGCGCGACCGCCTCGATGACGACGAGGGCGGCCACCTCGCCGCCCGCGAGCACATAGTCGCCGATGCTGATCTCGTCGACCGGCATCCGCGTCGACGCATGCTCGACCACCCGCTGGTCGATGCCTTCGTAGCGCCCGCACGCGAACAGCAACCATGGCTCGACGGCCAGCTCGTCGGCCACCGACTGGGTGAACGTCCGCCCGGACGGGGTCAACAGCAGCAGCCGAGGCGCGGGGGGTGTCTGCGGTGGCGCGATCGCGTCCAGCGCCGCGCCCCAGGGTTCGGGCTTCATCACCATGCCGGCGCCGCCGCCGTACGGCGTGTCGTCGGTGGTGTGGTGCCGGTCGTCGGTCCACTGGCGGAGGTCGTGGGTGCGCAGGTCGAGCAGTCCGGTCGCGCGCGCCTTGCCCACGAGCGACAGCTCGAGCGGCGCCAGGTACTCGGGGAAGATCGAGACCACGTCGATGCGCACGAGGATCACTCCCCTGCCGACTCAGCGGCGTCGGGGTACAGCAGGCCGGGCCGGTCGGCGACGACCAGCCGGCCCGCCTCCAGGTCGACCTCGGGCACCAGCGCCGTCACGAACGGCACCAGCGCCTCACCGCCGTCGTCCCGGCGTACCCGGAGCAGGTCGTGGGCCGGGGCCGGCTGCACCTCGGCCACCTCACCGACCTCGTCACCGGTCGCGGTCAGGACGCGCAGCCCGACGAGCTGGTGGGCATAGAAGGCGTCCGGGTCGTCGTCGTCGCTGTCCTCGCTCGTCGCGGTAAGCAGCACTCCGCGCAACCCCTCGGCGGCCGTCCGGTCTGGCACCTCGGCGAACCTCACCAGCAGCCGGCCGCTGTGCGGACGGGTCGCCTCGATGGTCAGCGGACCGGCCGAGACGGGGTCGGTGCCCACCACCGCACCGACGGTGAACCGCGACGCGGGATCGTCGGTGCGCAGGTCGACCGAGATCTCACCCCGAATGCCGTGCGCGCGGCCGATTCGGCCAATCACCACGTCCACGCAGCCTCTCCTTGCGGATATGCGTGACGCGCCAAACTCACCGCAGAGTTTGGCGCGTCACGACTGAGTTGTGCGGGCTAGCGCCTCCGGTCGACGTCGACGCTGAGCCGGATGCTTCGCCTCCGCCGACCGTCGGCTAGCGCCTCCGGTCGACGTCGACGAAGTCGACCCGCGCTCCACCCTTGCCCGCGAGCGCACCGATGACGGTGCGCAGCGCGGTGGCGGTGCGACCGGAGCGGCCGATCACCTTGCCGAGATCGTCGGGGTGGACGCGTACCTCGAGCAACCGGCCACGGCGGGTGTCGTTGGAGCGCACGCTGACGTCGTCGGGATGGCGGACGATGCCACGCACGAGATGCTCCAGTGCCTCCGCCAGCACCGGGCTCAGGCCTCGGGCTTCTGCGTGTCGGCGTTGCTCTCCGCCGCCGGCGCCGCGGCTGCAGCGGCCTCGTCAGCCGGTGCCTCCTCCGCCGGGGTCTCCTCGGCCGGGGCCTTGGCCCCGTCGGCGGCCGGCTGCGCGGCAGCCTTCTTGGTCTTCCTGCTCGTCACGGCCTCGGCCCTAGGCTCGGACTGGGCGTCCTTGAGGGCCTCGTTGAAGATCTCGGTCTTGTCGCGCTTGGGCTCGGCGACCTTCATCGGAGCAGGAGCCGGCATGCCCTTGAACTGCTGCCAGTCTCCGGTCACCTTCAGCAGCGCGGCCACGGGCTCGCTCGGCTGGGCCCCGACGCCGAGCCAGTACTGGGCGCGTTCGGAGTTGACCTGGATGACCGAGGGGTCGGCCTTCGGGTTGTAGGTGCCGATCTCCTCGAGCACTCGACCATCGCGCTTCTTGCGCGAGTCCACGGCAACGATGCGGTAGAACGGCGCACGGACCTTGCCCATGCGCTTCAGGCGAATCTTGACGGCCACGGGTGTGGTGTCTCCCTAACGAGTTGATGTGGGTGAGAACCGCCACCCTGCGTGGGGACACGGGGCGGGGGCCGCTCGGTGGAAACGCCGGGGCAGCTGAGAGGGGTCTGCTCACGACGGACTCAACCGACCATTGTGCCAGATCGCACCCGATGCGCTCCAACCGGCAGGCGCTCGATCAGCCGGGCGCCGACCAGTGAGCGCACCCACGACGACCTCAGCGGACCACGTGCCCCCGCAAGATCACCCGCGACGGGTACGCCAGCACGGACAGGTCTGCGAGCGGATCGGCGGGATAGACGACGAGGTCGGCCGGTGCGCCTTCCTCCAGTGTCGCGGGTACGCCGAGCCAGGCGCGAGCACGCCACGACGCGGCGCCCAGCGCGTCGTAGGTCGACAACCCGTAGGTGACCAGCTCCGCGACCTCTGCGGCGATCATGCCGTGCGGCAGCACTCCCCCGGCGTCGGTGCCGGCGAAGATCGCCACCCCAGCCTCGTAGGCGGCGCCGATGGACGCCCGGCGCCGCTCGAAGAGGCCGGTCAGGTGGTCCGCGAACACGGGAAACTTCTCGGCCGCGGCCGACGCGTACCCGGGAAAGTTCTCCAGCTGCTTGGCGGTCGGGACCAGCGGCACGCCGTTCGCGACCATGCTGTCGATCAGGTCCGGGGAGATCCCGGTGCCGTGCTCGATGCAGTCCACTCCGGCGGCGACCAGGTCGCGCATCGCCTGCTCGCCGAAGACGTGCGCGGTCACCCGCGCCCCGTGCTCGTGTGCCGTGCTGACGGCCGCGGCCAGCGCATCCGGCGGCCACAGCGGGGCGAGGTCACCGACCGCTCGGTCGATCCAGTCCCCGACGAGCTTCACCCAGCCGTCCCCCCGATCGGCCTCGGCAGCGACGTACTCGGGCAGCTCGTGCGGCTCGATCTCGTGCGCGAAGTTGCGGATGTAGCGCTTGGGCCGTGCGATGTGCCGTCCCGCGCGGACGATGCGGGGCAGATCCTCGCGCTCGTCGATCCAGCGGGTGTCGGAGGGGACACCGCAGTCGCGGAGCAGCAGGGCTCCGGTCTCCCGGTTGTCGAGCGCCTGTTGCTCCTGCACCGCTTCCGGTACGGCGCCCTCCTCGTCGAGCCCCACGTGACAGTGGGCGTCGACCAAGCCGGGCACGATCCAGCCCTCGGCGACCGTGGTCGCATTACCGGGCGGCCGATGCGTGATCCGCCCGTCGACGACGTAGAGCTCACCGCGACCACCGTCGGGCAGCACGGTGCCCCGGACCCGCAGGCTCTCGCTCATCAAGGCACCGTAGCGGCCCCCGTAGCGGCCTAGTCAGCGCCCCTTGTCCATGAGGTCCCGCAGCTCCTTGGGCAGCTCGAAGTCCTCGGGCACGTCCTGCTCGCCCAGGCCGAAGGCGGCGCCGGGATCGGTGGTGGCCCCGGCCTTGCCGGCCTCCACCTCCTGCGCCCGCTTCGCCGGGTTGCCCGAGCCTCGCTTGGAGCGGCCCTTCTTGCCCTGCTGCTTGGCCTTCGAGCGCTTGCCGCCGGCACCCGGCATGCCGGGCATGCCCGGCATCCCGGGCATCCCGCCGCCACCACCCTTGGCCATCTGCTGCATCATCTTGCGCGCCTCGAAGAAGCGGTCGACCAGACCATTGACCTCGCTCACCGCCACACCGGAGCCGCGCGCGATGCGTGCCCGCCGGGACCCGTCGATGATCTTGGCGTTGGCCCGCTCGGCCGGCGTCATCGACTGGATGATCGCAGCGATCCGGTCGATGTCGCGCTCGTCGATGTTCTCGATCTGGTCCTTGAACTGGCCCATGCCGGGGAGCATGCCGAAGATCTTCGACAGCGAGCCCATCTTGCGCACGGCCTGCATCTGCTCGAGGAAGTCGTCGAGCGTGAAGTCTCCGCCCTTGCCGGTCAGCTTGGCGGCCGCCTTCTCGGCCTGGTCGGCGTCGAACGTCTTCTCCGCCTGCTCGATCAGCGTGAGCATGTCACCCATGCCGAGGATGCGGGAGGCCATCCGATCGGGATGGAAGATGTCGAAGTCGGTGAGCTTCTCACCGGAGGAGGCGAACATCACCTGGCGCCCGGTGATCTTCGCGACCGACAGCGCTGCACCGCCGCGGGCGTCACCGTCGAGCTTGGTGAGCACGACTCCGTCGAAACCGACGCCGTCGAGGAAGGCCTGGGCGGTCGTGACCGCGTCCTGACCGATCATCGCGTCGACGACGAACAGCACCTCGTCGGGACTGACTGCGTCGCGGATGTCGGCGGCCTGCTGCATCAGCTCGGCGTCGATACCCAGTCGTCCGGCCGTGTCGACGACGACCACGTCATGCAGCGTCCGCTGCGCCTCGGCGACACCGCTGCGGGCCACCGCGACCGCGTCGCCGACGCCGTTGCCCGGCTCCGGCGCGTGCACGGCTACACCGGCCTGACCGGCGACGACCTGCAGCTGGTTGACCGCATTGGGGCGCTGCAGGTCGGCGGCGACCAGCATCGGCGTGTGCCCCTGGTCCTTCAGCCAGCGTCCGAGCTTGCCGGCCAGCGTGGTCTTCCCCGAGCCCTGCAGGCCGGCGAGCATGATCACGGTCGGCGGCTTGCCGGCGAACCGCAACCGCCGGGTCTCGCCACCGAGGATCGCGACCAGCTCGTCGTTGACGATCTTGATGACCTGCTGGGCCGGGTTGAGCGCCTGGCTGACCTCGGCGCCGCGGGCGCGCTCCTTGACCGCTGCGATGAAGTCCTTGACCACCGGCAGCGCGACGTCGGCCTCGAGCAGCGCGATCCGGATCTCGCGTGCGGTGGCGTCGATGTCGGCATCGGAGAGCCGGCCCTTGCCACGCAGGTTCTTGAAGGTGACGGCGAGCCGGTCCTGCAGCGTTCCAAACACAGGTATGGGTCCTCGAGGTGGTGGTTCGGGTGCGTCGGGCGTTCGGCCCAGGGTACGTCAGGAGGGTGCGGGACCGGGTGGAAGCATGGCCGCGCCCGTTCGACGTACCCGGCCGACGACACCAAGGGAGCGCGCCGTGCCAGAACACAACCTGACCGTCGAGGAGACCCGGGAGCGCGGCCGGCTGCTGCGCGTCGAGAGCTACCACGTCGCGCTGGACCTGCGCCGTGCCTGCGACGCCGCCATCGTCACGTTCGGGTCGGTGACGACGATCCGGTTCGCCTGCGCCTCACCGGGCGCAACGACCCACGTGGACCTGATCGCGTCGTCGGTGCGCTCGATCCTCCTCAACGGCCGCGAGCTCGACCCGGGTTCGGCGTTCGACGGTGCCCGCATCACCCTGCACGACCTCGCCGCGGTCAACGAGCTGACCGTCGACGCCGAGTGCCCCTACAGCCGCACGGGCGAAGGTCTGCACCGGTTCGTCGACCCGGTCGACGACGCGACCTATCTCTACACCCACTACGAGCCGGCGGACGCCCGCCGGGTGTTCGCGAACTTCGAGCAGCCCGACCTCAAGGCGCCGTACCGGTTCGAGGTCACCGCGCCGGCCGGCTGGTCGGTGCTGAGCAACGCCCCGCTGTGCGGCGAGCCGGAACAGGTCATGGAGGGCATCGCGACCTGGCGGTTCCAGGAGACCCTGCCGATCTCCACCTACATCACCGCGGTCGTCGCCGGTCCCTACCACCACGTGCATGACCACTACGCGCGCGAGCTCCTGGACGGGTCGACCCTGGAGGTACCCCTCGGCGCGCTGTGTCGCGCCTCGCTGGCCGAGCACTTCGACTCGGGCGCGATCTTCACGGTGACCAAGCAGGGCTTGGACTTCTTCCACGACCACTTCGACTACCCGTACCCGTTCGGCTCGTACGACCAGGCGTTCGTGCCGGAGTACAACATCGGGGCCATGGAGAACCCCGGCTGTGTGACGTTCAAGGAGGACTTCGTCTTCCGGGGCAACGCCACCCGGGCGCAGTACGAGGGCCGCGCCAACGTGATCCTGCACGAGATGGCGCACATGTGGTTCGGCGACCTCGTCACCATGCGGTGGTGGGACGACCTGTGGCTGAAGGAGTCGTTCGCCGACTACATGGGCGCGCTCGCGCTGGTCGAGGCTACGGAGTTCACCGACGGCTGGATCACGTTCGCCAACCAGCGCAAGACCAGGGCCTACCGGCAGGACCAGCTGCCCACCACCCATCCGGTCACCGCCGACATCGGTGACCTGGAGGACGCCAAGCTGAATTTCGACGGCATCACCTACGCCAAGGGCGCTGCGGTGCTGAAGCAGCTGGCCGCCTACGTCGGCCGGGAGGCGTTCCTGGAGGGCGCGCGGCGCTACTTCA
>DASSKO010000143.1:0-3624 GCA_035690425.1 Nocardioidaceae bacterium
ACCAGTCCCACCGAGCTGGTGACACCGGTGCTGCCGAGCCCGGGCGGAGCCACGCTCTCGACCGGCGGCACACCTGCCTCGGTGACCGGGGCCGGGCTCGAGGTGACGGCCTGCGGCGGCGCCACGGACGCCGCGGTGACCGGCGCACTGACCGGCTCGGGCCGCGCGCGCACGACCCACCAAGCAGCCAGGGCAAGGGCCGAGGCCACGACCAGCGCCACCACGGTGACGTGCTGAGCGGTGATGCCCCAGCGCCCGCGCATGGTCGGCGGTACGGCGTCGAGGAGGTGGCCCAGCAACCGCGCCCGCCACGGCAGTGGCCGATCCGGCTGCGCGGCATGGCGGCCTGCCGGTCGCTCCGGCACCGGACCCCGGGCTGGATCCGGCGGCCGGTCGGGTACCTGGTCCGAGGACTGCTGGCCACCGAGGCTGGACGCGAGCATTTCCAGGCGACGGCGCGCGGTCTCGGCGTCAGCGCCACCAGAGCGCGGCAGTTGCATGCAGCCGACGGTAGGACTGTGCCGCGCCGTTGCCGAGGCAGTGTGCAGCGGCTGTGGACAACGTGCGTCTCAGGGCTACCTGGGGACCGGAAGCGGGCCGCTGAACGGAATCCGGTCGCGCACCGGTTCGCTCAGCGCCGGGGCGCGACCACCACGGCCAGCATTCCCGGACCTACGTGCGCACCGATCACCGCGCCCACCTCGCCGACCACCATCTCCTGCATCCCGGGCACCCGCTCCCGGAGCCGCTCAGCCAGGTGTGCCGCCCGGTCGGTGTTGGCCAGGTGGGCGACTGCGAGGTCGACCGCGGCCGAGCCCGCTGTCTCCACCGCCAGGTCCTCCAACCGGCTCACCGCCCGTGCAGCCGTGCGCACCTTCTCGAGGCCGACGATGCACCCGTCGTCGATCCGTAGCAACGGCTTCACTGCGAACGCGGAGCCGACCAGCTTGGCCGCGGCTCCGATTCTCCCGCCACGGCGCAGATGGTCGAGGGTGTCGACATAGAACAGCGCGGTCGTCGCGGCCGCACGCCGTCGAGCCGCCTCGGCCGCCTCGGTGGCTCCGGCGCCGGCATCGAGGGCATCGAGCGCCGAAACCACGGCGTACCCGATGCCCATGCCCAGCTGCCGGGTGTCCACGGTCTCGACGGGGATGGTGGCCGTGCGCGCGGCGACCTGCGCCGACTCATAGGTACCGGACAGCTCGCCGGAGAGGTGGATCGACACGACTGCCTCGGCACCGTCAGCCGCTGCCCGCTCGTAGACCGCGGCGAAGGTCTCCGGCGCCGGCCGCGAGGTGCTGACCGGGGTCCGCGCGCGCAGCGCCTCGGCCACGGTCGCGGCGTCGGCGCCCTCGCCCTCACCGAAGGACCGGGAGCCGATGATCACCTGCAACGGCACCACCGTCACCTCGCGCGCCGTGACGATGGCGTCGGGTAGCGTCGAGGTCGAGTCGGTGACGACGGCGACGCGGCGAGTCATGGCGGGAGGTTACCGCCGGCTCGGGGAGGATGCAGGGATGGATCTCGTCCGGCGTGCCCGCGACCGCATCAGGGCGGGAGACGGCCGGCTGGTGGGCATCGACGTGGCCAGGTGCCTGGCACTGATCGGCATGATGGCCACGCACATCCTCCCCGGGTACGTCGAGGGAGAGGTCACCTGGACCCAGCAGCTCGCCGGCGGGCGTGCCTCGGCTCTGTTCGCCGTCCTCGCCGGCGTGAGCATGGCCCTGATGACCGGGCGGCGGCAGCCGGTGAACGGAGCGCGGCGCAAGTTGGCTTCGGCCGGTCTGGTGGTGCGTGCGCTGTTCATCGCGATGATCGGTCTTCTCATCGGTGCGCTCCCGTCCGGCCTCGCCGTGATCCTGACCTACTACGGGCTGCTGTTCTTGATGGGGTTGCCGTTCGTGGGTCTGCGCGCCCGCTCGCTCGCGGTGCTCAGCGTGGTGTGGCTGCTGGTCGCGCCGGTGGTGAGCCAGCTCGTGCGTCCGCACCTGCCCGAACCGAGCCTGGCCAGCCCGTCCCTGACCGCACTTGCCGACCCGTGGCAGCTGTTGACCGAGCTGACCTTCACCGGCTACTACCCCACCGTGCCGTGGCTGGCGTATCTGCTCGCCGGCATGGCCCTCGGGCGCTTGGACCTGCGGCGCCTGCGCGCGGCCGGCGTACTCGTGGTCGGCGGCGTCGGCATCGCGCTGACCGCCTGGGGTGTGTCACGTTCGCTGACCAGCAGGCCCGACGCCGCGTCCGCGCTGCGCGCGACCTACGACCCCGAGTTCACGCCGACGCAGGCTGACCTGGAGTCGGTGCTGGCGCACGGTCTGTACGGCACCACACCGACCGAGTCGTGGTGGTGGCTGACCGTGGTGGCTCCGCACACGGCCACCCCGTTCGACCTCGCACAGACCATCGGCAGCGCGCTCGCGGTCATCGGGCTGTGCCTGCTGGTGACCCGGTGGGCGCCCCGCGTCTTCGCCGTGGTGCTCGGTGCCGGGGCGATGACGCTCACGCTCTACACCGCCCACGTGCTCATGCGCACGCCACAGGTCTGGCCGAGCCCCGAACACGGGATGACGGTCTACCAGACGCACCTGCTGGCCGTCCTCGGGTCCGGCGCGGTGTTCGGGTTGCTCGGCCTCCGTGGGCCGCTGGAGGCGGTGACCGCGCGGCTGGCGCAGACCGCGTCGGTGGTCGTGGCGCTGGTCTACGGCGCCCCGGCCACCGCAGGCCGCGACGACACCGCGGAGTCCGAGCCGAGCGCGCTCAACCGCTGATCGCCATGCCGTGTCCGGTGATGTGCTCCGGCCGCACCGGCACCCGGCGCAGGTCGATGCCGCTGGCGGCGCGGATCGCGGCCACCACCGCGGGTCCGGACGAGATCGTCGGCGCCTCACCGACGCCGCGCAGTCCGTACGGCGCGTGCGGGTCGGCGTACTCGAGGATCTCGATCGGCATCGGTGGGGTGTCGAGGATCGTGGGGATGAGGTAGTCGGTGAACGACGGGTTGGCGATCCTGCCCTCGTTGATCTGGATCTCCTCCATCAGCGCCAGCCCCATGCCCTGGGTGCTGCCGCCCTGGACCTGGCCCAGCACGGCGTCCGGGTTCAGCGCCTTGCCGACGTCTTGGGTGCAGGCGAGCTCGATCACCTTCACGAGACCGAGCTCGACGTCGACGTCGACCACCGCGCGGTGGGCGGCGAACGCGTACTGGACGTGGGCGAAACCCTGGCCGGTCTGCTCGTCGATCGGGAAGGTCTGCCGGTGCCGCCACTCGTCGGTCTCCTCGATCACCTGCGTGCCCAGCACATCGGCCAACGCCGCGACCACGCCGTCACGTGCCGACACGACCTTGCCGCCCGCCAGCGACAGGTCGTCATAGCTGCGCCCCAGCCGGCTC
Source organism: Nocardioidaceae bacterium (assembly GCA_035690425.1). Lineage (GTDB taxonomy): Bacteria > Actinomycetota > Actinomycetes > Propionibacteriales > Nocardioidaceae > DASSKO01. The sequence goes on from DASSKO010000143.1 coordinate 3,395, forward strand.
TGGGCCAACGCCAGCACCTGCACGCGGATCTTCCCGCACACGTGCTTGATGGCACCTCCGGTGACGTAGGTCTGCCGCGAGGCCGAGCTCGACCCGGCCGATCCCACGCCGGTGTCGGCCGGATGCACGACGACGTGGTCGACACCGAGCTCGGTGCGGCAGATCTGCTGCTCGATCGTCACCAGGCCCTGGCCGACCTCGGCCGCGGCCGTGTGCACGGTGACGACCGG
>DASSKO010000144.1:0-18631 GCA_035690425.1 Nocardioidaceae bacterium
AGGCTGGCCCTGGCGGCGGCCGGTGCGCACGAGGAGGCGTCGGGGGCCAACTCAGTCGTGGGCAGTGACATCTCCGCCAAGGACAGCCTGCCCGACGTGATCGCGAAGATCGGCTACGCGGACGCCGGCGCGGTGGAGGACACCGTCGCCCAGCTCGACGTGGCCGTCCTCGAGCGCGTGGTGGACAAGGTCGTCAAGGCTCGACGCGTGGATCTCTACGGCGTGGGCGCGAGCGCGTTCGTGGCGCTCGACCTGCAGCAGAAGCTGCACCGCATCGGCCTGGTGACCTTCGCCTGGCCGGACCCTCATGCGGCGCTCACCTCGGCGGCCCTGCTCGGCGCCGACGACGTCGCGATCGGGATGTCCCACACCGGCAGCACCAGGGACACGATCGACGCCCTCGCGCTGGCCAAGAGGAACCGCGCCACCACCGTCGCGGTCACCAACTTCCCCCGCTCGCCGATCAGCCAGGTGGCCGACCTGGTGCTCACCACGGCGGCTCGCGAGACGACCTTCCGGTCGGGCGCGATGGCGAGCCGGATCGCTGCGCTCACCGTGGTTGATTGCCTGTTCGTGGCCGTCGCGCAACGGAACTACTCGAGCACCCGCCGGGCGCTCGAGCGCACGTACAAGGCCGTCAGCCCCCGCCGCCGCGAAGGCTGAGCCGGGCATGCGTCCGGCCCCGACTGTGGTGCTTATTTTCGGACAATAACAATTTCATGGCACTTATTGACCTCCCCTGTCGGCATCCATAGAGTGTCTGATGCGCGCCGGGACGCTTCGCCGAAGCAGTCCCGCATGCGGATGGGCGTCCGCCTCGGACGCCCCTTCTTGAAACCGGGAGGTCCACGCGCATGCGAAAACTGCGATACGCGGCTGCACCGGCGCTGCTCGCGCTCTGTGCCAGCGTCGCCGGCTGCCAGGGAGGCCAGCCTGCCTCCGCTTCTGGCGGTGGCACGTTCACCACCATCGACGAGTACCACAGCATCAAGCCAGGTGCGCCGATGAACCCGTTCAACGACTCGGGCAGCGCCTTCCTCGGCTACGACGAGATGCGCCTGGGCTGGTTCAAGTACTCCCCGACCGACAACAACGCGTTCTGGCCGGGCGTCGCAGCCTCCTGGGACGTCCAGGACAACGGGCAGAAGGTCATCCTGCACCTGCAGCCCAAGGGTGGCTGGTCTGACGGAAAGCCGCTGACGGCCCAGGATGTCAAGACCTCGATCGCCATCGCGTTCACCCAGGGCACCGCGCAGTCGATGAACCTCGGCACCGTCAAGGCCGTCGACGACAAGACCGTCGAGTGTGACCAGATCCCAGGGCAGAACAACGCGACGTTCCTGCACCAGCTGCTCGGCACCGTGATCGTCCCCGACTCGGTGTACGGCAGCCAGCTGCCCTCCGACATCTGGTCGACCATCGCCGCCTCGCAGTACACCGGCAACGACCAGGCCAAGGCCGCCGCGGCGACGAAGGCCCAGAGCACGCTGACCGCTCTCGGCAAGAAGATCGCCGCGTTCGCGCCGCAGAAGGACGTGTCGGCCGGCCCGTTCGTGATCCAGGGCATCAACCCCGGTGAGGCGGTGCTCGACAAGAACACGCACTTCTACGCGGTGGACAACGTGCACCCGGACAAGGTCGTGCTCCGCAACTACAGCGGCAACGAGCAGATCTGGGGATACCTGGAGTCCGGGCAGCTCGACTTCGCGCCGTACACCGCGATGCCCACCAACGTGCTCAACCAGATCCTCGCGGAGAAGGGCAACCAGCGCGTCGACGCCACCAGCTACGTGGCGGCCGCGCTCGGCTTCAACGAGAGCGTGAAGCCGCTCGACAGCGTCGACGTGCGGAGGGCCCTCGCCGAGATCGTCGACCGCTCGGCGGTCCAGAAGGTCGGCGAGCCGGTGAGCGGCACGGCCTCGAAGTACACCACCGGCATGATCGACTCCGTCGTGAACGACTGGATGAGCACGGCGGACATCAGCAAGCTGAAGACGTACGACCACAACACCGCGGATGCTGCGAAGCTGCTTCAGCAGGCCGGGCTCACGAAGGGTTCCGATGGCAAGTGGCGGCTGCCGAACGGCCAGCCGTGGACCCTGGACGTGTGGACCGTCAACGGGTTCAGCGACTGGATCGCTGCTGCCAAGGTGATCTCCAGCGAGCTGACCTCATTCGGCATTCCGTCACAGCCGAAGATGGCCCCCGACTACGCGACCTACCAGGAGGAGCTCGCCAAGGGCAAGTACCCGCTCGGGTTCTGGCTGATCGCGCTAGGCCCGGACGCCTACTCGACGTTCGCCCGGATCTACGGAGAGCCGGACGGCTACAACGTGGTCGGTGACAAGGTGGTCCACTACCCGGCATCGGCGCAGGACAAGGGCAACTGGATCGGCGGCCCGACCAGCTACCAGGTCCCCGGAGGCGGAACGATCGACCCCGGCCAGGTCACCTACCAGCTGTCCCACGTCCCGGTCGCCCAGCAGAAGGACCTGGTCACCAAGCTGGCCCTGGTCACGAACGACCAGCTGCCGGTCTACACCCTGTGGAACTACATCAACGTGCAGTTCGTCAACAACACCCGGTTCACCGACTTCCCCTCCGGAGACGGCGCGCTCAACAACTCCCCGGGTGTCTGGATGCAGCTCGGCTACGTGAAGCCGAAGAGCTGAACCTGAAGAGTACGATGCGTCGGCCGGGCGCGGCGCTCACCGTGGCCCGGCCGACGTGCTCTCGCCCTTTCGGAGGTGGAAAACGGATGAGGCGACTAGCACTCCGGCTGGGCCGGCGGCTGCTCGGCGGCCTGGTCATGATCTGGCTGGTCTCGACGTTCACCTTCTTCATCGTTCACGCGCTGCCGGGTGACCCGGTTCAGGTGCAGTACGAGACCCTGCTGGCGCGGGGGGTGCCGCCGGACCAGGCGCAGCACCAGGTCTCGGTGATGTACGGCTTCGTGCCCCATACCTCGGTCTGGCACCAGTACGGCGACTACATCTTCGGCCTCGTGCACGGCGACCTCGGGCAGTCGATCAGCTACACCGGCGTCGGCGTCGGGCACATCGTCCTCGCCGCCGCACCGTGGACGGTCGTCCTGGTGCTCACCGGAATCATGGCCAGCTTCCTGGTCGGCGTGAGCCTCGGCGTGCTCGCCGCGGTCCGGCGGTCGAGCCGGATCGGCGACCTGCTGTCGGTGTCCGGGTCGCTGCTGCACGGCATCCCGCAGTTCGTGCTCGCACTGCTGCTGCTCTACATCTTCTCGACGCAGCTGGCGATCATGCCCTACGGGGCGCCCTACGACGCGTCGTACTCGCCCGGGTTGAACTGGCCGTTCATGCAGTCGGTGATCTCGCACGCGATCCTTCCGGTAGCCGCCTACGCTCTGTCCAGCTACGGAGGCTGGTTGCTCACGATGAAGTCGAGCGTCATCTCGGTGCTCGGTGACGACTTCATCCTGGCCGCCGAGCTGCGGGGGCTCCGGGGGATCACGGTCATGAGGTACGTCGCACGCAACGCGATCCTGCCGCTGTTCACCATCCTGGCGCTGTCCATCGGGTTCATGTTCGGAGGCTCGGTGTTCATCGAGAGCATCTTCGACTACCAGGGGCTGGGCCAGATGCTGCTCTCCAGCATCTCCGCCCGGGACTACCCGCTGATGGCGGGTGCGTTCCTGCTGATCACGGCCGCGGTCATCGTGGCGAACATCCTGGCCGAGCTGGTGTACACGGTCATCGACCCACGTGTGCGGAGGCAGGCATGAGCACCACCGTCGACCCTGTCGTCGCCGCGGTCGGGCGGCGGACGCCGAAGCACCACTTCTGGCACGGGCTGCGCGTGGTCATGCTGCGACGGCCCAGCAGAATCGTCGGCGCGGGCATCTGCGCGCTGTTCGCGTTCCTCGCCGTGTTCGGGCCCCACCTGTATCCAGCGAACCTGCCGATCGATCCCACCGCGATCTTCCAGGGGCCGAGCAGCCAGCACTGGCTCGGCACCGACTTCGAGGGCACCGACGTCCTCGCCCTGCTGGTCACCGGGACCCGCTACGTCCTGGAGGCGGCCGCCTTCGCCTCCCTGTTCACGGTGGTGATCGGCACCACGGTCGGACTGGTCGCCGGCTACCAGCGCGGCCTCTCCGACTCGTCGCTGATGAAGGTCACCGACTTCGTGCTGACGGTTCCGGGCTTCCCGCTGCTCATCGTCCTCTCGACGGTCTGGGACTTCGGAGCACCCGCCTCGATGGGGCTGGTGCTCGGGATCACCGGCTGGGGTGGCCTGGCCCGGGCCGTCCGCTCGCAGACGCTGTCGCTTCGTGAGCGCGGCTTCATCGAAGCGGCACGGGGACTCGACCTGCCGGCGGCACACATCGTCTTCCGTGAGCTGTTGCCCAACGTCGCGCCGTACATCGCGATGAGCCTGCTGCTCACGTTCACCGGGTTCGTGTACGCCGAGGTCGGGCTCTTCTTCCTCGGAGTGGTGCCGTTCACGGTGAACAACTGGGGCGTCATGCTCAACCTCGCGGTCCAGAACGGGGCGCTGTCAGCCACGTCGGCACTGTCGTACCTGTTGGCGCCGCTGGTCGCGATCCTGCTTCTCACGCTCGGTGTGGTGCTCGTGCTCGACGCCTTCGACGAGCTGTTCAACCCACGACTTCGGGAGGGCTGATGGTGCTGCTGGACCACGCAGCGGTGTCCCAGGACGCTGCAGTTCGGGTGCGCGGGCTCTCCGTCGTCTACCGCACCGACGTCGGTGAGCGAGCGGCGGTCCGCTCCGTCGACCTCGACCTGTCCCCGGGCCAGATCACCGGGATCGTTGGGGAGTCCGGGTCCGGCAAGTCGACACTTGCGCTGGCGCTGCTCAACGCCGTACCCAAACCCGGCCGGATCGCTGCAGGCAGCATCGAGGTCGGAGATCTCGGCGAGATCACCGGTCTCAGCGGTCGCCGGCTGCGCCACCTGCGCGGCGGCGAGATCGGCTACGTCTTCCAGGCGTCCCAGAACTCGCTCAACCCCCTGAAGACGATCGGCAAGCAGCTTCTCGACCTCGGGAGGTCGCACGGCGTCGACGACCTGCGGGGAATGGTCAGGGACGCAGGGGAGCTCGCCGGAAGGATGGGGCTCGACGGGAAGAGGGTGCTCGACTCCTATCAGCACGAGCTGTCCGGCGGGATGCGCCAGCGTGTCGGCATCATGTTCGCGCTCGTGCTCAACGCCCGCGTGCTGGTGCTGGACGAACCGACCACCGCGCTCGACATGCTCAGCCAGGTCGCCGTGCTCGACATCGTCCGTGAGATCCACCGCGAACGTGGGCTGGCCACCGTGATCATCACCCACGACATGGGCGTGGTCGCGGAGATGGCAGACCGGATCGCGGTGATGTACGGCGGGCGGCTCGTCGAGGTGGGCCCGGCCGTCGAGGTGCTCCGCGATCCGCGACACCCCTACACCAGGGCACTGATCAGGGCGATCCCGCGACTGGTCGGTGACCCCGAAGCGGCCAGCGCTCTGCCCGGCCGTCCGCCGGACCTCGTCACACTTCCCCAGCAGGGCTGCGTCTTCCGCGAGCGCTGCCCCCTGGCGCTGCCCATCTGCGCGACCCTCGATCCGGCCATGACGCACGACGGGATGCGCGGCGTCGCCTGTCACGCGGCAGACGGAACTCCGAGCAGTTCCGAGGACGAGGACAGGAACGAACCCATCCAGGCAGGCGGGGAGAAGACGTCATGATCGAGGCCACGGGAATCGCCAAGACCTACCCCGCGCGCGGGGGCGGTCTGGTGGAGCGCAGAGACGTCGTCGCGCTGCGCGGCGTCGACTTCTCGCTGCCCGCCGGCGGTGCGGTCTCGTTCATCGGTGAGTCGGGCTGCGGCAAGACCACGCTCGGCCGCATCCTGTCCGGCGTCGAGAGCCATGACGGTGGCCGGCTGGTGATCGACGGGGTCGACGTCGACGCGACCGACAAGCACAAGCGCCGCGCCGCCTTCCGGCGCGTGCAGCTGGTGCACCAAGACCCCTACTCGGCGCTCAACCCCACGCGCACGGTCGGGAACATCCTCGGCGACCCGCTGCGCCGGCGGGCCCGTGAGACCCGCGCTTCTCGTGGGTGGGTGGAGCAGCGGGCACGCGAGGTGCTGGAGCTGGTCGGCCTCGAGCCGGACACCGTGCTGCCGAAGTACCCGCACACCCTGTCGGGCGGGCAGCGCCAGCGGGTGGTCATCGCGCGCGCCCTCACCGCGGATCCTGCCGTGCTCGTCGCCGACGAGGCGGTGTCCATGATCGACGTCTCGCTGCGTCTCGGGATCCTCGGGCTGCTGCGTGACCTGCGCGAACGTCTCGGCGTGGCACTCCTGTTCATCACCCATGACGTGGCCACGGCTCGCTATGTGGGGGTCGAGGGCGAGATCTACGTGATCTACCGGGGCCAAGTCATCGAGCGTGGCCCCACCGACCAGGTGATCCAGGCTCCGGTGCACCCCTACACGCAGTGCCTGCTCTCCTCCATCCCAGTGATGCGGGGAATCGAGGAGCCTGGACCTGACCGGCTCATGCCGAGTGCGGGCCCCGAGGCCGCCGAGCAGGACAGCCCTGGTTGCCTGTTCGCGGCGCGCTGTCCGCTTGCCACGGATGTCTGTCGGCGTGAACGCCCGGTGCTCACGCCCATCCCGGGAACTGGCCAGGAGCATGCCTGCCATCACCCAGCGGTGCGCAGCGTGGTGCCGGTCCCGGTCGGGTGAGCCGCCGGGACCAGTCAGCTCGTCTGGGTCACCTTGGAAAGCCCGCGCGGACGGTCGGGGTCGAGGCCGTCGGCCCGGCACAGGGCCTCTGCGATGAGCTGTCCGCCGACGACCAACGCTGCGGGCGACACCTCCTCGGGCAGCGGGGGGCACGGTAGGTGGACCTGGCAGTGCTTCGCCAGTGTCGTCCCGCCGCCTATCCCGATCACCAGGCTTCCGCGAGCGGCCGCGTTCGCAGCGATGGTGGCGAGCCCGTCATGTGCCGGACCGGCCTGCGCGGAGACGACGATGAGCGCGCTGTTCTCGTCGAGCACGGCGATCGGTCCGTGCTCGAGGTCAGCGGCGGACAGGCCGAGCGCCGGCCGGTACGATGTCTCGGCGATCTTCAAGGAGATCTCCTGGGCCGTGGAAGCGGTGAAGCCGCGCCCGGTCACCACGAGCGCTCGTCGGTCTCGTAGTAGTGCGGCTGTGGCCTCGGCTGCCGCGGTCTGCTGCAGCATCTCGGAGATCGCAGAGGGGAGCCGGCCCAGCGCGGCGAGGAACTCCGCGTCCGGCGGCGCACTGCGCAGCCCCTCGGCGAGCAGAGCCAGCGCCACCATCTGGCAGGTGTAGGTCTTGGTGGCCGGGACGGCGTGCTCGGTGCCGGCGCGAGTCACCCAGGCGAGGTCGGCGGCCTGGGCGAGAGGACTCAACTCGTCGTTGGTCACGGCGATGGTGGCGGCGCCGCAGGCGCTCGCCCAGTTCAGCGTGGAGACGATCTCGTCGGTGGCCCCGGACTGGGAGAGGAAGACCCCGACGGTTCCGGACAAGTCGTGCTCGGCGCCGTACAGCGTCGCGATGCTGGGCGACCCGAGGGCGGCCGGGAGCGACGCGTGCGTCTCGACGAGGTACCGGCCGTAGACCGCGGCGGCGTCGGAGGAGCCGCGTGCGTAGAAGCGCACGTGGTGGCAGCCGTCGACGACGTCCCTCAGCTCGTCCAGTCGCGGGAGCAGCTCGTGGAGGGTCGCGGCTACGGCGGCCGGCTGCTCACCGATCTCACGGGCCATCGTCGTGGCCATCGTCACGCCTCCAGGGTGGCGGCGTCCGGCTCCACTCCGTGGCGCTCCGGTCCGGGGTCGCCGACGGCGAGGCGCACGTGGCCGCCCGAAGCCTGCAGCCGTCGCCGCGCGTCGTCGGTGGAGCAGTCGGCGAGCAGGGCGACAAGGGCGGTCTTGAGCTCGCCGTCTGCCGCCGTGAGCGCGTCCGTGCATTCAGCGGTGGGCCGCCCGGAGGCCTCCTCCAGGATGGTCACCAGCCGGCCGCGGAGCTTGGCATTGGTGGCCAGCACGTCGACCATCAGGTTGGAGTAGGTGCGGCCCAGTCGCACCGCCAATGCCGTCGAGAAGCCGTTGAGCACCAGCTTCTGTGCCGTGGCGGCCTTCAACCGGGTGGACCCTGCGATCGCCTCTGGCCCGGTGACGACACCGACGTGCACGTCGGCGAAGGCTGCCAGGCTCGCGTTCGGGTTCGCGGACACGAGCACGGTGGTGGCGCCCAGCTCCCGCGCCTTGCGCAGTGCCCCGCCCACGTAGGGGGTGCGGCCGCTGGCGGTGAGACCGACGGCCACGTCCAGGCTGGTGAGCGTCGATGCCTCGAGGGACCCCCGCTCGGCATCGTCCTCGGCGTTCTCCGCCGGCCGGGACAGTGCGTCGAGGCCGCCCGCGTGGTGAGCGACCACGGTGTCGTGGTCCATCCCGAACGTGGGCAGCAGCTCGGCGGCGTCCATGACCGCGATCCGCCCGCTCGTGCCTGCGCCGAAGTAGTGAACGCGGCCGCCGGCGACGACCGCGGCCGCCGCGAGATCCACGGCCTCGGCGAGCTCCGGCAGGACAGCACCGACAAGAGCGGGGACCTTCGCATCTTCGGCGTTCAGCAGCTGCAGGATGCCCAATGTCGGGAGGAGGTCGATCTCCGTGGTCCTGTCGTTGCGCTCCTCGGTCGGGGCGACCACGCGCTCAGGATCTCGTCTCTCCACGTGTGCGGCTCCCACGCTCGATCGTCCGTTGACCTCGCTAGTTACTATGTCACGGCATTGTATCCTCAATTGTGGCTTTCTAACATAGAGGGGCTGGATGCGGTGCTGCTGCTCTCCTGCATGACCGGCACGTCCTTCGACGCCTTCGACGTCGCCGCTGCCGACGTGGCACTGGACGGGGACACCCTCACGTTGAGACCCGAGGGTTTCGTGTCCTCCCCGATTCCCTTGATGCTGCGTGAGGCGATCGCCGGGATCCTGCCGCCTGGGCAGTGCGGTGTCGGCGATGTCTGCCGCCTCGACGCGGAACTCGGTCGGGCCGCCGGCGCAACCCTTGCGGCAGCTGCCCGGGAGCTGTCGGTCGATCCGGAGGCTGTCGTCTGGAGCGGACAGACGGTGCACCACTGGGTCGAGGGGGGCAGGGTCAGAGGCACCCTGCAGATCGGCAGGTCGGCGTACATCGCCGAAGCAACCGGGCTACCCGTGATCGCTGACCTGCGCGCGCGGGACGTGGCCTGCGGGGGTCAGGGAGCCCCCCTCGTCTCGCTGGTCGACGTGTTGATCCTCGCCGACGAGGCGTCCGCGTGCCGTCGGCCGGTAGCGGCGCTGAACCTGGGTGGCATCAGCAACATCACCGTGGTCCGGCCGAACGGGCCGCCTCTGGCCTACGACGTCGGGCCCGCGAACGCGTTGGTCGACGCGGCCGCTCGGATGGTCACCGGGGGCGACTGGCAGTGCGACGTGGACGGGAGGCTGGCGTCGATGGGAACGACCTCCCCTCAGCTCTTGGCGCGACTTCTCGACGATCCCTATCTGGGTCAGACGCCTCCGAAGACCACGGGCAAGGAGCGCTACCATGCCGGCTTCCTGGAGACGGTCTGCGAAGGACTGGCTCTCTCTTCGCACGACCTGCTCGCCACCGTCACGGAGCACGCGGCGGAGATCGTGAGCCGCGAAGTCACGCGGCATGACGTGGCCCGGCTCTTCGTCGCTGGCGGAGGTGTGCGCAACCCCGCCCTCATGGCTGCGTTGCGCAGCAAAGTGCCTGGTGTCGACGTGATCTCGACGGACCGTCTCGGCCTCCCAGCTCAGGCGAAGGAGGCACTGGCCTTCGCCGTCGTCGGCTTCCTGACCTGGCATGGGCTTCCCGGCAATCTGCCCTCGTGCACCGGCGCAGCGCACCCGGCGCTGCTCGGGACCCTGACCCCAGGTCGGGAGCCCCTCGCGCTCCCTGTGCCCGTCAGACGCGCACCTCGTCGACTGGTCGTCCTGCCGGGTCGCTGACCCGAGATTGCCGGTCAGTGGTGGAAGCCGCTGGGCTGGGCCTCGTGCGGCATCGGTCCGGTCAGGCCGTCCAGCCAGTCCACGGCGGTGCGGAGGTCGCGCAGGAACAGGTCGGCCATGTCGTGGCTGAACCCGTTGCGGACCACCACCCGCAGCACCGCGAGGTCCTCGCGCTTGGGCGGCATCGTGTACGCCGGGACCAGCCAGCCGCTCTCCCGGAGCTTGCGCGACACGTCGTACACGTCGTACTTCGTGACCTCGGGACTGATCGCGAAGGTGACCACCGGCAGGTCCCGGCCCTTCGAGATCAGCGAGAACTCCGGCATCCCCGCCAGCGCCTCGGCGATGCGCATCGCCACCTCCTGGCAGGTCCGCTGGACCAGCCGGAAGCCGTCCCGGCCCAGGCGCAGGAACTGGAAGTACTGCAGCACCACCTGGGCCCCCGGGCGCGAGAAGTTCAGGGCGAAGGTGGGCATGTCCCCGCCGAGGTAGTTCACGTGGAAGACCAGGTCCTCCGGCAGGTGCTCGGCGTCCCGCCAGAGCACCCAGCCGACGCCCGGGTAGACCAGGCCGTACTTGTGGCCGGAGGTCTGGATCGACACCACCCGCGGCAGCTGGAAGTCCCACACCAGGTCCGGCTGCACGAACGGCGCGACGAAGCCGCCAGAGGCGGCGTCCACGTGCACCGGGACGGAGACCCCGGTCCGGGCCTCGTAGTCGTCGAGGACCGCGCAGATCTCCTGCACCGGCTCGTAGCTGCCGTCCATCGTCGACCCGAGCACGGCCACCACTCCGATGGTGTTCTCGTCCACGTAGGGGAGCAGCCGGTCGGCGGTCAGGTGCAGGACGCTTCCCTCCAGAGGCACGTAGCGGGGCTCGACGTCCCAGTAGTTGGCGAACTTCTCCCAGACCACCTGGACGTTCGCGCCCATCACGATGTTCGGCCGGTCTGCCGGCCGCCCGGCCTGCCGGCGGGAGTGCTGCCAGCGGGAGTGCTGCCAGCGGCGCTTCATGGCCAGCCCGCCGAGCATGCAGCCCTCGGAGCTGCCGGTGGTGGACGTGCCCACCGTGGCCGCCGCCTGCGGCGCGTGCCACAGGTCGGCCAGCATCCGCACGCAGCGGGCCTCGATCTCGGCGGTCTGCGGGTATTCGTCCCGGTCGATCATGTTCTTGTCGAACGTGGCGGCGTACAGCCGGTCCGCCTCGTCGTCCATCCAGGTGGTGACAAACGTGGCCCGGTTGAACCGGGCGTTGCCGTCGAGCATCACCTCGTCGGTGATGATCTGGTACGCCGTCTGCGGCAGCATCTCGCCGTCGGGCAGCCGGTTCTTCGGGACCTTCAGCATCCCGGCCCGGGTGAAGCGTGGGACCACGCTCAGGTCCTCGTCGGCCTCGTGCGCCGACCGCCGGTGGATAGCCATCTCGCCCTGCGTCAGCCGGCCAGGATCCTGACCTTCTGGGCGGCGAACTCCTCCTCGGTGAGGATGCCCTGCTCCCTGAGCGCGGCCAGATCCTTCAGCTGCTGCACCACGTCAGGGGCAGGTGAGGCCGGCGCGGCGGGCGGCGGCGGGGCCTGCTGGTAGTAGGTCTGCTGGTAGGCCTGGTCCTGCTGGTAGGCGAGCTGGGCGTCCCGCTCGGCGTACCTCTCGGCCTGCCGGCGCTGCACCCGACCGCTCACCGCGGTCGCTGTGCCGGCGACCACCGCGGTCCGGGCGACTCCGCGAATCAGTCCGGGCATGATCTCCTCCTCAGCCTTCCGCCTCGAGCGCCTCGAGCGCGGCCATCACGTCGGGAGCGGGGATCCGGGCGCTCGCCACCAGCTCGCCTCCGCTGTCGCGGGCGGCGGCCACGAACGGGATCGCCCAGCTGTTCTCGTAGACGATCAGGGCGGCCACCGTCCCCGGCGCCATGGCCGCGGCCGCCTCACGCATGTCGTCGTCGCCCAGCAGGCCCGAGCGAGCCCCGGCGAAGGTGGCGAAGCCTCCGGTCTCGCCCAGCTCGAGCAGCTCGACGGTGCCGTCGTCGTCCTTGCCGATCACCATCAGGTCGTAGAGCCGGATCACGCCGCGTTCGACCAGGTCGAGCAGCGCCTTGCCGGCCTCGCCGGTGAGCCGGTGCCGTGGGAACTCCAGCAGCACGAAGTCCACCGGACCGTGAACGTCATTGGCTGTCGTGGTCACTCTCGCCTCCACAAAGTCGGATGCGCTCCACTCTCCGACCGCGCCGCCGCAGAGGCATCACCCGTGCCGGATGACTCCGCGTCCCGCAGCCGCGTGGGTTTCGGGATTCTCACCCGGAAGGGGTGAGGCGCGCCGGGCAGGGGAGCGGGACGGTAGCCCTGGACGCTCTCGGAAGGAGCCCGTCATGACCGACATCGGTGAGCTAGAACGGCTGCGTTCGCGGGTCGCGGAGCTCGAGGGTGAGCTCCAGAAGACGCAGGCGCCGCCTGTCGCGCGCCGCCACCGGGTGCGATCCGGGTTCGCGGCGCTGCTGATCGTCCTCGGCTGCGTGCTCGCCCCGTTCTCGGTGGTCTCGGTGTGGGCCAGCACTCAGGTCTCCAACACCGACCGGTGGGTCGCGACCGTGGAGCCGCTGGTCCACGATCCGGCCGTCCAGGCGGCGATCGCCGACAACGTGACGGTGGCGATCCTGGACAACGTCGACGTGCATACCCTCGCGACCCAGGCGCTACACACCCTGGCGGACCGGCCGAACGTGCCGCCTCGGCTGGCGGCGGTGCTGCCCGGGCTGGCCGTGCCGATCACCAACGGTGTGGAGAGCTTCATCGGCACCCAGGTCGACAAGGTGGTGGCCAGCCCCGCGTTCGCGACGGTCTGGGACCAGGCCAACCGGGTGGCCCACCAGAACCTGGTCAACCTGCTCGAGGGCAACCAGAACGGTGCGCTGAGCGCCCAGAACGGTGAGGTGACGCTGAACCTGGCGCCGATCATCGCCCAGGTCAAGCAGCGCCTGGTGTCCCGCGGCTTCACTCCAGCCGCGCAGATCCCGGCCATCGACAAGTCCTTCGTGCTGGTGAAGTCGGACGCGGTGACCAAGGCGCAGGGCCTCTACCGGCTGCTGAACACGATGGGTATCTGGCTGCCGATCATCACCCTCGCCCTGCTCGCGGGCGGGATCGCGCTGGCGCGTCGCCACCGCCGGGCGCTGGCCGCCGGCGCGTTCGGAGTCGCCGGCTCGATGCTCGTCCTCGGCATCGCGTTCGCCGTGGCGCGGGTGCTGTACCTGAACGCGGTGCCGACCGACGTGCTCCCCGCGCAGGCGGCCGGCGACGTCTACGACACCCTGATCCGGTTCCTGCGCTACTCGCTGCGGTCGGTGGCCGCTGTCGGGCTGGTGGTCGGCCTCGGCGCCTACCTGACCGGTCCCGGCACCGGTGCGGTGCGGACCCGCGGGGCGTTCTCCCGAGGCATCGGCGGGCTGCGCGGCGGCGCGGAGCGGGCCGGGATGCAGACCGGCGTGGTGGGCACCTGGACCTACGCGCACAAGCGCTGGCTCCGGGTGGGCGCCGTCGTGGTCGGCGCGGTCGTCCTGGTGCTCTGGTCCCAGCCGAACGTGGCGGTGATCCTGACCATCACGGGCATCGTGCTCCTGGCGCTCGCGGTGATCGAGTTCCTGGGCCGTCCGCCGGCCACCGCGCCGGGCGTGCTCGAGGGCCCGGTGAAGCCCACGGTGCCGCGCCAGGCCACCGGGACGGAGCGCGAGCCGCAGGACGCGGCGCGCCCGGACGGTGAGGAGCCGGTGGAGGACCAGAAGAAGCCGGAGGTGACCCCGCGCTGACCACCCGGCCAGGGGTTCGGGCGCCGGTTGCTGCCGGCGCCCGCCGCCGTCGGCGACAATGTGGTCATGCTCGCTCAGCGCAACCGGACGCCGGCCGGGCCCGCCGCGGTCTCCGTGTCGGGCCTCTCGGTCGCGTTCGGGCCGGTGCAGGCGCTGGAGGGCATCGGCCTCTCCGTGGCCCCCGGTGAGCTGGTCGGGGTCACCGGCGAGAGCGGGGCGGGCAAGACCACGCTGATGCGCTGCATCGCCGGTGACCTGGCCCCGACCGCAGGCGAGGTGCTCGTGGCCGGCCGGCCGGGGCCGGGGGATCCGGGCAGCGCCGCCCGGGCCGGCATCGGGGTCGTGTGGCAGGACCTCGCGCTCGTCGACCGCCTCGACGTCGCGGCCAACCTACTGCTCGGGCGGGAGAGCCGCGGACTGCTGTGGACCGAGGCGCGGGCGCACGCGCTGGCCCGTCGTACCCTCGACGACCTCGGCATCGCCATCCCGCGTACGACGGAGCCGGCCGGTGCGCTCGTCGGCGGTCAGCGACAGCTGCTCGCGATCGCCCGAGCGGTGGCCATCGAGCCCGACGTGCTGCTGCTCGACGAGCCGACGGCGACGCTCGGGGTCGCCGACAGCGCGCAGATCGAGCGGCTGATCCAGCGCATCCACGCCCGCGGGACCACGGTCTTGCTGGTGTCCCACGACGCCGAACAGCTGCTGCGGCTCACCCAGCGGCTGGTGGTCCTCCGGCACGGCCGGCTGGTCGCGGAGGTGGACCCTTCGCGCGCGCACCGCGACGACGTGAACGCCCTGATCTCCGGGCAGGAGGTGGAAACCTCTGCCCACCACCAGCTCACCCGGCTGCACGCCCTCACCGACCGGCTGGCCTCCGCGGACCCGTCCTCGAGCCTGTTGATGATCCTGTCCGCACTCGGTGCCGCCCTCGGCGCCCGCCGGATCTGCATGCACATCGCCGACGAGGGCCGGCTGCGTCTCGCCTGCGCCTTCGGGGTTCCGGCCGCGGTGCGCCGCGCGTGGGAGGAGCTGCCGTTCGGTGACGCCGGCGGGCCGATCGGCGTCGCCGCCGCCACCGACAAACCGGTGGTCGAGCCCAGCGACCGGGTGGCCGCGCTGTCGGCGGTGCCGTTCAGCGGGGCGCACGGTCTCGCCGGGGTGATCACCGTGCTGCGCGACACCGTCGCCAAGCCGAGCCGCGACGACCTGGACCTGGTCACGCTGTACGGCGGCTACGCGGTGGCGGCCATCGAACGGGACCGGCTGGTCACCGAGCTGACCTCTCGCAACCTGGTCCTCGAGACGATCCGGGAGGTGCTGGAGGTGCTCGCCGGCCCGATGCCGGTCGACGGCGCCCTCGAGACGGCGCTCGGCGCGCTGCTGCGCGGCATGCACGCGGACGAGATCGGCCTGTTCGTGCCGGCCCCGGGCGGGGGGACCAGCTGCCGGGCCCGCGCCGGCGCCGGCGAGCCCGGGCTCGCCGAGGAGGTCGCCGAGCACCGGGACCGGACCGCCGCCAGCGGCCGGGTCGAGCCGATCGGCGGCAGCCGGCTCGGCTGGGGGCTAGCGGTCAGCTTCCTCACCCAGGACGGCATGTTCACCCTGGCCGCCCGGAAGCAGACCGGCACGGTCGCGACCGAGACGTCCGCGCTGATGGAGGACGCGGCGAGCTCGGTGCGCCTGGCCTTGGAGCGGGAGCGCGCCCAGGCCGCCATTCAGGAGGCGGTGGCCTTGCGTCGCTCCCGGCAGCTGCAGCGTGAGTTCCTGGCCCGGCTCTCGCACGAGCTGCGCACCCCGCTGACCGCGATCGGCGGGTACGCCGAGACCCTGATGCAGCCGGACGTGACCTGGGACCAGGAGTCCCACGACCGGTTCCTGTCTCGGATCGGGGCGGAGTCCACCCGGTTGCGCCGCCTCGTCGAGGACCTGCTCGACCACTCCGCGATCGAGTCCGGGGTGCTCAACCTGCACTGCGACTGGTGCGACCTGACACTGCTGCTCGACGCGGCGCGTGGCTGCCTCGACCCCGCCGCGCAGGCGCGCGTGGCGTTCGAGACGGCCGAGGATGGTCCGGTGGTGTGGGCCGACCACGACCGTCTGGAGCAGGTGTTCTTGAACCTGATGGACAACGCGGTTCGCCACAACCCACCCGGCACCCGGGTCTGGGCCCGGGTGTCTCCCGGCGACGCCGACACGGTCCGGGTGGAGATCCACGACGACGGCGCCGGCCCTCCGGAGAGCGTGGCCGCCTCCCCGTTCACCCCGCACCGGGAGCGGCGCGGCCCGACCGCCGGTGCCGGCCTGGGCCTGTCGATCGCGCATGCGATCGTGGTGGCGCACGGCGGCCGGATCGAGATGGGGCCCGCCCAGCCGGGGACCCGGTTCACGATCACGCTGCCGGTGGGCAACGAAGCGGCCGAGGGTCGAGACGCCGAGAGCACCGAGCCGACGGTGCGGGAGGTGCGGACGCATGGCTGACGGGGGACCGCGCACCCGGGTGCTGATGGTCGAGGACGACCCGAACATCGTGGACCTGATCCGGTCGAACCTGAACGTGCGCGGCTTCGACACGGTCATCTCCACCGACGGGACCCGAGCGTTGCGGTTGCTCGAGACCGAGCAGCCCGACATCGTGCTGCTCGACCTGATGCTCCCCGGCGCCGACGGCATGCAGCTGTGCCGTCAGATCCGGGAGCGCTCCGGCGTCGGGATCATCGTGGTCTCCGCCCGCGGCGGCGAGCACGACAAGGTGACCGCGCTGAACATGGGGGCCGACGACTACCTCACCAAGCCGTTCGGCATCGAGGAGCTGCTCGCCCGGATCAGCGCCACCCTCCGTCGTACCCGCCCCGCCGCCACCCCCGCGGACACCACCACGGTGGTCAGGGTCGGCAACGTTGAGGTCGACCTGGCCGACCAGCGGGTCTCCAGGGACGGGGCGCCGGTGCACCTGACCCCGACCGAGTTCGCGCTGCTGCGGGAGCTGGTGCTGCACCCGGGCAAGCTGCTCACCCACGCCCAGCTGCTGCGGCTGGTGTGGGGACCCGGGTACGAGACCGAGACCGAGTACATCCGGGTCTACGTACGACGGCTGCGGGCGAAGCTGGAGACTCCGGACGGACCGCCGCTGATCGTGACCCAGCCGCGCGCCGGCTACCGGCTCGCCGACGGGCCGGTCCGTTAACGGTTTGTTGATGCGCCTGCGCGTTTGTTCACGCCGTGTTCACGCCTTCGTCATTACCGTCGAGTACGTCCACGCCACAACCGGCGTCGACCGGCCGCGCTTCGCTGCCGTGTCCGAAATGATCAAGGATGGTGCCACTGTGCGCGTCTTTCGGAATGTCTCACTAACAGCGGTGCTGGCAGCCACGACCCTGGCTGCCGCCGCCTGTGGGGGCGGGGGCTCGACGCCCAGCGGTTCCTCGTCCGGCGGTGCCTCAGGGGGCGGTACGGCGAACGTGCCCCAGCTGACCGCGACCGCGTTCACCAACGACTTCTCCGCGATGGCCAAGCTCAAGCCCCTGGTCGCCCAGGGCAAGGGCAAGATCGCGGTGATCCTGCCCGACACGGTGTCCTCGGCCCGCTACACCGAGTTCGACGCGCCGTACCTCCAGGAGTCCTTCCTGAAGGCCGGGCTGACGAAGTCGCAGTTCAGCATCCAGAACGCGCAGGGCAGCGACAGCACCCAGCTCACCGACGCGCAGTCCGCGATCACCAGCGGCGCGACCGTGCTGGTCGTGGACCCGCTGGACTCCGGGGTCGGCGCGAGCATCGAGAACTACGCCAAGTCGCACGGCGTGCAGGTGATCGACTACGACCGGCTCACCCTGGGCGGCAGCCGGTCGTACTACGTCAGCTTCGACAATGTCGAGGTCGGCAAGCTGATCGGCAACGGGCTGGTCTCCTGCGTCTCGAAGTGGGGCGTCAAGAGCCCGAACGTGATCGTGATGAAGGGCGACCCCACCGACAACAACGCCACCCTGTTCGCGCAGGGCTATGACGGCGTGCTGGCACCGAAGTTCAAGTCCGGCTGGACCGAGGCGGCCACCCCGGCGGGCACCTGGGACCCGCCGACCGCGCAGACCGAGTTCCAGCAGGCCTACACCGCGCACAAGGAGGTCAACGCGGTGCTGGTGCCCAACGACGAGAACGCCGCCCCGATCATCACCTACCTGAAGACGCTGCACATCAAGCCGCAGAGCTTCCCGGTGACCGGTCAGGACGCCACGCTGGTCGGCCTGCAGAACATCCTGGCCGGCTACCAGTGCGGCACGGCGTACAAGCCGATCTACCTGGAGGCTCAGGCCACCGCCGCTCTGGCGATGTACCTGCGGGCCGGGGTGACCCCGCCGTCGGGCCTGGTGAACGGCACCACCAAGGACTCCAAGGCGAACGTCGACGTCAAGTCGGTGCTGTTGAAGCCGGAGTGGGTGACCACCGACAACATGGCGAGTACCGTCGTCGCTGACAAGTTCGTGCCGGCGTCCCAGCTGTGCTCCGGCAAGTACGCCACCTACTGCTCGAAGTACGGGATCAAGTGACAGACACCCCCGTTGGCGACGTCCCGCTGCTTCGGCTGCGGGGCGTCGCCAAGCATTTCGGACCGGTCCAGGCCCTCAGCGGGGTCGACCTGGACATCCCGGCGGGCCAGGTCACCGCGCTCGTCGGCGACAACGGAGCCGGCAAGTCGACGCTCGTGAAATGCGTCAGTGGCACCTACACGATCGACTCGGGCGAATACCTTTTCGAGGGACGCCAGGTGCACGTGCACAACCCGCGCGACGCGAGCTCGCTCGGCATCGAAATCG
>DASSKO010000145.1:0-11250 GCA_035690425.1 Nocardioidaceae bacterium
GCGGCCGCCTCGCCGGTCCACCGCTCGGCCAGCCTCGGCATGTCGACGGTCTCTTTGGTGGGGCGGGTCTTGAGGACGGCGACCTTGCTGACCGCCGTCCGCTCCGCTGAGGTCAGCGGCCGGCCGAGCTGCTGTTCGTAGCCGGCGATCGCCGGCTCGGCTTCGTCGGTGACCTGGGCGGTGCGCTTCGACCACAGCTCCATGAGGTCCCTGGGGACGCCGGCGATCTCGGCCTGCCCGTCCCGCGACACAGGGGTCCAGGAGACGCCGAGCCGGGCGGTCAGCTCGTTGCGTAGCGCGGCCTGGTAGAGGGTGCCGGCGGACTTCTTGTGCGCGTAGATCTCATGCCCGTCGATCGTCCGCCACCCACCATCAGCGCAGCGGACCTTGTTTACCACGAGGGCGTGGCTGTGCAGCTGCGGGTCCCCGGCCCGGGACGTGCGGTGGTCGAAGACCGCGGCAGCGAACCCGTCCGTCCCGACCTGCGCGGTGCCGTCCAGGCCGACCCGTGAGTAGGCGGCGTGGGCATCCAGATGGTCCAGGGCGGTGGTTACCGCGGCCCGGTGCGCCGCCAGCACCGCCGCGCCGGCCCGCTCCCCGCCCAGGGCCCACAGGACGGAGACGGACTTCGGCGCGGACAGGCACAGGTCGTAGCCGGTGACCGCGTCCGCCCGCCACGCCCGCCCCAACTGATGCCCGTCGCCCGGGTGCAGCGCCCGGCCGAACAGCGCCTCCAACTCCGCCTCCGCGACGACCGCACCCGGCGCCAGGCCCAGGGGTTCGAGGCCGCGGCCGTGCCAGCGGCCCGGTGCCTCCCCCAGCCCGAGGAAGTACTCACACGCCCCGCGGCCGACCTGCTGGGCGTAGTAGGCCCAGGAGCCGCGGCGGATCTTCGCCGTCGACAACATGGACAAAACAATACCCGCCACCAATGCACATGTCTGCCGACCGAAATAGGGGTTCGGGGCCCCCCGAGAATGGACGACTGGTAACGGGAGGAATGGCGGGCAGGAACGGACAGGAACGGTTAGTGACGGTGAATAGGAGCGAGTTGGAAAGGGCGAGCAGAATGGGACCGGCTGCAATCAGCTGACCCCAGGGTCCCCGGCGTGTCGGCAAGGTCGGTCAGCGGCCGGCACGGACCTGCGCGAGCCAGCCGGCCGCCTCCAGCAGGTCCGCTGGCGTCGGCACCCGGCCCGCCTCCGGGTCCACCCCCAGCGCGGTGCTCACCCGATGCTCGGTCACCGGGCCGGCAAGGCCCGGGCCGACGATCACATGGTCGACCTGCAGGTAGTAGCCGCCGGCCGCGGCCAGCCGCACCAGCACGTCCGCGTCGCGTTCACGCATCGCCCGCTCGTAGCTGGCGAACCGGCCCAGCAGCCGCCCCGGACAGGTCATCAACGGCCCGGTCGCCCGGTACAGGGCGTAGGCCACGGCGCACCTCCCACGCCCACAGTCGCCCGCAGCCCGCCGCTGACATCGGCCGCGGCCAACCTGTGGACCCAGCCCACCGGCCCCCTCGCACCGCGGGATTGCCGCCAGGAGTACGCCGCCGAGTACGCCCCGGAGTACGCCCAGCCCGATCGGGCCGGGCGAGACTCCGCCCGCAGGCGACGGCGGAGGACGGTCCGGAGCACGCCCCCATGATCGCCTCGGGTCATGTCCATCACTCCGGCGTCGGCGACCCGGCCCGTAGCAGCCCGACCCGGCCCGTCAGCCGCCCGGCCGGCGACCCCGCCGCCGCCCACGGAGCCCGACCGCGAGATTCGAAACACCCCGTTTGACCTGCGGTGGGGATGGTTCCGGGGACGCCCTCCCGCTACCACTGTCGGTCATGGCGACGTTCCTGGATACGTCCTCCCGCTACCACGGTCAGTCATGGCGACGTCGATGACGACGGACGGCCGGACCGCGACAGGTGCCGGCCGCGACCGGCCCGTCTCTGTGGCGCTGTCCCCGCGTGCGCCGCCCGCGCGGCTGCCAAGGGCCTGAACCCCACCACGCGGATACAGCCCGCCCGCTCTGCCGCCAACCGGCAAGGCACGACCAGGCCATCGGCACGTCGCCGGCAAGGTCGCCGGCAAGGACCGACCCGAGGATCTGCCACCGCAAGCCCATTCCGAGAGGGACGATCACGATGACCATCCACGAGCACCAAAACGTGACACCCGCTGTTGGCCAGGCCGCCACCGACAACTCGAGCCGGATGCTTCAGGGCATCGGCACCGGCGGCGTGCGGCGCATCGACCCGCGAAGCAGATCACCGCAGCTGTTCACCGTCGAGCAGGCCGCGGACCGGCTCAACACCACCGTCCGGTTCGTCCGCCGGCTCATCGCCGAACGGCGCATCCCCTTCACCAAGCTCGGTCGGCATGTGCGGATCGACGCCGCTGACCTCGACGCCTTCATTGCGGCTGGCAGGGTCAACGTCCGCCCGGGCGCTTAGGTGCGGGTCGCCAATACGATGGGCCACCTACTGACTCTGGCGGAAGGTGGGAATGTGCCGCCCGGATCGATGTGCGCGCGCCACGAAACAGAAGAAAGAGCCATCGTGCTTTCGCGAGATCTGGAAAAAGCTTTTCACGGATATCGTCAGCCGCTCAATGGGAGATATTCAAGGGAGTTCACAAAGCAGGCGCGGGTCGCTATGATGCGCAATATGAGTAGCGGCCAAGAGTGGGATCTCACCGTCCCCGACGATGATGCTGCGCTGCTCGCCGAGCTGCACCGTCGCGGTGTGCGGCCGGGACAGCGGCTGCACGTCGTCGTCAGCGAGTCCGACGACGACGCTCGGCCGCGACACACGGGCGCCCCCGCGTTCTTCGCGAGTTTTGCGGGACCGCGCGATCTTGCCGAGCGGTCCAGCGAGATCCTGGCGGCCGAGTTCCCCGGCGACAGGTGATCATTCTCGACACCGGTCCAATCGTCGCCGCGGCGAACCGCAACGACACGCACCACGAGCGATGCGCGGCGCTGCTCCTCGATGTGGAGCCACCGCGACTGGTGCCCGGGCCAGTCATCGCCGAGGTGTGTTACCTGCTGGCCCGTGACGCCGGAACGGCAGTGGAGGCGGCCTTCCTGCGATCGTTCGACGAACGCTTTTTGCGGCCTGTCGACCTGACCAGCGGCGACCTGGCTCGCGCCGCCGAACTCGTAGAGCAGTACGCCGACTTGCCGCTGGGCGGCACGGACGCTTGCGTCGTCGCGCTGGCCGAGCGGCTCAACGTCGCCGAGGTCGCCACCATCGACCGGCGTGACTTCTCGGTCGTCCGGCCGCGTCACGTCCCCGCACTGACACTGCTGCCCGAGTAGGGCGCGGCGGTTTCGGGTTATCCCCACCCCGCGGCGAAGCGGTTCCGCTGCCCTCCGTGGCCGGTTACCGTTGAGCTGGCTACCTGGAGGCTGACATGACCAGTCGCCGTCGCTTCGGCCGTCTCCGCAAGCTGCCGTCCGGGCGGTGGCAGGCCCGCTATCCCGGCCCGGACGGCTTGCTGCGAACGGCACCGGACACGTTCGCCACCAAGACCGACGCCGACCGGTTCCTCGCCGGTGTCGATACCGACATGGCCCGCGGCGTCTGGCTCGACGGCCGCACCGCGTCGGCCACGTTGCGCGCGTACGCCGAAGGGTGGCTCAAGCAACGCACCGTCAAGGGCCGCCCCCTCGCGCCTCGGACGGTCGACACCTACCGGCAGAGCCTCGATGCGTGGATCCTTCCGTCGTTGGGTGGGTTATCCCTCGACAAGATCACGCCGTCGATCGTGCGGTCCTGGCACGCGGACGTGGCGGCCAAGACGGGGCGGACCGCCACGCGCAAGGCATACGCACTCCTGCACGCGATCCTCGCGACCGCGGTCGACGACGAGGCACTGCACCGCAACCCGTGCCGCATCGCCGGCGCCGGACTGGCATCCAGCCCCGAACGGCCACTGCTGGAAATCGAGCAGGTCGAGACGCTCATCGCCGCGATGCCCGAGCGGCTACAGGTGCCGTGCATCGTCATGTTCTGGGCGCAACTGCGGTTGGGCGAGGTACTCGCCGTCGAACATCGCGACTTCGACCGGAAGGCGGCGACGCTCAGGGTTGAGCGCCAGGTGGTCGAGGTCGACGGCATCGGACCCGTCGTCACCGAGCCCAAGGCCGGCAGCCGGCGCACCGTCCACCTCCCGGTGCAGGCGCTCGACGCGTTGACCAAACACGTTGACCGCGCCGGGCCTGCACTGCCGACGGCTCGGCTGTTCACCCGGCCGGACGGCTCCGAGCTGCGGGCCCATCACCTGCAGGGGCCGTGGCAGACGGCCCGCACCAAGGCCGGCTTCCCCGATGTCCACCTCCACGACCTGCGCCACGCCGGGCTGACCCTCACCGCGCAGGCCGGCGCCACCCTTGCCGAGGTCATGCGCCGCGCCGGACACGTCACCTCGCGCGCCGCGATGATCTACCAACATGCGGCCGAACGGCGCGACGCGGAGGTCGCGAAGAAGCTCTCGAAGATGGCCACGGTGCGCAAGATCTCCAACCGAAGGGGCACGCGGGGGGCACGCGGAGATCAACAAGCCCGATGACCTTCGCGCCAGCGAGACCCTGCAGAGTGCAAACCCGCAGGTCAGAGCGGAGGGCGTGGGATTCGAACCCACGATGACGCTTCCGCGCCATAGCGGTTTTCAAGACCGCCGCACTAGGCCTCTATGCGAGCCCTCCGCGTGCCAGTTTGCCCGATGGTCGTGCGCGCGCACCGACCCGACGCCCGTCACCAGTGGGCGTGAATCGCGCCTGTGTCCCCCGGGTTCTGCTTCAGGTTCCTCGGTCGCTCCCGAGGGCCGATGATCACGAGACCTGCTCATTCGCGCTGCGGGGGGTCGCGCCAGCGCCTGCCGCGGGGGTCGGTCCACTCGACGGTGCCGTCGGGCAGTCGTTGATAGGTCCAGCGGGTGTGGGTCTTGAGCCGATGGTGCCGCCGGCACAGCGCGTGCAGGTTGTGCCTAGCAGTGGGTCCGCCGTCGCCGTGCGGGACGCAGTGGTCGAGGTCGGTGCGGGTGGCGGGGGTCGTGCAGCCGGGGAAGCGGCATCGGCCGTCGCGGGCCTGCACGTAGGCGCGCAACCGCTCCGAGGGCCGGTAACGCTCGCGGCCGAGGTCGAGCAGCTCTCCGGACAGGGGGTCGGTGATCCAGCGTTGCCAGTCGCCGTCCTGGGCGAGGGCCCGGCCGATCGCCGGCGGGAGGGGCCCGTAGCCGGGCAGGTCGACCGGGTTGTCGGCCAGGCCGAGGGCGGTGGCCAGGTCGATGCGCACCGCCACCGCGACCCGACCCGCGCCCACTGCGTCGGGTGCCTGGGCGCCGCCGGTGACCAGCGCGACCAGCGCATCGGCGCGGCGCTGGTCCAGCGAGCGGTCGTCCCCGTCGCTGTCGCCGCCGTCGACCGGGTCGCGTCCCCACTTCTCCGCGAGGGCGGTCAGCGCCTGCCAGACAGCGGTCCCGTGTTCGGCCGGCAGCCGGGCGAGCAGCACGCTCATCCCGTCGGGTTCGGCCCACTGCTGCACCGCCCGGTCGGCCCGGGCCCGCTCCCGCCGGTCGGCCGCGCCTTGGGGGTCGGCCGCGATGACCGCCTTGCGGACCAGGGTGCGGAACCGGCCCGGGGTCAGCTCGGGCGCCCGGTCGAGCGTCTGCTTCGCGACCAGCCGGGCCGTGTCGTCGTCGACCGCCGCGGTCTCCTCCACCAGCGCGACGGCCTGGATCGGCGCGAGCTGCCCCGCCAGCATGGCGTCGCGGGCGGCGATCAGCCGGCCGTCCAACGCCCGGGCGTGCGTGATGCGCCGGTGCGCCGCCATCGGGGAGATGGTCAGCACCACAGCGATGTCTTCCCGCGCCCAGTCCTCATCCCACAGCGGCTCGTCGGCCTGCGGCACCGCCGCCGCCGCGGCCAGCCACAGCGCCTTCACCGCCTCCAACCAGGCCGACGCCCGCTCGAGTGCGGCCAGCCCGTCGAGCCGATCCGATAGGGACAGCTCCCACGGATCGACGCCGCACACCCCGGCCAGCACCTCCAACATGACACCGACATTACGCGCCGGCACCGACAATTCCGACCCCACGACGGCAGACAGTGGACGGTCGAAATCCCTTGTGCGGCAGGAGATTTCGCGTCGGATCCCGGCCAGCTGCTGTGGATATCCAAGGTGCGCGCAAAGCGCAGTAGCGAGTGATTTCCGCGCCGCTTTACGGCGGCAGCCCACGGGCGGCAGCACCCATATTCCGGAGCGACCGGTCAGACCGCCTGCCGACCGAGCCCGCAGCTCTACGGACGCTCCGCTCGCTCCAGCCACGCGGCCGCCTGCCGCTTCGAGGCCCGCGACAGCCAGGCGTCCTCGATGACCTCGGCGAGCTCCTCCCGGCTGATCTCGTGGAGCCGGCTCGCCCGCACCAGCACCGACGAATGCCCGTTGAAGTGAGGCGTCGTGAAGAACGGCAGCGCCGGATCCTGCACCAGCGCCTGCTTGTCGTCGTCCGAGCCGACCCAGATGACGATGACGTCGTCGTACCTCTCGCCGGTCTCGGGATCGAGCGCGTCGGGCCGGGGGTTCCGGAAGAAGACGAACGACCTGCGGCTCACCTGGTAGATGCGTCGTCCCCCCGAGCCGCCCTCGATCGTGACGCCGGGCAGCGCCAGGGCCAGCTCGTGGACGTCCTCGACGCGGGCTGCCCGCCGTCTCCCGGCCACGGCAAGATGATAGGAACCGCGCCCGTACGTTCGAGGCCTGCGGTGAGACAGTGCAGTCATGACGACGTACGACGCACCTCCGAGCCACCAGGCGACCGATCGCTCGCAGCGCTACGACACCGACCGCTACGCCGGTGCCATCGGTCTGAACTGGTATACCAGCGACCCGACGCTGCGCTTCATCCTCGCCCAGCACATGTCGTCCGATGACCTCGCGTGGGCGGAGCCGAAGCTGTCGGCGTACGGCGCCGTCTGCGGCGATCTCATCGCGCGCAACGCGGATGAGACCGACCGCCACCCGCCGCGCCTCGAGCGCTACGACCGGTGGGGTCACGACGTGAGCGAGGTGGTGCTGCCGGCGACGTTCGAGGCCAACCGTGACGCCGTCATCGCGCACAGCTTCTCCGGCAACGCGGTCCGCGCCGAGGCAGTCGCCGCGGGGATCGACCTGACGCTGCCGGGCGCGGCGTCGAGCTACCTGCTCGACCAGGCCGAGATCGGCATGATGTGCGCGCTCGGCACGGGCGGCGAGATGGTCTACCGGCTCGCCGAGCGCTACGCGCCCCCCGAGGTCCGCGCGATGCTCGACGAGATCGCCGGCCCGGGCGGCCTGATGGGTGAGACCGCGCAGTCGTTCACCGAACGCAGCGGTGGATCCGACCTCGGCGCGATCGAGACGACCGCAACCCCCGTCGGCGACGTGTGGGCGCTCAACGGCGTCAAGTGGTTCGTCTCCAACGCCAACGGCGGGGCGTGGGTCGTCATGGCGCGGCCCGAGGGTGCGCCAGACGGCGTGCGCGGGGTCGCGTCGTTCCTCGTGCTGCGGCAGCGTCGCGACGGCACGCCCAACGGCGTCCACATCCGCCGGCTGAAGGACAAGCTCGGCACCAGGGCGGTGCCGTCGGCGGAGGTCGAGTTCGCAGATGCCGAGGCGTTCCTGCTCGCCGACCCGCCCGGCGCGGGCCAGGCCAACGTCGGCGACGGCCGCGCGGTCTCGCGGCTCATGCAGCTCACCAACGCCGCCCGGCTCGGCATCGCGATGATGGGTCTCGGCTGCGCCCGCCGGGCTCTGGTCGAGTCGCTCTGCTACGCCCGGGCCCGCGAGGCGTTCGGCCGCCCGCTGACCGACCAGCCGCTCATGCGCCGCACCCTCGCCGACCTCCTCGTCGATGTCGAGGGCGCGCAGGCGCTGGTCTTCGACGCGCACGCCCGGCCGCTGCGGATGACCGCGCCGCTGGCCAAGCTGCGCGCGGCCCGGCTCGGCATCACCGCCGCCAGCACGGCGATCGAGGTACACGGTGGCAACGGCTACTGCGAGACGTGGCCGGTTGCCCGCATCCTGCGCGACGCCCAGGTCAACACGATCTGGGAGGGCGGCGACAACATCCTCTGCCTCGACGTACGCCGCGCCATGGAGCGCGAGCAGGCCCACAAGCCGTTCCTCGACAACCTTCGCGACGCGATCGCGGCCGGCCCGGCCGACGACCCGACCACCGGTCTGGTCGAGCAGCGGCTCGCCGACCTCGAGCGGGCACTCGACGGGCTGTCACGGCTCGACCCCGACGTGGGCGAGGCGCGGCTCTCCCCGCTCGCGCACCTGATGTGTGACGTCTACACGGGGGCTCTGCTGGTCGAGCAGGCCGGCCACGAGCGGCGTACGACCGGCACCGACCGCAAGGCCTTGGTCGCGCGGCTGTGGTGCGACCGGCACCTCGCCCCGCGCGACGCAGTCAGCGAGATCATCGACCCGCGCAACGACCTGGCCCGCTTCGACGAGCTGGTCGACGGGGCCTTCGTCGACGACCGCGGCTGACGCCGTCGTCTTCTGCCGCGGTGTGGGGCCTCTCAGAGATCGTTTGACCCCCACACGGCGGCAGAAGACGGTTCAACGAACCGCGGCGTACAGCCGGGACGGTAGCTACTGCTCCAGCCGGCGAGCGGTCAGCGCGGCGGCCAGGATCTGCAGCCCTCGCGTTGTCGACGTGTCCAGACCGGTGAGGTCGACGATCCGGCGCAGCCGGTAGTCGAGAGTGTTGGGGTG
Source organism: Nocardioidaceae bacterium (assembly GCA_035690425.1). Classification (GTDB taxonomy): domain Bacteria; phylum Actinomycetota; class Actinomycetes; order Propionibacteriales; family Nocardioidaceae; genus DASSKO01. The sequence continues at coordinate 8,759 of DASSKO010000145.1, forward strand.
CACGTGCAGCGCCGCGGCTGTGCTGCGCCGGTCCTGGTCGTGCGCGAGGTAGGTCTCCAGCGTCACGAGCAGATCGGGGTTGCCGGCCAGCGGCTCCAACGCGGCCGACAGCAGCGGCAGCGCGTCGGACTCCCGCGTGAGCTGGTACTCCACGAGCACGTCGTCGAGGCGGTAGGCGCCCGGCGGCCGGCCCAGCCGCTGCACCAGGTCGAGCACGTCGCCGGCCTGGGCCATCGCCTCGGGAACGTCGGTGACGGTCTCGGCTGCCGCGCCCGCGATCGTCGCCGGTGACCCGGTCTCCGCGGTGATGTCCTCGGCCAGCACGTCGAGGTCGCCCGCCACCTGCTCGAGACCGTCGACGTCCGCCGGCAGCAGGAACGACCCGCCACCCCCGTCGAGCAGGGCCAGCACCGGCACCCCGGCGTGCCGGTCGAGGCACTCCTGCAGCTGGCGCGCCCGCCGGTGCGCGCCGGCACCGGCCTCGTCGCCCTCGGTGGGGCCGCCGACGTCGAGGATCCCGACGACGTACGCCGGCGCCAGCCCGATCCCCAGCCGGCGGGCCAGGCCGTGGGCCGGCGCACCGACGAGCAGCGCCTGCGTCAGCGACCGCCGCGCGTCGAGCTCCTCGCCGTAGATCGCCTGCTGCTCGTCGAGGTAGGCCGTCGCGACCGCCCCGGTCACGTGGCGCAGGTAGCGCAGCACCGCGTCGGCCGCCGCCAGCAGCTCCTCGCGCTCGTCGCGGCGCGCGGCATCGACGAGCATCTCCCACGCCCGGTGCGCCCCGACGTGGTACGCCGACAGCACGGCCTCCAACGGCACCCGCTCCTCCGCCCGGCGCCGGGCCGCAGCGCGCGGGCCGGCGAGCTCCTCATCGGTCGGTGGCCGCTCCTCGCGCAGGCTGCGGAAGAAGATGTGCAGGTTGTCCTCGACACCCGCGGTGAGCTCGCCCTCGCGCTGCTCCTGCGGCAGCAGGTCGTAACGCGGGATCTCCTCGAGGAAGACCTCGATGAGGGCACGGGCCAGCTCGGGCACCCGCCGCTCCACCCGCCGGTAGAGACCGGGTTCCTTCCGCGCCGTCACAGCCGCGCCCGCCCCCGCCATGAGCCGAATTGTGCTCCGTCACAACGCTCCCGACCAGGGGGGTGCGGCGGCGATGTTCGTAGGCTCCGGACCATGCACGCGATCACGCTGTCGGGCGCCGGCGGCCCGGAGGTCATGGAGTGGAACGTGGTCGGCGACCCGGTGCCGGCACCCGGCGAGGTGCTCGTCGACGTCGCCGCCAGTGCCGTCAACCGGGCCGACGTCATGCAGCGCATGGGCTTCTACCCGCCGCCGCGGGGCGCGTCCGAGCTGCTCGGCCTGGAGTGCAGCGGCCGCATCGCCGCCCTCGGCGACGGGGTGAGCGGTTGGACCGTCGGCGAGGAGGTGTGCGCGCTTCTCGCCGGCGGCGGTTACGCCGAGAAGGTCGCGGTCCCCGCCGGCCAGCTCCTGCCGGTGCCGGCCGGAGTCGACCTGGTCGACGCCGCCGGCCTGCCCGAGGTGGCCTGCACCGTGTGGTCCAACGTCTTCATGCTGGCCCGGCTGCAGCCCGGCGAGCGGTTCCTCGTGCACGGCGGCACCAGCGGCATCGGCACGTTCGCGATCCAGCTCGCCAAGCAGCACGGCGCCCACGTGCTCACGACCGCCGGCAGCGACGACAAGTGCGCGCGCGCCCGTGAGCTCGGCGCCGACGTGGCGATCAACTACCGCGAGGCGGACTTCGTCGACGTGGTGCGCGAGGAGACCGGCGGGCGCGGCGCCGACGTGATCCTCGACATCATGGGTGCGGCCTACCTGCCGCGCAACGTCGACGCCCTTGCCACGGGAGGCCGCATCGTCGTGATCGGCCTGCAGGGCGGGCGCAAGGGCGAGCTCGACCTCGGCCAGCTGCTCACGAAGCGGGGCGCGGTGCACGCCACGAGCCTGCGCGGCCGGCCGGTGGCGGAGAAGGCTGCGATCGTCGCCGAGGTGCGCGAACACGTGTGGCCGCTGGTCGCCTCGGGTGCCGTGCGGGCCGTCGTCGACCGGCGGGTGCCGATGCCCGACGCCGCTTTGGCGCACCGCCTCCTGGAGGAGAGCGGCCATGTAGGCAAGATCATTCTTTCGGTGGCGACGGTCGGGGCGTGACGGCGTACGGTGCGGGAAGGTGACCCACGGGTAACCGAGCGAAGGAGCATGCCGTGAGCAGCAACGTGAGCGAGCGTGAGGCCCGGCAGGTCGCTGAGGCGGCTCGCGAGACCGAGTGGAAGCTCCCGTCGTTCGGCAAGGAGCTGTTCCTCGGCAACTTTCGGCTCGACCTGATCCATCCGCAGCCACGGCTGTCGCCCGACCAGATCGAGAAGGGCGAGCGGTTCCTCGGCGAGCTGCGGTCGTTCCTGGAGAACAAGGTCGACCCGCTGCAGATCGAGCGCGATGCGAAGATCCCCGACGAGGTTGTCGAAGGCCTCAAGGAG
>DASSKO010000146.1:0-15644 GCA_035690425.1 Nocardioidaceae bacterium
GCGGCGACCTCGGCCATCGGTCGCTCGGCCAGGAAGTAGCTCTGCACCACGATGCGGTTGCGTTCCGGAAGCTGGTCGATCGCGTCGCGCAGGTAGGCGAGTCGCTCGCGGTGCTCCAACAGCTCGGCGGGGCCGGGTGCGGAGGTGGGCAGCAGGTCGTCGACGTCGGTGTCGCCGAAGCCCTGCAGCGACATCACGACCGCCCGCGAGACGTCCCCCTCGTTGGCTTCCAGCTCGGCGACGCTGACGCCCAAAGCGCCGGCGACCTCGGCATCGGTGGGTGCGCGACCCAGGGTGCTGGTCAGCGTGCTGCGCACGTCCTCCACCTGCCGGGCGCGGCGACGCACCGAGCGGCTGGCCCAGTCCGCGCCGCGCAGCTCATCGAGCAGCGCGCCCCGGATGCGGGTAGTGGCGTAGCCGGGGAAGGCCACCCCACGCGCGGGATCGAACGACCGCGCAGCCTGGAAGAGGGCGGTGAGCCCGGCCGACGACAGGTCGTCCCGATTCACGTGGGCCGGGACGCGGGACAGCATCTGCCGGACGGCGTGACCGACCAGGGGGATGTGCTCGCGGACGAGGGTCTCCACGTCGATGTCGGGTTCAAGTGCGGAAGCAGCGGCGATTGTCACGATGAGTAGCGTCGAGGATTCCCACAGTCGCGATCTGCGGTTTAGGCAAAATTCCGGTCTGTACGGCCGATTTGGCCCGATCGGCCGATTCCTCCGTAGTCATTGCGGGCTACGCCCTAGCCGCAGCGGTCTACCTGGCATCGCCACGCTCGGTGACTACAGCCGCGACGCGGCCATCTTGGCAGCCGAATCACCGTGCCCCAACTGCTCAGTATCAGCGTGCCGGCGCCGATACATGTGGTGCGGAACACCGACGAGTGCTGGCCCCAGCACCCACCGGAGCCGTTGGTATGAGGAGGAGTACCCGTGTCGATAGAGGAACTCTCGTCCGTGCTGTGGCGCGAGCGTGAGCTGTTCGAGATGCTGCTGTTCAAGCTCGAAGAGGAACAGCTCGTGCTGGCCGGTGGCCGCACCCAGTGGCTGGCGTACGCGGCGCGCGAGGTCGAGACCGTGCTCGAGGGCATTCGGGAGACCGAGGTGCTGCGTGCGGTAACGGCCGATGCGGTGGCGGAGTCGCTCGGGCTGGCGCACAACCCGAGCCTGAACGCGCTAGCCGAGGCCATCGGGGAGCCGTGGCGGTCGATCCTGCTCGACCACCGCGAGACATTCGTGACCGTCATGGCTCAGATCACCGAGATGGCGTCGACCAACCGCGAGTTGCTGACGAGCGGCTACCAGTCGGCCCGGGAGACCCTGCTCTCCCTCGCCGACGGTGCCGAGACCTATGGGCCGGACGGCTCCGCCGTGGTGGCGGGTCGCCGCACCCGACTCGTCGACCGGAGCGGATGAGATGTCGGGAACCTTCTCGTCCCTGTCCACGGCCCTGTCGGCACTGCGGTACAACCAGGCCGCGATGGATGTGGCCAGCGGCAACGTGGCCAACGCAGGCACCGAGGGCTACGCCCGCCGCAAGATCGTCGCCGAGACCGTGGGACCGCCCGCGGTGCCGGCCTTGTGGTCCCGCTGGGACGGCACGGGAGACGGCGTGGCGGTCGGAAGTGTCCAGCGCACCGTCGACCCGCTGCTCGACGCGCGGGCTCGCACGGAGCACGGACAGCAGGCGTTGCTGGAGGGCCGTCGGGACGTGCTCGTGCGTTTGGAGACTGCCCTGGGGGAGCCCGGTGACAGCGGCGTCGCCGCCGCGTTGTCGGACTTCGGCTCAGGGTGGCACGACGTGGCCAACAACACGGGCGACGACGCGGCACGCAGCCAGTTGCTCGCGCGGGCCGGCACCTTGACCAGCGCACTGGCGACCCAGGCCCGCGCGGTCGCCACCGAGTGGTCGGACCAGCGCACCCGTGTCGACGCCCTGACCACTGAGGTCAACGGGTTGGCGAGCGACTTGGCGCGGGTCAACGACGGGATCCGGGTGGCCACGGTCGCCGGAACCGACACCGGTGCCCTGATGGACCGACGCGACCAGATCGCACTACGGCTTGCCGAGCTCGTCGGCGCGGACACGGTCGCGGCCGCCGACGGCACCGTTGACGTCCGCGTCGGCGGGGTCAGCCTGGTCACCGGGTCGAACGCGTCCACGCTGCAGGCCTCCGGTGCCACGACAATGGCCGCGGCCACCACCGACCCCGTGACGTTCAGCATCGGCGGTGTCGCAGTGTCCGTGTCCGCGGGTACGCTCGGCGCTGCGAGCAGCGTCCTGGGGGGCGCGCTGCCCGACTACCTCGCCGAGCTCGACGCCGTGGCCGCAACGGTGGCGGAGTCGGTCAATGCCCAGCACGCGCTGGGATACGACCGCAACGGCGCACCCGGTGCGATGTTCTTCAGCGGCACCACCGCAGCGACGCTGGCGGTGGCACTGACCGACCCGGACCAGGTCGCGGCGTCGTTGACCCCGGGCACACTGGACGGCTCCAACGCGGACGTGCTCGCCGGTCTCACCGACGGGCAGGACAACTATCGACGACTCGTCACCGACTTCGGTTCCCAGGTCGCCTCGGCGCGGCGGGTCGCGGACAACCAGCAGGTGCTCACTGACCAGATCGACGGTTCGCGTGAGGCGCTGTCTGGTGTCAACATCGACGAGGAGATGGTGAACATGCTTGCCCACCAGCGGGCGTACGAAGCAGCAGCCCGAGTCATCACCACGCTGGACTCGGTGCTCGACACCCTGATCAACCGCACCGGGCTGGTGCGCTGAGATGTCCGACTACCGCGTAACCCAGCGGATGATGGTGCAGCGGTCGCTCGAGGCCATGAACGCCGGGGCGAGCCGACTCGCCCGCACGCAGGAGCAGCTCTCGACCGGCCGGGTCATCAACCGGCCCTCCGACTCACCGACAGGCACCAACACCGCGATGATGCTGCGGGCCCGAACCGCCGACCAGTCCCAGTACGCCCGCAACGCCGAGGATGGTCTGGGGTGGTTGGGACGGATCGACAGCACGCTGATGTCGGCATCGGCCTCGGTACGCAAGGTGCGCGACCTCGCGCTGCAGGGCGCGTCGACCGGCAGCAGCAGCCCTCAGTCACGAGAAGCGCTGGCGATCGAGGTGACGCAGATCCGCGAGGCTCTGCTCGGCCTCGCCAACACCACCCACCTGGGACGCCCGCTGTTCGGCGGCACGACGGCAGGCCCGGCCGCCTATGACGAGAACGGCGGGTACGTCGGCGACACCGGCACGGTACGGCGCACGGTGGCCGACGGCGTTCGTGTGCGCGTCGACGTGACCGGGCCGGAGGTGTTCGGCAGCGGGGACGACGCGTTGTTCACAGTCCTCGACGACGTCGCCGCCCATCTGCGCAGCGACCCGACAGCTCTCGCCGGTGACCTCGACCAACTCGATGGTGCGCTGTCCCGGCTGCGCTCCGAGCTCGCCGACATCGGCACCCGCTACGGCCGGGTCGAAGCCGCGGCCCAGACGGCCAAGGACACCAAGCTCGAGTTGCAGACCTCGCTGTCTGGGGTGGAGAACGTCGACCTGGCGCAGGCGATCGTCGATCTGCAGATGCAGGAGATCGCCTATCAAGGCGCGCTCGCCGCGACCGCACGGGTGCTGCAGCCCTCGCTGATCGACTTCCTGCGATAATCGCCAGCCGGGCGATCCGCCCGGCGAACCTGCCGCGACTTGAGGAGCCCCATGCACACCGACGAGGTCGTCGTCCCCGACGAGATCCCGGTCCTGGAGTTGGTGGAACCGCTGCGGGGGTTCCCCGACCACAACAAGTTCGCGCTGACCAGGGTCGACGAGGCGGGGGTGCTGTGCGCCCTGCGTTCGCTGCACGACCCCGACCTGCGCTTCCTGGTGGTCCCGCCCGGCCCGTTCTTCGGCGACTACACCCCCGAGATCGACGACGAGACCGCAGACTCGCTTGGTCTGGAGTCGGTGGACGACGTACTCGCGCTGGTCGTGGTCAGCGTGGGTGACTCGGTGGAGTCCGCCACCGCCAACCTGCTCGCCCCCATCCTGGTCAACCATCGGATGCGGCGTGCCACGCAGGTGGTGCTCAACGACAGCACCCTTCCGCTGCGTGCACCGCTGGTCACCGCCTGAACAAGCTCCTGCGTTCTCCCGATACGCTCGGGGGTAGCAGGGGGGCAACAGGAGGTGGTCGCGTGCTGGTGCTCAGCCGGCGGGTCGGGGAGAGCGTCGTGATCGGCGACGACGTCGTCGTCACAGTTCTGGACGTCCGGGGTGATGTGGTCCGGGTCGGTGTGCGTGCTCCGCGCCACGTGCTGGTCAACCGCGAGGAGCTGCTGCGTGAGGTCGCCGAAGTCAACCAGGCGGCCGCGTCACCGAGCGACGCGACGATCGCCGGGCTGTCCCGCGCAGTCTCTCAGCGGGCCAGCACCACCGACACCCGCCCCACGCCGTAGGTCCGAACGGCGATCGTGACATCGAGGCGCCGCCCCGCCGCGGCGGCCATCGCCAGTACGTCAGTGGGTGCGTCTCCGCCTGGCTGCAGTGCGTACAGCGTGAGCCGCTGGCGTGGGAAGAGGGCGGTCAGGCCCTCGAACACCTTGTTGAGGGGTGGGAGGAGCAACGGGGGGACGTGCTGCGCGGCGATGGCGTCGGCGGCGACACCGGCCGGGAAGCTCCCCGCGCAGGCGGCCAGTCGAGCCGCGGCCGGCCGGTCCATCAGCACGACGGCGGCCGTGGCCAGCCGAGAGTCGGTGTAGACGCCGGTAGTCAGCCTGGCCTGGGTGGGTGCCAGCGGACGTGCCAAGGTCAGCGAGACCGGGCGGCCGGTCAGTTCCTCGAGGATGTGGCGCAGGTCACCGGGCATGGGCAGCATGGGCAACATTGTGGTCGGTGATCTCAACTTCCGCAGGCGCTGGCCGATGACTTGACGTGACAGTTTTTCGCGAGGGTGATGGCGGCCGGCGGTGGGCCCGGGCGACGGTGACGGTGGTGTGCACGCTGGTGGTCGTGGCGTTGGAGCTCGTGCTGCTCACCAACACCTACCACCGCGGCGACGCCGTACAGGCACAACGCGTCGTGCAGGCCGAGCTGGCGGGACGCCTGCAGACGGTGCACCGTCACTCCGACGGCCTGGTCTCCGGACATCTCGAGCGGTTGTCGGACGCCGGCGCCGAAGCCGGCCAGCTGCGGCCCGTTCAGCAGGCTCTGACCGCACTCCGCCGCGGGCCGGCCACCTCCCGAGAGCTCCACGAGCTGCGGTCAGCCGTTGACGAGCTCGGCGAGCGGCTGCGGCTACGGCAGCTGCGCATCGACGGGCAGGCCGACGTCCTGCGTGCCGCCATCGTGACGATGGCGGCGATGGGATGGCTGGCACTGCTCTGGTGGCTGGTGCGCCGCCGCGCGGACCGCCACGCTACGGCGGGGCAGCCCTCGGCCGCCACCGGCCGAGGTCTTGGCGCACCGGACCAGTTCGGTCCACGCGCCGAGCTGCAACGGGCGTTGAGCACCGATGCACTCGTCCTGCACTACCAGCCGACGATCGACCTTGCCACCGAGGAGATCACCGGGTTCGAGGCCCTCGTGCGCTGGCAGCACCCTGTGCGGGGCCTGCTTCCTCCTGCGGAGTTCGTGCCACTGGCCGAGCAGACAGGGCTGATCGTGCCGCTCGGCGCCTGGGTGCTCCGCGAGGCCTGCCGCGCCGCTGCCAGCCTGCAGTCCGACGCGTTCCGTCCCACGATGGCGATCAACATCTCCGCGCACCAGTTGGCCCAGCACGACCTCGTCGACGAGGTCCTCGGCGCCCTGAGCGTCGCCGACCTCGACCCGGACCGGCTGGTGCTGGAGATCACCGAGAGCGCCATGCTGGACGACTTGGACGCGATCGCGCCACGGCTCGCGTGTCTGCGCGCAGCCGGCGTCCGCGTGGCGGTCGACGACTTCGGCACCGGCTACAGCTCCTTGGCCTACCTCGCGCGACTTCCCGTCGACGTCCTGAAGGTGGACAAGTGCTTCATCGACCACATCGTGGCCGACAGTCACAGCGCCTCGGTCACCCAGGCCATTCTGGCCATGAGCTCCGCGATGGATCTGGTGACGGTAGCCGAAGGAGTGGAGGTGGCCGAACAGGCTGACTGGCTACGACGCAGCGACTGCTCGCTGGGGCAGGGATACCTGTGGTCGCGACCGGTGGACTTCGACAGCATCCATGCGATGCTCAACTCTTCGGTGCCAGTGGAGGCAGTATGCAACTGATTGCTGCGCTCATCCCGCCAGGGTCGGTGCGCGAGAACCTGGCAGCGGTCGTCCGGTCGGTGCCCGGTGATCCCGGCGAGCTTCGCCCGGTCCCGCCAGCGCTCCTGCACACCCCGCTGGCGAGCTTCGGCAACGTCGCCCTCGGAGACCGGCAGAAGCTGGCTGTGGCGCTGCGCGACGCGGTCGGCCAATGCCAGCCGCTGCGACTGTCGTTCCACGGCAGCAACGCGCTGGAGGAGTCCGGGGACGACTCGGTGTGGGCGACGCTGAACGGCGACATCGAGCCGCTGACGGACCTGGCCGCCCAGATCCGTACGGCGGTGCGAAGGATCGGGTTCCTGCTCGACCGCCGCAACTTCCGCGGCCGGGCCCGGGTGGGCCGGATCACCGACACGACCACGGCGCCCTACCTGCACCGGCTGGTCGACAGGCTGGACGAGTACGACGGTCCGGCATGGGTCGTCGACGAGGTCGCGCTGGTGCGTGCTCAGCCGCGGGGCGCAGACGGCCACCAGCCGCCGTTCGAGGTGCTGGAACTGGTCTCGATGAGCCGCGCGCTGCACGTGCCGGCCGCCGACACCCACGAGGCGAGCGTCGCCACGCGGCCGCGCGAGTGGGGCACGCGGTAAGACGAGCGAGCACCGCACCGGCCGTGCTGGAGCTACGCTGTCGCCGGTGTCCGATCGGCAGCCACCTCACGCCCGCAGCGCCGGCAGTGCCCGCCTCGGGCCGCTGACGGTCGGCGTCGACATCGGCGGGACGAAGATTCTCACTGGTGTCGTCGATGCGGCTGGCCGGGTGTTCGACCGCGATCGGCGCAGTACGCCGGGTGCGAGTGCGCAGGCGGTCGAGGACACCATCGTCGACGCGGTCGGCGGGTTGGCGGCCCGCTACGACATCGGGGCCGTGGGCGTGGGGGCCGCAGGGTTCGTCGACGCCGCGCGCGCCACGGTGGTCTTCTCACCGCACCTCGCCTGGCGGAACGAGCCCCTGCGGGATGCGCTGAGGGACCGACTGCGGATGCCCGTCGTCGTGGACAACGACGCCAACACCGCCGCGCTGGCCGAGACGTGGTTCGGTGCGGGCGTCGGGCACCGGGAGGTCCTGTGCGTGACCTTGGGCACCGGCATCGGTGGCGCGCTCGTCGTCGATGGGCAGGTGTTTCGCGGTGCCAACGGCATGGCAGGGGAGTTCGGACACATCCAGGTGGTGCCGGGCGGCCACCGTTGCGCGTGCGGCAACCGCGGCTGCTGGGAGCAGTACGCCAGCGGCAACGCGCTGGTGCGAGAGGCCGGTGACCTGATCACGAGCGGGTCCCCGAGCGCCCACCGGCTGCGCGACCTGGTCGATGCCGATGTCTCCCGGCTCACCGGAGGCCTCATCACCGAGGCCGCGCGTGCGGGTGACCCGGCCGCGGCCGGCCTGATCGCCGACGTGGGCCGCTGGCTCGGCACCGGGTTGGCCGGCATGGCGGCGGCGTTCGACCCGGGCCGCATCATCGTCGGCGGTGGCGTCTCGGCCGCAGCCGAGCTGCTGCTCGACCCGGCGCGCACGGCGTTCTCCCAGGCCCTGGCCGGTCGTGGCTTCCGGGTAGAGCCGGCGATCGTGACCGCGGCGCTCGGCCCGGACGCGGGGTTCATCGGGGCGGCGACCGTCGCGCGCTCGGCTGCCCGTCGGTCCCGGCGTACCGGCCGGGCGCGAGCAGGCCGGATCGCGAGGCGGCGGTTGCCGCGGTGATTTTACCTTTGCCGCGGCGCGGCCTCTTTCCACGTGTCGGTGCGGCGGTTTAGCCTGCCTGCACACCGAACAGGGGATGCCTGGATGACAAGTGCCTATGTGCCGGAGGAGTCTCCGGTGGAAACCATGACGCGGTTGGAGCGGTCGCTGCGGATGGTCGTGGTGCTCGTGGTCGCCGCCGGCGTGGCCGCGCTCCTGATGTGGTGACCGGGTGCGGTCCGGCTGAGGGCTTGCGGCACTGATGGGCTTCGGCCCTACGGCGCGGTCAACTGCGCCGTAGCCGGTGGCGCAGGCCGATGGCGCAGAGCACCGCGGCTGCCACCTCCACCGGCAGATATCTGGGCGACTCCGACTGGATCGCCGCGTGGAAGCGGTCGAACCGCACCGGGAACGGCGACCGGTCGAAGAACTGCCGCCCGGGCTTGTCCAGGTCGGGCGCGCATGCGCCGAAGATGCCGGCGAGCACGCAGAGCCGGCGGTGGGGTGGTGTGCCGAGCGCGATGAGCGCGATCGCCGCGAGCCCGATCAAGCCGTCGGGCACCGCCAGACGCATCAGGTCGTCTTCCTCGACGCCGAAGTGGGGCACCAGGTCCAGGGCGACGTGTGAGAGCACTCCTGAAACCGCCGCGGTCCCGGGGCTGCCCGCCACAGCGCCCACCAGGGCGCCCGACAGCACGTGGTTGGTGATCAGCACAGGGCCGAGCCTGTCAGAGAGCGCGCTCGGCTCCACGCCCGCCCCGGGTCACACGGTCGTGTCGGGCGCGTCCTCGGCGTCGTCGTCGGACTCGGCATCGGTCTCGGTCTCGGGCGTCAGGCTCCAGGTGAGCTGGAACTCGATCTCCTCCTCGTCGTCACCGCGCTCGTGCTCGACCGAGAAGCCGGCGCGCACGGGCACCCGGACCCGCTCACCGGCGATCTGGATGCGAAACGGCCGCCCCGTCTCCAGCGCGTCCGCGAGACGGCGCAGCTTGGCGACCACCTCGGTCGTGGAGTAGATGCGCTCGACATCACGTGGTGCGTTGGTCACCGGTGTTCCCCTCTCGTCGTCAGGAGCGTACGCCGCGGTAGCCGTCGACCAGCTCGAGCGCGAGCTGCTCCAGGAAGAGGCCGACGTCGGTGACGATGCCCCGGGCCTGCGACGAGCCGCGGTCGGCCAGCTTGGTGACGGTGGCCGGGTTGATGTCGACGCAGACCAGCGGCACCGAGGCCGGCAGGATGTTGCCGGTCGCCACCGAGTGCAGCATCGTGGCCACCATCAGGCAGAACCCGACGTTCTCCAGCGCGCCGCGCATCGCCCGCTGTCCCTCCATCACGTCGGTGTAGACGTCGGGCAGGGGGCCGTCGTCGCGGACCGAGCCGACCAGCACGAACTCCTTCTCCGCCGTGACCAGTGCGTGCATGATGCCGCCGGTCAGCACGCCGGCGTCGACGGCCGCAGCGATCGAGCCTTGCTTGCGAATGGTGTTGAGTGCTCGGATGTGGTGCTCGTGGCCGTGCTCGACACCGCGACCCTGCGCCAGGTCGACACCGAGCGACGTGCCGTAGAGCGACGACTCGATGTCATGGGTAGCGAGCGCGTTGCCGGCGAACAGCACGTCGACGAAGCCGGCCTCGACCAGCGCGACCATCGCCGGGGCGGCGCCGGTGTGCACGACGCCGGGGCCACCCACCCACAGCACCTTCTGCCCGTTCGCCTTCGCGTCCCGGATGCCGGCCGCCACCTGGCGCACCAGCACCGTCTGCGGCTTCTCGCTGGAGACGTCGGACTCCATGAAGCCGAACGAGCCGCCGACGTCCTCGACCACCGGAGCCGTCACCTTGATGCCCGCGGCGCCGCACACGACCCGCATGCCGACCGTGACGTCGACCATCGGAATCGTGCGCACGGACAGCTCGTCGCCGTCACCGATGACGACGAGGCCGCAGTCCATCTCGGGGTTCGCCACCGACAGCCAGTGGCCGTCGACCCGAACCCTGGTGTCGAGGTTGGTCGTGGAGTAGAAGCCGTCGGGAAACACGCCGTCCTGCTCGACCGCCTCGAGCACCGCCTCGCCCGGGTCGACGAGGTTGGTTCCCCGGGTCTGTAGCCGCATCAGCAGCCGCTGCAGGGCCTCGTCGTCCTCAGCCGACACGGTGATCCGGGCGTGCGACACGTCGCCGGCGTCGTGCCCGACGTCGAACCGGTCGATGGTGTAGTCCCCGCCGTACTCGCGGATGTCGTCGAGGATGCGCGACAGCGTGCCGCTGTCCATCAGATGACCGCTGATCTCCACCGTGTCGCTGGCCTGCACCAAAGCCTCCCTGCCCGTGTGGTCGCCTGTCGTCGCTGAGAACAGTAGCGGCCGACGAGCCGGCGCGTTGCAAGGCAAGCGGCCGGGCAGTCGGCGGCTGGGGCAGTCGCTAGAGCACCGCGCCGTCGCCGGCGTCGTCGCCGCGGTCTCGCATCCGCACGATCAACGTCACCAGGCCGGCGACGAAGCCGAGCAGGCACAGCATCAGCACCTCGGTCGGCAGCCCCAGACCGATCACCACCGCCACCAGCACGAGCAGCGGCCCACCGACCAGGCCGCCCCACGCCAGCCGTGACACCAGGTCGCGCGGCGGCAGCACCGGCGGCGGCACCGGCGGCACGAAGTGCCCTTCCTCCTCCCAGCTTGCCTCGGTGTTGAGGTCGTCGGTCGGCGCAGAGCGCGACTGTGGCGGCGCAGGGGGCGGCTCCGGGTCGAGGGAGATCCGCGGTGGCAGCGTCCACGCTGCCGGCGGCTCCGGAGCGCTCTGGTCATAACCTGCCACGATCTGCGTCCAGGCGTCGTCGGTGCTCTCGTCCGTGACCACCGGCTCCGTGCTCAGGTCCTGCAGTGCCTGCCGCGCCTCGGGCACGGCGTCGCGGTCGGCGAAGACCTGCACCCTGCCGTCGTCGGCGAGCACGACATAGGCGGCGACGCCGACCTCGCGCAGGACCAGCAGCGCGTCACCCGCGTGGTTGCGGTCGACCAGCGACACGGCGGTGTAGGAGTCGGCGGTCAGGCCGTTGCCGCGCATCAGCCGGCCTCCGCCGTCACCCGCTCGACGAACTTCGCCGACTCGGCGAACACCGTCCCGGCATCGTTGTCCAGCGTGGCCACGTGGTAGCTGTCGCCGAGGAGCAGTTCGCTCATGTCCCGCGACGACACCCGCTGCGCCAGCAACCGGCACGACAGCGGGTCGACCACGTGGTCCTCGGCGGACCGGAGAACCAGCAGTGGCTGGGTGACCTTGGGCAGGTCCGCGCACACCAGACTGCCCAGTGACAGCAGCGAGTTCAGTGCGTGCAGGGGAGTGCGGGGGTAGGCGTGCTCGTCGACGCCCGGCTTCTTGACGTCGTTGGCGATCCCCTTCAAGGAAGGGACGAAATGGTGCACGAGCGGCACGGCATGCAGCCGCTTGTCGGCGACCTGGACGAACGGGTTCACCAGCACCAGGCCGGCAACGTCTCGGCCGTGTTGCTGCGCCACCCGCAGGGCGAGGGCACCGCCCAGCGACAGCCCGCCGACGACGACCCGCGAGCACCGCGCGCGCAGCTCCTGGAACGACCGGTCCGCCGCGGCGTACCAGTCCTGCCAGCGGGTGCGGTTCAACTGCTGCCAGCACGTGCCGTGGCCGGGCAGCCGCGGCGCCCGGACGGTGAACCCCTGGGACGCCAGATGCTCGGCCCACGGACGCACCGCAGCCGGTGACCCGGTGAAGCCGTGGAAGAGCACCATCCCCACGTCCGCGCCGTCAGCGGAGAAGGGGCGGGCATGGAGGGCGACCACGGGCATCTGCAAATCGTCGCACGCGAGCCCGGGCGGGTGAAGAGGTGCACACCCCTCGGACACGCCACGATGTCTGGCCAGGTGCCGGTGGGCACTACAGTCTGCTTGTTCGTCGGAGGAGGAGACCCGCCGTGTTCTACTGGTTGTTGAAGTTCGTCGTGATCGGCCCGCTGCTGCGTCTCATCTTCCGCCCGTACGCCGAGGGTGCCGACAGTGTCCCCGCCGAGGGCCCGGCGATCATCGCCAGCAACCACCTGTCCTACTCCGACTGGCTGTTCATGCCGCTGACGCTGCCACGCCGCGTCACCTTCGTGGCGAAGGCCGAGTACTTCGAGGGCCGTGGTCTGAAGGGCTGGGCGCAGCGGACCTTCTTCTCCGGCGCCGGCCAGGTGCCGATCGACCGCTCGGGCGGCCGGGCCAGCGAGGGCGCGCTCAAGTCCGGCCTGCGGATCCTCCACACCGGAGGGCTGTTCGGCATCTACCCCGAGGGCACCCGCTCCCACGACGGCCGGCTCTATCGCGGTCGCTCCGGGGTGGCTCGGATGGCACTCGAGGCCAAGGTGCCGGTCATCCCGGTCGCCGTCATCGGCACCGACGTGATCGCCCCTCCCGGCCGGATCTTCGGGCGTTACGCCCGGCCACACGTGAAGTTCGGCAAGGCGCTCGACTTCTCCCGCTACGAGGGCATGGAGTCCGACCGCTACGTCCTGCGCTCGATCACCGACGAGATCATGTACGAGATCATGGAGCTCTCCGGCCAGGAGTACGTCGACCTGTATGCGCCGCAGGCCAAGGAGGAGGCCAAGCGCGCGGCCAAGGAGCGGCCCGCGGCCTGAGGTTCACAGCGACAGGGCGACCTCGATACCTGCCAGGGAACGGTCGGTATGCCCCAGCCGGGTGCCCGCGGGCAGGACGTCCGGCAGGGCCGCGGCGGGTACGTCGGTGAGCGCAGCCAGCCCGATCCGCTCGGCGCCCGGCGCGGACACCGCATGCCACACGCCACGGGTCGACCGGGCGATCAGGTAGCCACCGAGGGTGCCGACCGCGTAACGGCGACCCTCGATCTGCGCCCACAGGTGCGGGTCCGTGTGCCGCAGACCATGCACCCGGTCGGCGAACGACTCCGCGCCGGCGAGCGGTGCGCAGGCGGCTCCCAGCGTCTCCTGGTCCCAGATCGCCGCTACGTCGCACAGGTCCACGATGGTGCACTCGGCGGGCGCTCCGCCGTACTCGCCGACCGCGGTGCGCGCGGCCGCACCGGCGGCTCGCCACAGCGACTGCAAGGAGCCGGACCAGCCGACCTCGGTGCGAGACCCGTCGAGCACGGTCACCACGGAGTCGGCATCGACCTCGAGCTCGAGCAGGCTCACGGCGCCGACCGGCCAGCTTGCGCACGCAGGATCTCCAGCACCTTGCGGTCGATGGCGTCGGGCCAGACCCGGTTCTCGAAGTTCTCCGCACCAACCCACGCCTCGAAGCCGTCCCGGCCGGTGCGGCCGGCGAGCCGCTCCAGCTCGTCGCGCAGGTGCTGGTCGATCGCGACCTTGTCCTGCTCCGCGGTGGTACCGAAGAACAGCTCGTGCAGGTCGAGCAGCCGGGCCAGCTCGGCGCAGGGGTCGGCGTGGTCGTCGACGCGCAGATCGACGGCCACGTCGTCGAGGCCGGCGTACCCGGCTGCCTCCTCGACCACGAGCAGCGCCGCCGACTGTCGTCCGCGGGAGTCACCGCCGGCATCGTCGCCGGCCCGCAAGGCCGCCAGCAGTCGGCGGGCCAGCGGAGCGCCGGGATCGAGGTCCCGCCACCGCGCGTGGACCGCATCGACGACGTCGGCGCCGGTGAGGATGTTGCCCTGGATCGAGACACCGTCGTCGGTGACGCCGCCGGCCCAGTCGTAGCACTCCTGCCCGGTGTACGTCGCGGCGCTGCCCTCGCGGTCGACCACACCGACCTGGCGGTGCGCGCGTCCGTCGTCGCTGCTCAACAGCTCGGCCAGCGTCTCGTCGGCGCTCCGGCCCTCGGCCAGCAGGGCGAGCCCGCGCGGCTTGAATCTGGTGTTGGCGTAGGCCTGGGTGGCGATGGCGCCGACGCCGGCGCGGGCGGCGGGTACGGCGGACCCGACGGCGAGAAACTTCGATGCCACCGCGACGCCCCACTCAGCACCGTCGGACGACCGGGCAACAATCGAGAACGTCATGCCCGCGAACCTAGCAACCGGCGTCCGCGTCCGGCCTAAGGTCGAGGGCATGGGCTACTACGTCCGCCCGCTCACCGCCGACCACGGCCAGCAGATCGCGCTGTGGCGCTACCCGGGCCCGTGGGCGGTCTATGACTCGGCGGGGCCGCCCGACCCCACCGAGGGCTACTGGGCGGTCGTCGACGACGCCGACGAGCTGATCGGCTTCGCCTGCTTCGGGACCGAGGCGCGGGTGTCGGGGATGGCCGAGCAGCTCGGCACCCTCGACGTCGGTGTGGGCATTCGCCCCGAGCTGACCGGGCAGGGCCGGGGTCAGATGTTCAGCGAGGCCGTCCTCGCGCACGGTCGCGACCACACCGGTGCCAGCGTGTTCCGCGCCGTCGTGCAGGACTGGAACCAGCGCAGCGTGCGGCTGCTGCACAGCCTGGGCTTCGAGCGAACCGGCACCCACCCGGTGCCTGCACAGGGCAAGACCTACGTCGTCATGGAGCGCCCGATCTGACAAGGTGAAGGACGCACACATTCGCAACGATCCAGGAGGTGCACGGCATGCGCGTCGGAGTGCTGACCGGCGGTGGCGACTGCCCCGGGCTGAACGCGGTCATCCGCGCGGTCGTGCGTCGAGGTGTGCAGGAGTACGGCCTGGAGCTCGTGGGCTTCCGGGACGGGTGGAAGGGCCCGCTGGAGAACGACACCATGGAGCTCGGCGTGCCGCAGGTGCGTGGCATCCTGCCTCGGGGCGGCACGATCCTCGGATCCTCGCGGACCAACCCGTTCTCGGTCGAGCGCGGTGTCGAGCGGATCACCGACAATCTGGCCGCCGGCGGCATCGACGCCCTGATCGCCATCGGCGGTGAGGACACCCTGGGTGTCGCCACCAAGCTCGCCGACCGCGGCGTCGACGTCGTCGGGGTGCCCAAGACGATCGACAACGACCTTTCGGGCACCGACTTCACCTTCGGCTTCGACACCGCGGTCAACATCGCGACCGAGGCCGTCGACCGCCTGCACACCACCGCGGAGTCCCACCATCGTGCGGTGATCGTGGAGGTGATGGGTCGCCATGCGGGCTGGATCGCGCTGCACACCGGGCTGGCCGGTGGCGCGAGCATCGTGCTGATCCCGGAGCAGCCGTTCGACATCGACCGGGTGTGTGAGCACGTGGAGTCGCGCTTCCGCACCAACTACTCGCCGATCATCGTGGTGGCCGAGGGCGCGACACCGGCCGCGGGCACGATGGCGACGCAGACCGGCGACCGGGACGCATTCGGCCACGTCCGCCTCGGCGGCATCGGCGACCGGCTCGCCGCCGAGATCGAGCGGCGCACCGGCAAGGAGTCCAGGGCCGTCGTTCTCGGGCACACCCAGCGCGGTGGCACCCCGACCGCGTTCGACCGCTGGCTGGCGACCCGCTTCGGGCTGCACGCGATCGCCGCGGTCAACGAGCGCGCGTTCGGCACGATGGTGGCGTTGCGTGGCACCGAGATCGTCCGGGTGCCGTTGATCGAGGGCACCGGCGAGCTCAAGACGGTGCGGCCTGACCAGTATGCCGAGGCCGAGGTGTTCTTCGGCTGAGCCGCCGCCCTGTGCGGCGCCGTTCTCATCGCGCTCTCAGGTTCGACCGCTACCTTCGTCGGCGTGACAGCTCTCGCACGACAGT
>DASSKO010000147.1:0-31449 GCA_035690425.1 Nocardioidaceae bacterium
GCCGCGGGAGTGAGTGAACACGATTGGGCCATGGTTGCACCATTGCGTGCTCTGATTGCCGAGCTTACGTCCCGCGCGTTCGCTTCAACGCGCCGCTCCGACCACCGATGGTTTGGGGTCGGTTCGGGCGTTGACAGCCCGAACAGGCGCGGTGTTGCATGGCGCAATGGTCCAGCAGAAGGCCAATGACGTGGAGGGGCTGATGAGCACGCAGACCGGCATGTTGACCCTGGAGCAGCTGCACACGTTGGTCGACGCCGGCGAGATCGACACCGTGCTGGTGGCGATCACCGACATGCAGGGGCGTCTACAGGGCAAGCGCTGCGCGGCGCGCTACTTCCTCGAGGAGGTCGTGGCCCACGGCACCGAGGGGTGCAACTACATGATGGCGGTCGATGTCGACATGGAGACCGTCGACGGCTATGCGATGTCATCTTGGGACAGTGGGTACGGCGACCTGCTGATGCACCCGGACCTCGCCACGCTGCGCCGCATCCCCTGGTACGACGGCACGGCGCTCGTCCTCTGCGACGTCGAGCGTCTGGACGGCTCCCCGGTCGTCGCCTCGCCACGGCAGGTGCTCCGCCGCCAACTGGAGCGCCTCGCCGAGCATGGCTGGGAGGCCCACATCGGCACCGAACTGGAGTTCCAGGTGTTCAACAACACCTACGAGGACGCGTGGAACCGTGGCTACCGCAACCTGGAGGCATCCAGCCAGTACAACGTCGACTACTCGATGATGGGCACCGGCCGGATCGAGCCGTTGCTGCGCGACATCCGCAACGGCATGACCGGCGCCGGCATGTACGTGGAGTCGGCCAAGGGCGAGTGCAACCTCGGCCAGCACGAGATCGCCTTCCGCTTCGCCGACGCACTGACCACGTGCGACAACCACTCGTTGTACAAAACGGGCGCCAAGGAGATCGCGGTCAGCCACGGCAAGAGCCTCAGCTTCATGGCGAAGTTCGACGAGCGCGAGGGCAACTCCTGCCACGTCCATATCAGCCTGCGGTCGACCGACGGCGTCCCTGTGATGGCCGGCGACGGCGAGCACGGCTTCGCCCCGCTGATGGAGCACTTCCTCGCCGGCCAGCTCGCCTGCCTGGAGGAGCTGACCTACTTCTTCGCCCCCAACATCAACTCCTACAAGCGGTTTGTGCCGGGGAGCTTCGCGCCCACCACGGTCGCGTGGGGCCTGGACAACCGCACCTGTGCGTTGCGCGTCGTCGGCCACGGTGAGTCGCTGCGGATGGAGAATCGCGTGCCCGGTGGCGACGTCAACCCCTATCTCGCTGTCTCTGCGCTGATCGCCGCCGGACTGCACGGCATCGAGAACGAGCTCCCGCTCGGGCCGGCCTTCGAGGGCAACGCCTACACCTCCGACCGGCCGCAGGTGCCACACACCCTCCGGGAGGCCGCCGACCTGTTCGGGCAGTCCGAGCTGGCCCGCAAGGCCTTCGGCGACGACGTGGTCGAGCACTACCTGAACAACGCCGCGGTCGAACTGCACGCGTTCGGGGCCGCCGTCACCGACTGGGAGCGCACCCGTGGCTTCGAGCGCCTGTGAGGTCTCGACGCGCCGGCCCCGGATCGGTGTGACGACCTACCTGGAGACGGCGTCGTGGGGGGTCTGGTCCCGACCGGCGGCCATCGTGCCGCAGGTCTACCTCGACGCGGTTACCCGGTCGGGAGGTTTGCCAGTGCTGCTGCCCCCCGTGGCGACCGACGCCAGCGTGCTCGACGTACTCGAGGCGCTGCTGATCGTCGGGGGAGCCGATCTCGACCCAGCCACCTACGGCGCCGTACCCGACGCCGCGACCGAGGGCACCCGGCCCGAGCGCGACGAGCACGAACGCCGTCTCTTCCTGGCCGCGCTGGATCGGACCCTGCCCGTGCTCGGCGTGTGCCGGGGTGCGCAGCTGATGACCGCGGCCCTCGGTGGCACGTTGCACCAGCACTTGCCGGACCTACTGGGCCACGAGGGCCACCGGCCCGAGCCGACCGTGTTCGGGACGAGCAGGATCAGCACGCAGCCCGGCAGCCTGGCGGCGCAGATCCTGGGGGCGGAGACCAAGGTGCCGTGCTACCACCACCAAGGGCTCGCGGAGGTGGCCACACCGTTGCTGGCGACCGGGTGGGCCGACGACGGCCTCGTGGAGTCGGTCGAGCTCCCCGGCGCCACGTGGGTGCTGGGAGTGCAGTGGCATCCGGAGGAGAACCCCGACGACCTGCGGCTGTTCGAGGCGCTGGTGCGTGCGGCGGTCGGATTCTGATGGGAGCAGCAGTGCCAACCTATGACGTCATCAACCCGGCCACCGAGCGCGTGGTCGAGTCGATCCACCAGGCTGACGTGGAGCAGACCGACGCGGCGATCGAGCGTGCCGCGCGTGCGCTGGAGAGCTGGCGCGCGGTCGTCCCGGCCGACCGAGGACGGCTGCTGCGCCGGTTCGCGGAGGCGGTCGACGCCGACCTGGAGCATCTTGCGCGGCTGGAGGTGAGCAACGCCGGGCACACGATCGGCAACGCTCGCTGGGAGGCTGGGAATGTGCGCGACGTGCTGCACTACTACTCCGCCGCGCCGGAGCGGCTGATCGGCCAGCAGATCCCGGTGGCCGGCGGCGTCGACGTGACGTTCCACGAGCCGCTCGGCGTCGTCGGGGTGATCGTGCCCTGGAACTTCCCGATGCCGATCGCGGGCTGGGGGATGGCACCGGCGCTGGCTGCCGGCAACACGGTCGTGCTCAAGCCCGCCGAGGTCACCCCGCTCACGGCGATGCGCCTCGGCGAGCTGGCGCTGCAAGCCGGCCTACCCGAAGGCGTCCTCACGGTGCTGCCTGGCAAGGGTGCGGTGGTCGGAGCTCGCTTCGTCACCCATCCTGGCGTACACAAGGTCGTCTTCACCGGGTCCACGCAGGTCGGCAAGCAGCTGATGGCCGGGTGCGCGGAGCAGGTGAAGCGGGTCACGCTGGAGCTGGGCGGCAAGAGCGCCAACATCGTCTTCGCCGACTCCGACGTGGAGGCCGCAGCCGCGAGCGCGCCCGCGGGCGTCTTCGACAACGCGGGCCAGGACTGCTGCGCACGCAGTCGCGTGTTGGTCCAGCGCGACGTCTTCGACCGCTTCATGGGGTTGCTCGAGCCGGCGGTGCAGTCCTTCCGGGTCGGGGACCCGGGGGAGGACGCGGCGCAGATGGGCCCGTTGATCACCGCCGCCCATCGCGACAAGGTCGCCTCCTACGTGCCCGACGACGCGCCCGTGGCGTTTCGTGGCTCGGCACCTGGCGGCGACGGTTTCTGGTTCCCGCCTACGGTGCTGACCCCCGACCGTGCCGACCACCCGTCATTGGTCGACGAGATCTTCGGCCCGGTCGTGTCCGTCCTGCCGTTCGAGGACGAGGCGGACGCCGTCCGGATCGCCAACGACAGCCAGTACGGCCTGTCCGGGTCGATCTGGACCCGCGACGTGGGCCGCGCACTGCGGGTGTCGCGGGCCGTCGACGCGGGCAATCTGTCCGTCAACTCCCATGCCTCCGTGCGCTACTCGACGCCCTTCGGAGGCTTCAAAGAGTCTGGCCTCGGACGCGAGCTCGGCCCGGATGCCGTGGCCGCCTTCACCGAGACCAAGAACGTCTTCATCGCCACCTGAGCAGAAATGAGCCCGCGCATGCAGATGGATTTGACCAAGAGGCTCGATGGCCGGGTTGCCGTGGTCACCGGCGGTGGCAGCGGCATCGGCGTCGCCACCGTCCGACGGCTGGCGGCCGAGGGGGCGCGTGTCGTGGTCGCCGACCTCGACACGACCGCCGGGCCGCTGGCCGCCAAGGAGGTCGACGGACTGTTCGTCGAGGTCGACGTCACCGACCAGACCGCCGTGGAGCTTCTCTTCGCCGAGGCCAGGCGCGCCTTCGGCAGTGTCGACATCGCCTTCAACAACGCCGGCATCTCGCCGGCGGACGACGGGTCCATCCTGGACACCGGGATCGACGCGTGGCGGCGGGTCCAGGAGGTCAACCTCACCTCGGTCTACTACTGCTGCCAAGCCGCGATCCCGCACATGCTCGAGCAGGGCAGGGGGTCCATCATCAACACGGCGTCCTTCGTGGCCGTGATGGGGGCGGCGACCTCGCAGATCTCCTACAGCGCGTCGAAGGGAGCGGTGCTGTCGATGACCCGCGAGCTCGGTGTCCAGTTCGCGCGGCAGGGGATCCGGGTCAACGCGCTGTGCCCCGGCCCGGTCAACACCCCGCTCCTGCAGGAGCTGTTCGCCAGCGACCCCGAGCGCGCGCAGCGCCGACTGGTGCACGTGCCCCTTGGCCGGTTTGGTGAGCCGGAGGAGATGGCCGCTGCAGTAGCCTTCCTGGCCAGCGACGATTCGTCGTTCATCACCGCGTCAAGCTTCCTGGTCGACGGCGGGATCTCAGGAGCGTACGTCACACCGATGTGAGAGGAGCTGGGGTGGCCACGGTGGCAGCCGACGGCAGCGTGACCGGGGGCGCGGCCAGGGGGGCGGTCGGCGGCCGCACCGGTGCCGATGCCGCGGATTTCCGCCCGGTGCGTGCGGGCAACGCGTTCGAGGAGACCGTCGAGCGGCTGCTGCAGTCGATCAAGCTCGGTGTCGTGACACCGGGGGAGCGGCTGCCGCCCGAGCGTGAGCTGGCCGCCCGGTTCCGCGTATCACGGGTCACGGTGCGCGAGGCGCTCCACGCACTCGCGGAGGCCGGGTACGTCGAGTCGCGGCGGGGTCGCTACGGCGGCACCTTTGTGCGGGCGAAGCTGCCGCAGCGCAGCCGGTCCGAAGCACTACGCCACGCCCAACGGCTGGGCGCCGGCTTCGAGGACGCGTTGCTGTTGCGGGACGTGCTCGAGGTCGGTGCGGCCGAGGCCGCCGCGTCAGCGGTGCTCAGCCAGCGCGAGCGGGTGCACCTGCGGGAGCGGCTCGAGGAGTGCACCGGTGCAGGGCTGACCGACTACCGCAGGATGGACTCCCGGCTGCATCTCGCCGTCGCCGAGGTCACCGGGTCGGCCTCGCTCACCGCCGCGGTCGCCGACGTGCGGATGCGGCTCAACGAGCTGCTCGATGCCATCCCGCTGATCGAGCGCAACCTGGAGCACTCCAACGCACAGCACGCGCTGATCGTCGAGGCCGTGCTCGATGGCGACTCCGACCGCGCCCGCCGGGCGATGGCCGAGCACCTGTCCGGCACCGCCGCCCTGCTCCGTGGATTCCTCACCTGAGCGTGCAGGCACAATGGGCGGGGTGAGATTCGAACGAAAGCACGCAGCCCTCCTGCTGGTCGTCGCCGTCTGGAACGTCATCACCTGGTCGATGTTCGCGGAGAACCTGGCCGACGCCGAAGGGCGCCCCATCGGCTACTACGTCGCCCACACGGGCCTGATCGTGGTCAACCTGGTCATCGCCGCCGTGCTCGGCGTACTAGGCTGGCGGGCCTGGAAGGCGGCTCGCGGCTGATGGCGGACCTCCCCACGAACGCCGACATCGAGGCGGCGTACGACCGCATCCGCACCGTCATCCGGCGCACTCCGCTGCTGGAGCTGGCGGCCGACGAGCTCGGCGTGCCTGGACGCGTCTTGCTCAAGCTGGAGCTCACCCAGCACACCGGGTCGTTCAAGGCCCGCGGAGCGCTCAACTCGGTATTGTCAACTGGGCTGTCAGCTGGACTGTCGACGGGTACGCCGCCGGGAGTCGCCGCGGTCTCGGGCGGCAACCACGGTGCCGCGGTCGCCTGGGCGGCGCAGCGGGCCGGCATCAGCGCCGACGTGTTCGTGCCGTCGATGGCGACTCCGGAGAAGCTGGACCGGGTCCGCGGCTACGGCGCGACCACCCATCTCGTCGAGGGGAGCATGGGCACCCTGTTCGCGGAGGGCCTCGCGTGGGCGGAGGCCCACGACGTGCCGCTGATCCATCCGTTCGACCAGTGGGGGACCGTCTGTGGCCAGGGCACGGTCGGGCTCGAGCTCGCCGAGCAGGTGCCGGACGCCGACCTGGTGCTGGTCGGGTGCGGGGGCGGCGGCCTCTACGCCGGCATGGCGATCGGGCTGACCGGGCACAGCAAGGTGCAGCCCGTCGAGCCGGCGACGTGTCCCAGCCTGCACGCGGCGCTGGAGGCCGGCTCCCCGGTGCCTGTCGAGGTCAGCGGGGTCGGCGCGGACTCGCTGGGCGCCCCACAGGCCGGTGACATCGCCTTCGAGGTGGCACGGCGCGCCGACACCACACCGATCCTGGTCGGCGACCAGGCGATCGTCGAGGCCCGGCAGTGGCTCTGGCAGCGCTGCCGGCTGCTCGCCGAGCCGGGTGCGTCGGCAGCGCTGGCCGCGCTGATGACCCGCAAGGTGCAGGTAGCTGCCGGTGACACCGTCGTCGTGGTGGTCAGCGGCGGCAACAACGCAACGTTCCCGTAGCCCGCGCGACGCCTCGAGGCGGGCCTGAGAAGCTGGCCGGAAGAGTCCGACCGGTCAGAGTTTGTGCAACTTGCGGTAGGGCGTCAGGACGCGCACCTGGCTGGAGCCGAACTGCACGAGGACGGCCACGTCGTTCTCGACGCCGACCACCCGACCCAAGCCGTGGGTGTCGTGGGTGACGCGGTCTTCGACCTCGAAGTGCTCGACCGGCTCGGCGTCGACCGGTCGGTTGAACGGGCTGGACGGGAGATGTCGCCTGGCGGCTCGTGAGGTTGCCATGTCTGACCAGTATGCGCCTGTCGGCCGCGAAACGACACCTCGGGGGCGGGCGAGTCCGGGCACCGGCATGGCCCGAGCCGTGGACCAGGAGGTCAGCGGCGGAAGATCAGGGCGCGCTTGACTTCCTGGATCGCCTTGGTGACCTCGATGCCGCGTGGGCAGGCATCGGTGCAGTTGAAGGTGGTGCGGCAGCGCCACACGCCCTCCTTGTCGTTGAGGATCTCCAGCCGCTGCTCGGTGGCCTCATCGCGGCTGTCGAAGATGAACCGGTGGGCGCCGACGATCGCCTGCGGCCCGAAATACTGCCCGTCGGTCCAGTACACCGGGCACGACGTCGTGCAGGCGGCGCACAGGATGCACTTCGTGGTGTCGTCGAACCGGTCGCGGTCGGCCTGGCTCTGTAAGCGCTCGCGGGAGGGGTCGTTGCCCGACGTGACCAGGAACGGCATCATCGACCGGTAGGCGTCGAAGAACGGCTCCATGTCGACGACGAGGTCCTTGAGCACCGGCAGGCCCTTGATCGGCTCCACCGTGATCGGCTTGCCCGGGTTGATGTCCTTGACCAGGGTCTTGCAGGCCAGCCGGTTACGGCCGTTGATCCGCACCGCGTCGGAGCCGCACACACCGTGCGCACAGGAGCGGCGAAACGTCAGCGTGCCGTCGATCTCCCACTTGATCTTGTGCAGCGCGTCGAGCACCTTGTCGGTCGGCTGCATGCTGACGGTGTGCTCCGACCAGGTGACCTCCTCCGAGACCTCCGGGTTGTAGCGCCGAATCTTCACCGTCACGTCCATCAGTACTTACGCTCCATCGGCTTGTACCGGGTCTGGGTCACGGGCTTGTAGTCGAGGCGGATGGTCGGCTCGCCCTCGGCACCGACGTCGCGGTAGGCCATCGTGTGCCGCATGAAGTTCACGTCATCGCGGGTGGGATAGTCCTCGCGGTAGTGGCCGCCGCGGGATTCCTCCCGGGCCAGCGCGGACACCACCAGCACCTCGGCGAGCTCCAGCAGGAAGCCGAGCTCGATCGCCTCGAGCAGGTCGGTGTTGAAACGCCGGCCCTTGTCCTGCACCGAGACCTGCGCGTAGCGCTCCTTGAGGCCGTCGATGTCGCTGAGGGCCTGCTTGAGCGAGCCCTCGGTGCGGTAGACCTGCGCGTTGAGATCCATCGTGGCCTGCAGCTGCGACCGGATCGCGGCGACTCGCTCCGAGCCACCGGCCGAGCGCATGCTCTCCAGCATCTGCACGACCTGGGCCTCCGGTGCCGCCGGCAGCTCCAGCTGCTCGGCCGTGTGGGCGTACTGTGCGGCGAACACGCCGGCGCGTCGCCCGAAGACGTTGATGTCGAGCAACGAGTTGGTGCCGAGCCGGTTGGCGCCGTGCACCGACACACACGCGACCTCCCCGGCGGCGTAGAGGCCGGGTACGACGGACTTGTTGTCGGCGAGCACCTCTGCGTTGATGTTGGTCGGCACTCCACCCATGGCGTAGTGCGCGGTGGGGAACACCGGGATCGGCTCGTTGTACGGCTCGACCCCGAGGTAGGTGCGGGCGAACTCGGTGATGTCGGGCAGCTTGGCGTCGATGTGCGCCGGCTCGAGGTGGGTCAGGTCGAGGTAGACGTAGGAGCCCTCCTCGCCGCACCCGCGGCCCTCGCGCACCTCGTTGGCCATCGCACGGGCGACCATGTCCCGCGGCGCGAGGTCTTTGATGGTGGGGGCGTAGCGCTCCATGAAGCGCTCCCCGTCCTTGTTGCGCAGGATCCCGCCCTCGCCGCGTGCGGCCTCCGACAGCAGCACGCCGAGCCCGGCCATGCCGGTCGGGTGGAACTGGAAGAACTCCATGTCCTCCAGCGGCAGCCCGCGGCGGTAGGTGATGCCCATGCCGTCGCCGGTGAGCGTGTGCGCGTTGGAGGTCGTGCGGAACACCTTGCCGAAGCCGCCGGTGGCGAACACGACCGCCTTGGCGGAGAACACATGGATCTCACCGGTCGCGAGCTCGTAGGCCACCACGCCGGAGGCGCGGCCGTCGGTCATCAGCAAGTCGAGCACGTAGAACTCGTTGTAGAACTCCACGCCGTGCTTGATGCACTGTTGATACAGCGTCTGCAGGATCATGTGGCCGGTGCGGTCGGCGGCGAAGCAGGAGCGGCGTACGGCGGCCTCGCCGTGGGATCGGGTGTGGCCACCGAACCGGCGCTGGTCGATGCGTCCCTGCGGTGTGCGGTTGAAAGGCAGGCCCATCCGCTCCAGGTCGAGGACCGCGTCGATGGCCTCTCTGCACATCACCTCGGCGGCGTCCTGGTCGACCAGGTAGTCGCCGCCCTTGACGGTGTCGAAGGTGTGCCACTCCCAGTTGTCGTCCTCGACGTTGGCCAGCGCGGCGCACATGCCACCCTGCGCGGCGCCGGTATGCGAGCGGGTGGGGTAGAGCTTGGTGAGTACGGCGGTGCGAGCCCGCTGCCCCGACTCCAGGGCGGCCCGCATCCCGGCGCCGCCGGCACCGACGATCACGACGTCGTACTTGTGCGTATGCACCTGTGCCATGGCTGCGCTCCTCCCGGGGCTCCTACTGGCAGACGGACAGCGTCGACTCGGGGTCGATGCACGGGTCGAAGGTGAAGATCACCAGCGTGCCGAGCACCAGCACGATGACTGCGGACAGGTAGAGCAGGCCCCTGAGCCAGAACCTGGTGACGTCGCGCTCGGCGTAGTCGTTGATGATCGTGCGCAGGCCGTTGACGCCGTGCAGCTCGGCCAGCCACAGCATCAGCAGGTCCCAGGTCTGCCAGAACGGGTTGGTCCACTTGCCGGCGACGAAGGCGAAGTCGACCGCGTTGATGCCCTCGCCGAGCATCAGGTTGATGAACAGGTGACCCAGCACCAGCACGACGAGCAGCACCCCGCTGAACCGCATGAACAGCCAGGAGTTCAGCTCGAAGTTCCCACTCGCACGGGGGCTCCGCCCCCGTGGACCCCCGGTACTGCCCGCACGGGGGCTTCGAGGAGCCGGTACCGGCGCCGTCGTCGGGCCGCTCATCAGTGGCCACCGCCGAAGACGTTGCCGAGGTGCCGCCACATGAACGGGACCATCAGCGCCACCCACAGGCCGACGGCACCGTAGAGCAGCTGCCGCTGGTAGCGGGGACCGTTGCTCCAGAAGTCGACGAGCACGATGCGGATGCCGTTGAAGGCATGGAAGAGCACGGCCGCGACCAGACCCACCTCGAGCAGGCCGACGACCGGGTTCTTGTAGGTCTCCATCACGGTGTTGTAGGCCTCGGGGGAGACCCGCACCAGGGCGGTGTCGAGCACGTGGGAGAACAGGAAGAAGAAGACGAGTACGCCGGTGATGCGGTGCGCGACCCACGACCACATTCCTTCGCGGCCCCGGTAGAGCGTTCCACCCGGAGTGCTGGCCACGATGATCCCTTCGTTACGCGGGCGGTGGTGACCAGCGGGTGAACCCGTCCGAACAACACCGCGCAAGCCCCTCAGCATCGTAACGGCGGGTGTGATCCTACTGGCCGGTAGGGGCTGTGACGTCGCTCTCCTTGTCGGCCGCGCTCAGGTCGGATCTTGAGGCGGTGGCCTCCGGCGGTGCACGATGGCGGAGTCCATCGAGGCGGAGCGCACCCCCTGGAGACCACCGTGCCACACACTCGTCTTGCCGCCGCTGTCGTCGCGACCGTGACCGGGCTGGCCGTCGCGCCGGCCCTTGCCGCAGTGCCCGCAGCGTCCGCCGTACCCGCCGGTGCAGCGGAGCCCAGCGGGCGCGAGCCGGTGCGGTTCGCGACGTTCAACGCGTCGCTGAACCGCAGTGAGGAGGGCGAGCTCGTGGCCGACCTGAGCACGAGGGACGACGAGCAGGCGGCGACCGTGGCCGAGATCGTGCAGCGGGTCCGGCCCGACGTGCTGCTGATCAACGAGTTCGACTACGCCGAGGGCGCGATCGACCTCTTCCGGGAGAACTACCTCGAGGTGCCGCACTCCGGTGCCGCGCCGATCGAGTACCCGTACGCCTTCGTGGCGCCGTCCAACACCGGCATCCCGAGTGGTCACGACCTCAACAACGACGGCACCGTGGGCGGACCCGACGACGCCTACGGCTTCGGCTTCTTCCCGGGCCAGTACGGCATGGCGGTGCTGTCGAAGTACCCCATCGACACCGAGCACGTCCGCACCTTCCAGAAGTTCAAGTGGGCGGACATGCCCGGCGCGATGCTGCCCGACGACCCGACGACGCCGGAGCCGGCCGACTGGTACTCCGACGAGGAGCTCGAGGACGTGCGGCTGTCGAGCAAGTCGCACTGGGACGTGCCGCTGCAGATCGGCAGCAAGACCGTGCACTTCCTCGTCTCGCACCCGACACCGCCGGTCTTCGACGGCCCGGAGGACCGCAACGGCAAGCGCAACTACGACGAGATCCGGTTCTGGGCGGACTACGTGGCGCCGGGGCCGCGAGGCAGCTACATCTACGACGACTCGGGCGAGTACGGCGGACTGAGCCCGCGGTCGCTGTTCGTGATCGCCGGTGACCAGAACAGCGACCCGCTCGACGGCGACTCGGTGCCGGGTGCGGTGCAGCAGCTGCTCGACCACCCGCGCATCGTCGACCCGCTGCCGACGTCGGCGGGGGCCGTGGAGGCGTCCAGGCTGCAGGGCGGGGCCAACGACAGCCACCGGTCGGCTCCGCGGTACGACACCGCCGACTTCAGCGACGTACCCGGCCCAGGGAACCTGCGTGCGGACTACGTGCTGCCCTCCAAGCCGCTGCGTCCGGTCGACGCCGGGGTGTTCTGGCCGGTGCTCGCCGACCCGCTGTCACGGCTGACCGGCGTCTTCCCGTTCCCGTCGTCGGACCACCGGCTGGTCTGGGTCGACCTGCGGGTGCCGGGCCGCCGGTAGGCAGTCGGGCGGCTGCGGCCGCCAGTCCTCGGTGGCTCGGGTCAGGCCTGCTGCTGGGCGATGTTGACCATCCACGCGGTGCCGAACCTGTCCACGCACATGCCGAACTCGTCGCCCCACATCTGCTTCTCCAGCGGCATCGACACGGTGCCACCGTCGGAGAGCTTCGACCAGTAGCCGCGCAGCTCGTCGGCGTCGTCACCGCTGAGGCTCACCGCGACGTTGGTGCCCGGGCTGTGCTCCATCCCGGTCGGCGTGTCGGCTGCCATCAGCGTGAATCCGCTGGAGGTCTCGAGCATGCCGTGCATGATCTTGTCGGCGTCCGGGGAGTCCTGAGCCCCGAACTCGCCGAAGGTGCTCAGCCTCAGGGTGCCGCCGAACACGTCCTCGTAGAACTCCATGGCCTGCCGCGCGTTGTCGCTGAAGCTGATGTAGGGATTGAGACGAGAGGCCATCAGATTCTCCTTGCTCATGACATCAGTCGATGCTGTGCAGACTAGCGACGATGCGCGCCGTCGGGGAGACCCATCTGTGCGGCGGTGACCGCGAGACCAGGTGTGGCGAGGTGGCCCCGGGCCCGACCCGCCCTCGCGCCCAGACCGCGCTTTTGCCCCGGCTACCCTGCCTAGGATGAGCGCTGAGACCGAGTCCGGGCTGCCGTTCGACCAGGTCTACGGACCAGAGCACCTCGCCGGCTGGGATCCGGCCACCCAGCTCGGCGCACCGGGGGAGTTTCCCTACACCCGCGGGGTCTATTCGAGCATGTACACCGGCCGGCCGTGGACGATGCGCCAGTACGCCGGGTTCGGCACTGCGGCGGAGTCCAACCGGCGCTACCACCAGCTGATCGAGCACGGGACCTCCGGGCTGTCGGTCGCCTTCGACCTGCCGACGCAGATGGGTCATGACTCCGACGCCGCCATCGCACACGGGGAGGTCGGCAAGGTCGGGGTCGCGATCGACTCGATCGACGACATGCGGCTGCTGTTCGACGGCATCCCGCTGGACCAGGTGTCGACGTCGATGACGATCAACGCGCCGGCGGCACTGTTGCTGCTGCTCTACCAGCTCGTCGCGGAGGAGCAGGGCGTGTCGGGGGATCAGCTCACCGGCACGATCCAGAACGACGTGCTCAAGGAGTACATCGCGCGGGGCACCTACATCTATCCGCCGCGGCACTCCCTGCGGCTGGTCACCGACATCTTCTCCTACTGCCGTACCGAGATCCCACGGTGGAACACGATCTCGATCTCGGGCTACCACATGGCCGAGGCGGGGGCGACGCCCGCGCAGGAGATCGCGTTCACGTTGGCCGACGGGATCGAGTACGTGCGGGCGGCGGTTGCGTCGGGGCAGGACGTCGACGAGTTCGCGCCCCGGCTGGCCTTCTTCTTCGTCTCGCGTACGTCGTTCCTGGAGGAGGTCGCGAAGTTCCGGGCAGCACGGCGGATCTGGGCCCGGGTGATGCGCGAGGAGTTCGGCGCCCAGAACCCCAAGTCGCTGATGCTGCGGTTCCACACCCAGACCGCCGGGGTGCAGCTGACCGCGCAGCAGCCAGAGGTCAACCTGGTGCGGGTGGCGGTGCAGGCCATGGCGGCGGTGATGGGCGGCACCCAGTCGCTGCACACCAACTCCTACGACGAGGCGCTCGCGCTGCCGTCGGAGAAGGCCGCGCGGCTGGCGCTGCGCACGCAGCAGGTGATCGCCTTCGAGACCGACGTGACCAAGACCGTCGACCCGTTCGCCGGGTCCTACGCGGTGGAGTCGCTGACCGATGCCGTCGAGGAGGCGGCGCGGGCCCTGATGGAGCGGGTCGAGGACCTCGGCGGAGCGGTGCACGCGATCGAGGCCGGCTTACAGAAGAGCGAGATCGAGAAGGCGGCTTACCAGATCGCGACCGACATCGACTCCGGTGAGCGGGTCGTCGTCGGCGTGAACCGGTACAGGTCCTCGGAGGAGGAGCCTTACGAGCCACTCCGCGGCGACCCGGCGATCGAGGAGCAGCAGGCCCAGCGGCTGGTGACGCTGCGCTCCGAGCGCGACAGCGCCGAGGTGGACAAGCACCTGGCCGCGTTGCGCGCCGCAGCCGCAGGTGACGACAACGTGCTGTACCCGATGAAGGAGGCGCTGCGTGCACGCGCCACCGTCGGCGAAGTCTGCAACACCCTGCGTGAGGTGTGGGGCGCCTACGTCCCACCGGACGCCTTCTGAGTTCGCTGGGTGAGTCCACAGCATACCGCGCATTGGCACGGGGTGGCCCCGTGCCAGACCTATTGGCACGGGGCCACCCCGTGCCAATGGGGTCGGCGGGCGCATCAGTGCTCGGCGTGGCGGGCCGACAGCGCACGGGCGGCCAGCAGATGCACCAGCTGTTGGGCGTCGTCGATGGATCGGTGCGGCGCAGTCCAACCGGTGGCTCCGACGGCGCCGTCGAGATGCACCGAGGCCAGTGCGAGCCGGCGCTGCAGGGGGCCCTGGGTGACCCGCACACTCTGGATGCGGGCATACGGCACCACCGCGCACCGCCGGGTCAGCCATCCGGTGCGGGTGATCGCCACGCTCTCGGTCAGCCCGACGCCGAGCCACCCGTAGCCGAACGGGTCCAGCCAGCGGGTACGCCGCGGGGCCGGCGCGAGCGCCACCTCGTCCAGCCGCACGCGGCTTATCCGGGTGAAGAGCGCGGTGACCTCCGGCATCGACGCCACCGGCACCAAGGTGTTGGCGGCGGGCAGCATCGAGTCACTCCCGGAGCCGGACGACACCGAGCCGGCCACGTCCACGGTGAGCCGTGCCCACCCGGTGGGCCGCCACATCAGGGGAACCCCGATGTGCATGCCCTGCACCCGCTGACGGGGAACCGTGCGGTGGTTGAGGGCCAGCAGCCCGGAGTGGATCCGCAGACCGTCCGCGGACTCGCCGACGGAGAAGTTGGACTCCTGGAGGAACCGCGTGACGAGCTGGCTGCCGACCGCGAGCAGCGCCGGCGCGGCCGGTGCCAGCACCGCCAGGACCGCACCGAAACCGCCACCGACCAGCAGGACCACGGTGATCGCGCCGACCACGTAAAGCAGCAGCAGTGCCACGGCCAGCGATGCCTCGAGCAGCCTCGCCTGCAGCACCCGTGTCGTGGGCACGGTCAGCACCGTCTGTTCGGGCTCCTCCACCGGCACGCCCGTGTGCGGGTCGACCCGGTGCCGGCCGGAGCGCTCGAGCAGGTCGCGGCGCAACGCGTGGGCGTCGGTGAGGGTGAGGTAGCCGAGCGTGGTGGTCGCGTCGCTGCCCGCCGCGAGCTCGAGCTTCAGCGCCGCCAGGCCGCACAGCCGCGCGAGCAGAGGCTGACTGACGTCGACGCCCTGCAGCCGGTTCAGCCGCACCTGCCGGCGTTGCCGCACGACGACGCCGCTGCGGACGAACAAGGTCTGGCCGACCACGGCGTACCCGGTCATCCGCCACGCCAGGAAGGCCCACCCGACGACCACACCCCCGACGAGCAGCAGCGTGCCGAGACCGATCAGCAGGCTGAGCAGCAGCGGCTGATCCCGCACGAACTCCCACACCTCACCGAGCCGCCGGACGTCGTCGCGAAAGATGGCGACCACGGCACCGAGGCCGGCCAGCAGGTAGCGCCACGACTGCAGCCAGGGGGTCAGGACGTGCAGGCGCTGCAGGTCCGACGGCTCCGGGTCCGCCCCCGCTTCGGTCACAGACCGGCCGCCGTGGCCTCGCCCTTGGCGGTGAGCCGGTTACGCAGATCCTGGGCCACCTCGAGCGGCAGACCCGGGATCTTGGCGTTGGTCGACGCCGACGCCGTCACCAGCTCGACGCTCGCGATCCCCAGCCGCGACTCCAGCGGGCCGGCCTCGACGTCGATCACCTGCATCCGCCCGTACGGCACGATCGTCAGCCGGCGCAGCAGCCGGCCGCGGCTGACCAGGAGGTCGTCGTCGCGCTCGGCATAGCGCCACGCCGACACGTTGCGCGGCAGCCACCACCACCAGCCCAGCGCCGCGGCGAGTACGGCGCCCGAGACGCCGGTCATCACCCAGACACCGAAGGCGGCGAACAGTGCCACGCCGAGCACGGCGAGGCCAATCACCGCCCCCGGCGGGATCCGCCGCAGGGTCAGCAGCCGCGGTGAGACGCCCTGCCAGGCGCAGTCGGGGTCGACGAAGAGCCGGTGGACATCGCCGGCACGAGAGGACATGGCGTCGAGGCTACCGGCGGCCGCGCTAACGTTGCGGCCTATGTCGTCGTCATCCCCGGCCGAGCTCGTCCGCCTGCTCGCCAGCTGTGTCGACGACCTCTGCGACGACCTGGTGGAGGTGCGTCGCGACATCCACGCCCACCCCGAGCTGGCGTGGGCGGAGAAGCGCACGACGATGCTCGTGGCCGAGCGGCTGGAGGCCGCCGGCGCCCGGGTGCAGCTGCTGCCGCGGTCGGGGGTGGTCGCCGAGATCGGCTCGGCCGCTGGTCCGCTGGTCGCGCTGCGGGCGGATCTCGACGCGCTGCCGGTGCGTGACACGACGGGCGATCCCTGGCGCTCGACCGTCGACGAGGTCGCCCACGCCTGCGGCCATGACGTGCACACGAGTGCGCTGCTCGGTGCGGGGCTGGCGCTGGCCGCCGTGCACCGCGACAGCCCGCTGCCCGGCCGGGTGCGGCTGCTCTTCCAGCCGGCCGAGGAGATCATGCCCGGCGGGGCGCTCGAGGTGATCGGCAGCGGCGCGCTCGACGAGGTGTCCGCGGTGTTCTGTCTGCACTGCGACCCGACCATCGACGTCGGCGAGGTCGGTCTGCGCGACGGCCCCATCACCGGCGCCGCCGACACGCTGACCGTGCGCCTGCAGGGCAGTGGTGGACACACGTCGCGGCCGCACCTGACCCAGGACCTGACCTACGCGCTGGCCAAGGTGGTCACAGATCTGCCCGGCGTACTCTCGCGGCGGCTGGACCCGCGCACCGGCGCGAGCGTGGTCTGGGGCGCGATCCGCGCCGGTTCCGCGCCGAACGTCATCCCGTCGGTCGGAGAGGCACGCGGCACCGTCCGGCTGCTCGACGCCACCGCCTGGAACACCGCCCAGGAGATCGTCACCGAGATCATC
Source organism: Nocardioidaceae bacterium (assembly GCA_035690425.1). Lineage (GTDB taxonomy): Bacteria > Actinomycetota > Actinomycetes > Propionibacteriales > Nocardioidaceae > DASSKO01. The sequence continues at coordinate 16,705 of DASSKO010000147.1, forward strand.
GACGACCTGCTGCGACCCTACGACCTGCACGCCGAGGTCGACTACGTCCGCGGTGTGCCGCCGGTCGTCAACGACCGGGCGGCGACCGCGGTGCTGGCCGACGCCGTGCGGGACGCGATCGGTGCGGAGGCCGCGACGGGTACGACGCAGAGCCTCGGCGGGGAGGACTTCGCCTGGTACCTGGAGCACGTCTCGGGTGCGATGGGCCGGCTCGGTGTCCGCGCACCCGGGGGTCCGACCTACGACCTCCACCAGGGAAACCTGCGCATCGACGAGCGCGCGATCGGGATCGGGGCCAAGACCCTGGCCGCCGCCGCGGTGCATGCCTGGGCGGCCACCTCCGACACCGCCGCGGCTGCTGGCTACCCGTAGGTCACAACCTCGTATCGAGGGCTCGCCGCGTTGTCTGAACGGCTGAGCGCGGACGCCTGCGTGGTCTAGGCTCCACTGATCGTTGTCCACCTTCAGGCGCCCGCACCCGAGGCAGCCGGACCCAAGTTTCTTCAAAGGAGGCGCCGTGAAGATTACGGCTCGGGCTGCGGCCCTGGTGAGTGTTCTCGCGCTGTCGGCAACCGCGTGCGGTGAGGCACCGTCGGAGACCGAGAGCGCGACGAGTTCGGAGAACAGCGACTTCAAGGCGTGCATGGTGACCGACTCGGGCGGCATCGACGACCGGTCGTTCAACCAGACGTCCTGGCAGGGCGTCCAGCAGGCCGTGGAGGAGTTCGGCATCGAGAGCTCGGTGCTGGAGTCCAACAGCAACGCCGACTTCGTCCCCAACATCAGCCAGTTCGTCCAGCAGGACTGCGGGATCATCGTGACCGTCGGCTTCTTGCTGGCCGATGCGACCGAGCAGGCCGCCAAGGACAATCCGGACCAGAACTTCGCCATCGTCGACTTCCTCTACGACAAGCCGGTCGACAACATCAAGCCGCTGGTGTTCAACACGGCCGAGGCGGCGTTCATGGCGGGCTACGTGTCCGCCGGCATGACCGAGTCGGGCAAGGTCGCCACGTTCGGCGGCATCAACATCCCGACCGTGACCATCTTCATGGACGGCTACTGGCAGGGCGTCCAGCACTACAACGAGCAGAACGGCACCGACGTGCAGGTGCTCGGCTGGAACCAGAAGTCGCAGAACGGGTCGTTCACCGGTGACTTCACCGACCAGAACAAGGGCAAGACGCTGACCGAGAACTTCATCCGTCAGGGCGCCGACATCGTGATGCCGGTCGCCGGGCCGGTCGGCCTCGGTGCGGCCGCGGCGGCGCAGGAGGCCGACAACGTCGACATCGTGTGGGTGGACACCGACGGGTGTGTGTCCGCGCAGGAGTACTGCGACGTGTTCCTCACCTCCGTGATGAAGGGCATGGACGTCGCGGTGAAGCAGGTTATCGAGACCACGATGAACGGCGAGTTCGACGGCGAGCCCTACATCGGCACGCTGGAGAACGGCGGAGTCCAGCTCGCACCGTTCCACGAGCACGAGGACGAGGTGCCGGACGAGCTGAAGCAGCAGCTCGACGAGGTGAAGCAGGCGATCATCTCCGGCGACATCAAGATCACCTCGCCGGCGCAGCCCGGCACGTGAGGCGTCACGACCGGGGAGGCGGGACCGCACTCGCCTCCCCGGTCGCGTGTGCGACTATCCCCGGGGGGTGCCCCCGGATTGCGCCGTGTGGAGGGAGGCGAGTGCGCTGAAGCTGGAGCTGCGCGGCATCACCAAGCGCTTTGGCTCGCTGGTTGCCAACGACAGCATCGACCTCTCCGTGGAGCCCGGTGAGATCCACTGCCTGCTCGGCGAGAACGGCGCGGGCAAGTCGACATTGATGAACGTGCTCTACGGCCTGCTGCAGCCCGATGGCGGTGAGATCGCCGTCGACGGCGAGCCGGTTCGGTTCGGTGACCCGGGCGACGCGATGGCTGCGGGCATCGGCATGGTGCACCAGCACTTCATGCTCGTCCCGGTCTTCACCGTCGCCGAGAACGTCATGCTCGGCAACGAGCACGTGCGTGCCGGCGGGTTTCTCGACCGGGCGCGGGCACGACGCGAGGTCAGCGAGATGTCCAGCCGCTACGGTCTGGACGTCGACCCGGACGCGTTGGTCGAGGACCTGCCGGTCGGGGTGCAGCAGCGGGTGGAGATCATCAAGGCGCTGGTGCGTGATGCCCGGGTGCTCATTCTCGACGAGCCCACGGCCGTGCTGACACCGCAGGAGACCAACGAGCTGATGGAGGTCATGCGCCAGCTCACCGAGTCGGGCACCTCCATCGTCTTCATCACCCACAAGCTGCGCGAGGTCAAGGCGGTCGCCGACCGCATCACCGTCATCCGCCTGGGCAAGGTCGTTGCCACGACCTCCCCGGATGCGTCGGAGTCCGAGCTCGCCTCGATGATGGTCGGCCGCGACGTGTCGCTCAGCCTCGACAAGGAGGCCGCTCAACCGGGGGAGGCGACCTTCTCGGTCCGCGACCTCTGTGTGGTCGACGACCGCGGCCAGCTCGTCGTCGACCACCTCTCGCTGGACGTACGGCGCGGCGAGATCATGGCCGTGGCCGGCGTGCAGGGCAACGGCCAGACCGAGCTGGTCGAGGCGCTGATGGGCCTGCAGGAGCGCGTCACCGGCTCGGCCGTGCTGGAGGGGCACGAGCTTGTCGGACGCAGCACCCGGCAGGTGCTCGACGCCGGGGTCGGTTACGTCCCCGAGGACCGCAAGGTCGACGGGCTGGTCCCGACCTTCAGTGTCGCCGAGAACCTCGTCCTGGACCTGCACGAGAAGCGGCCCTACGCCGCCGGTCCCAGCTACCGGCCGGCGGTCGTGCGGGAGAAGGCCGCGGAGCTGGTGCGCGAGTTCGACGTACGCACGTCGTCCGTCGACACCCTGGTGAGCACCCTGTCCGGCGGCAACCAGCAGAAGGTCGTCGTCGCCCGGGAGATGTCGCGACCGCTCAAGCTGTTCATCGCTGCGCAACCCACCCGCGGCCTCGACGTGGGGTCGATCGAGTTCGTGCACCGCCGCATCCTCGAGGAGCGCGACCGCGGCAACCCGGTGCTGATCGTGTCGACCGAGCTCGACGAGGTCTACGCGCTCGCCGACCGGATCGCCGTCATGTACCGCGGCCAGGTGGTCGGCATCGTCGGCCCGGACACCCCACGTGACGACATGGGCCTGATGATGGCCGGCGTCCCGCTGCAGCACGCGGCCTCCGGCCAGCCCGACGCGCGGTCCGACAGTGCGGGAGGCGCGCCGTGAGCCTGGTGCGCGACCTACGGAGCCGGGCGCTGTCGGGCGGTGGTGCGCTGCTCACCGTGCTGGCGCTGGTGCTGGCCCTGCTGATCAGCGCGGTGCTGATCGTCTTCTCCGACCCCGACGTCCTCGAAGCGCTGCCGTACTTCTTCGCGTACCCGCCCGACACCTTCGCCGCGATGTGGGAGAGCGTCAGCAGCGCCTACTGGGCGCTGTTCACCGGGTCGATCGTCGACCCGGGAGCGCAGTCGGTGCGGGGCTTCTTCGCGCCGTTGTCGGAGACCCTCGTCAACGCGACGCCGCTGATCGCGGCGGGGCTCGCGTTCGGCCTGCCTTTCCGCACCGGGCTGTTCTACATCGGCGGCGAAGGCGCGATCGTCCTCGGCGCGATCTGCGCGGGCTATGTCGGGTTCGCATGGGACCTGCCGATCGTGATCCACCTGCTCGTCGCGGTCGCCGCCGGGCTGCTGGGCGGAGCCGTGTGGGGCGGCATCCCCGGGCTGCTCAAGGCGCGCACGGGGGCCCACGAGGTGATCACCACGATCATGCTCAACTATGTCGCGCTGTATCTGATCGCCTACCTGCTCACCACCAGCGCGTTCCAGCGGCCGGGCCGCTCCGACCCGATCAGCCCGGTCATCGACGCGAGTGCGCAGATGCCCGCGCTGGTCCCCGGCCTGCGGGTCCACGTCGGCCTCGTCTTCGTCTTGATAGCTGCCGGTGTCGTGTCGTGGCTGTTGACCCGCAGCACGCTCGGGTTCCGGTTGCGCGCGGTGGGGTCCAACCCCGACGCGGCCCGCAACGCCGGGATGGGCGTGGGGCGCTCCTACGTCGAGGTGATGCTGATCGCCGGCGCGCTCGCCGGTCTGGCGGGCGCGGTGGAGGCGTTGGGCACGCAGCGGACCCTGACCGGCGGAATCTCGGCGGGGCTGGGCTTCGACGCGATCACCGTCGCGCTGCTGGGCCGCTCGCGGCCCCTCGGCACCGTGCTCGCGGGGCTGCTGTTCGGCGCGCTGCGGGCCGGCGGCATCGACATGCAGGCCGAGACGGGCACCCCGGTCGACATCATCCTGGTCGTGCAGTCACTGGTCGTGCTGTTCATCGCCGCACCGCCGCTGGTGAAGTCGGTCTTCCGGGTGCGCGCGGTCGAGGCCGACGGTCTCGCACCCGCAACGAAGGGATCGAGCCTGTGAGCACCACGACCTCCGGTCTCGCCTCCGCAGCGCCTGACCACGACATCACGCCGACGGTCCGCGAACGCGGCTGGAAGAACGCCATCATCTTCGCGGTGCTGGGACTGATCGCGCCGCTGGCGTTCGGGCTCGGCAGTCCTGCCGGCGCCACCTCCACCTTCGAGGTGACGCTTCCCGACGCGGTGCTCTTCATCGAGCCCATCGGTGTGCCGTCACAGACTGCTGCGCTCGCGCTCGGCCTGCTCTGCCTCGCGCTCGCCGGGTTCGCTGTCTTCCGGGAGCTGCGGGGCTTCCGCACCCCGCGGACCGTGGCGGCCGTGTTCGGTGTCGCGTGGGTGCTGTCCTTCCTGTGCTGGGCCGTCGCGGACAAGTCGATCTCGATGGTCGGCCTGCTGCAGGGCTCGCTGCTGCTGGCGGTCCCGCTGGTCTTCGGTGCACTGTCCGGCGTGCTGAGTGAGCGGGCGGGCGTCATCAACATCGCGATCGAGGGCCAGCTGCTCGCCGGAGCCTTCCTGTCCGCGGTCGTTGCCAGCGTGAGCGACAACGTCTATCTCGGTCTGCTCGCGGCGCCGGTCGCCGGCCTGCTCATCGGGCTTCTGCTGGCCGTCTTCACGATCCGCTACGTCGTCGACCAGATCATCGTGGGCGTGGTGCTGGTGGTGTTCGTCGTCGGGCTGACGAGCTTCCTGTACGGCCGGCTGCTCGCGCCGCAGGCCGACGTGTTCAACACGCCGGAGACGTTCTCGTCGATCGCCATCCCGTTGCTCTCCGACATCCCACTGCTGGGTGCTGTGCTCTTCGAGCAGTCGATCATCGTCTACCTGATGTACGGCGCCGTCGCCCTGGTGCACGTGGCGATCTTCCACACCCGGTGGGGGCTGCGCGTCCGGTCCGTAGGCGAGCATCCGCAGGCGGCCGACACGGTCGGCATCAACGTCTACCGCACCCGGTTCCGCCAGGTGGCGCTCGGTGGCGCGATGGCTGGCCTCGGCGGTGCCTTCTTCACCCTCGGCCAGGTCGGCGCCTTCGGCGAGCAGATGACGTCGGGCAAGGGCTTCATCGCCCTCGCCGCGATGATCTTCGGCCGGCACCGGCCACTCGGTGCGCTGGGCGCCGCCCTGCTGTTCGGCTTCGCCGACAACCTACAGAGCTATCTGTCGATCATCGGCACGCCGATCCCCAGCCAGTTCATGTTGATGGTGCCCTACCTCGTCACGGTCTTCGCCGTGGCCGGGTTGGTGGGCCGGCACCGGCCCCCGGCGGCGATCGGACGCCCCTACATCAAGTCGTGACAGCACGGAGGCGTCGATGGTGACAGCGAGCGAGGCGGACTGGGAGACGCTGCGCGAGGCAGCCCGCGAGGTCGCCACGCGGGCCTATGCGCCGTACTCCCACTACCCCGTGGGTGCGGCCGCTCTCGTCGACGACGGTCGGGTCGTCGTGGGCTGCAACGTGGAGAACGCGTCGTACGGCGTCGGGCTGTGCGCCGAGTGCGGCCTCGTGTCAGCCCTGCATGCCACGGGCGGCGGTCGGCTCGTCGCGTTCACCTGCAGCAACGGGCTGGGCCAACGGATCATGCCGTGCGGACGCTGCCGGCAGCTGCTGTGGGAGCACGGTGGGGCGCGGCTGCGAGTCGACACTCCCAGCGGAATCCGGGAGATGGCCGAGGTGCTTCCGGACGCGTTCGGGCCCGACGACCTCACCGCGGCGACCGACGGACCCACCGATGGCTGAGGCGCACGACGCGGTCGAGGTGATCGCCACCAAGCGGGACGGCCACGAGCTCAGCGACGCCCAGATCGACTGGGCCATCGACGCCTACACCCGGGACGTGGTCGCCGACGAGCAGATGTCTGCGTTGGCGATGGCGATCCTGCTGCGGGGCATGAGCCGGCGCGAGGTCAGCCGCTGGACCGCGGCGATGATCGCGTCCGGTGAGAGGCTGAGCTTCTCCTCGCTATCGCGGCCGACGGCCGACAAGCACTCCACGGGCGGCGTGGGCGACAAGATCACGCTGCCGCTGGCACCGCTTGTCGCCTCCTGCGGCATCGCGGTGCCGCAACTGTCCGGCCGCGGGCTCGGCCACACCGGCGGCACGCTCGACAAGCTCGAGGCGATCCCGGGCTGGCAGGCTGCGCTGTCCAACGACCAGATGCTGTCCCAGCTCGAAGCCGTCGGTGCGGTCATCTGCGCTGCCGGCTCCGGCCTGGCTCCGGCGGACAAGAAGCTTTACGCGTTGCGCGACGTGACCGGCACAGTCGAGTCGATCCCGTTGATCGCCAGCTCGATCATGAGCAAGAAGATCGCCGAGGGCACCGGCGCGCTCGTGCTCGACGTCAAGGTCGGCAGCGGTGCGTTCATGAAGAGCCTCGACGATGCCCGCGAGCTCGCCGAAACCATGGTCGCGCTCGGCGCGGACGCCGGCGTCGCCACGGTGGCGTTGCTCACCGGCATGTCTACGCCGCTGGGGCGCACCGCAGGCAACGCCCTGGAGGTCCGCGAGTCGCTGGAGGTGCTGTCCGGCGGCGGACCGCCCGACGTGGTCGAGCTGACCGTCGCGCTCGCTCGCGAGATGCTGGCCGCTGCCGGCGCGGACGACGTCGATCCCGCCGACAGGCTGGCCGACGGCACCGCGATGGACGTGTGGCGGGCGATGATCTCGGCGCAGGGCGGTGACCCGGTCGCCGAACTGCCGAGGGCCCGCGAGACGCACGTGCTCACGGCCGAGGCTGACGGAGTGCTGACCGCACTGGACGCGATGGCGGTCGGTCTCGCCGCCTGGCGCCTCGGTGCCGGCCGGGCCCGCAAGGAGGACCCGGTGCAGGCCGGGGCCGGTGTGGAGATGCACGCGAAGCCGGGCGACTCCGTCACGGCCGGGCAGCCGCTGCTGACCCTGCACACCGACGACGCCGCACGGTTCGAGCGAGCACTGGGGCCGCTCGCGGACGGCATCGAGATCGCGCCCGCCGGCACGCCGTTCTCTCGCTCCGCTGTGATCCTTGACAGGGTGGTCGGATGACCCTCGACTTCGCCACCGTCCAGGCCGCCCCCAAGGTGCTGTTGCACGACCACCTGGACGGTGGCCTGCGTCCAGCGACGATCGTCGAGCTGGCAGCGGAGATCGGCCACGAGCTGCCGACCGCGGATGTCGAGGCCGTCGGTCGGTGGTTCGTCGACTCCGCCAGCTCCGGTTCGCTCGAGCGCTACCTCGAGACCTTCGCGCACACGGTGGCCGTGATGCAGACGGCCCCTGCGCTCACCCGAGTTGCCCGGGAGTGTGTCGAGGACCTGGCCGCCGACGGCGTCGTCTACGCGGAGCTGCGGTATGCACCGGAGCAGCACCTCGCCGGTGGTCTCGACCTCGACGAGGTCGTCGCCGCCGTGCAGCGGGGCATCGACGACGGTGTCGCCGCTGCCGGCGCGAATATCACCGTGCGTCAGCTGGTCACCGCGATGCGGCACCAGGCGCGGTCGATGGAGATCGCCGAGCTCGTGGTGCGACACCGCGACCGGGGAGTCGCCGGCTTCGACATCGCCGGCGCCGAGGCGGGCTATCCCCCCACCCGCCATCTCGACGCGTTCGAGTATCTGCAGCGGGAGAACTCCCACTTCACCATCCACGCCGGCGAGGGTTTCGGGCTGCCGTCGATCTGGGAGGCCATCCAGTGGTGCGGCGCGGACCGGCTCGGCCACGGCGTGCGGATCATCGATGACATCGACGTGGTCGACGGTGGCCCGGTGCGGCTCGGCCGACTGGCGTCCTACGTCCGCGACAAGCGGATCCCGCTGGAGCTGTGCCCCTCGTCCAACGTGCAGACCGGGGCTGCTGCATCGATCGGCGAGCACCCCATCGGGCTGCTCACCGAGCTGCGCTTCCGGGTGACGGTCAACACCGACAACCGGCTGATGAGCGGCACCTCGATGAGCCGGGAGATGAGCCTGCTGTGCGACGCCTTCGGCTACGGCCTCGGCGACCTGCGCTGGTTCACGATCAATGCGATGAAGAGCTCGTTCCTGCCCTTCGGCGAGCGCCTCGCCATCATCGACCAGGTGATCAAGCCCGGGTACGCCGCTCTCGGCACCCGCTGACCACAACACCACAACACGGGGCAACGGTGCGATCTCGGCGGGAAGAGGCCCCGCCCCTCAAATGCTCGCGCCGAGATCGCAGTTTCGACTCGGTCAGATGCCGATGGGGTGCCACACGGTCTTGGTTTCCAGGGCCCAGGTCAGGCGAGCGATGCCGGGCGTCTGAGACCAGGTGTGGGGCTGTGGGCGCAGGACTCGTTTGAGGTTGTCCGCGGCGGCGATCTCGAGGTCGCGCGCGGTGTCGGGGTCGGTGATGCCGGTGAGGTCGACGGCGTTGACGTCCATGTGCGCGGCGAGCCAGGGTGCGACCTCGGAGATTTTGCCGGTGAGGACGTTGACGACGCCGGCGGGTAGGTCGGAGGTGGCCAGCACCTCGGTGAGGGTGATGGCCGGCAGCGGCCCGCGTTCGGCCGCCAGCACCACGGTGGTGTTGCCGGTGACGATGGCGGGGGCGAGGACGGAGACCAGTCCGAGCAGCGTGGAGTCCTGGGGTGCGATCACGGCGACGACGCCGGTGGGTTCGGGCACCGAGAAGTCGAAGTAGGGTCCCGCCACCGGGTTGGTGTTGCCGGCGACCTGGGCGATCTTGTCCGCCCATCCGGCGTACCAGACGACGCGGTCGACTGCGGCGGAGACGGTGTCGTGGGCCTTCTTGGCGGTGATGCCCTCGCAGCGGGCCACTTCGTCGACGAACTGGGCCCGGCGGCCTTCGAGCATCTCCGCGATGCGGTAGATGACCTGCCCGCGGTTGTAGGGCGTGCGGCCGGACCAGCCGGCGAATGCCTTGCGGGCGGCGGCGACGGCGTCGCGGGCGTCCTTGCGGGAGGCCAGGGCGGCGTTGGCGAGGAAGCGGCCCTTGCCGTCGGTGGCGACGTAGGTGCGGCCGCTCTCGCTGCGGGGGAAAGCACCGTCGATGAACAACTTGTAGGTCTTGCGCACGTCGATCCGGGACTCGGTGGACGGTGTCATCGCAGGTAGGCCTCCAGGCCATGGCGGCCGCCCTCGCGGCCGTATCCGGATTCCTTGTAGCCGCCGAACGGGCTGGTCGGGTCGAACTTGTTGAACGTGTTGGCCCACACCACGCCGGCGCGGAGCTGGTTGGCCACCCACAGGATGCGCGAGCCCTTGTCGGTCCACACTCCCGCGGACAGCCCGAACGGGGTGTTGTTGGCCTTCTCCACCGCCTCGGCCGGGGTGCGGAAGGTCAGCACCGACAGCACCGGGCCGAAGATCTCCTCCCGCGCGATCCGATGCGCCTGGGATACACCGGTGAAGATCGTCGGCGGGAACCAGTAGCCCCGCTCGGGCAGCTCACACGGAGCCGACCACCGCTGCGCGCCCTCCGCCTCGCCGACGTCGGACAGCTCGCGGATCTTGGCCAGCTGCTCGGCGGAGTTGATCGCGCCGACGTCGGTGTTCTTGTCCAGCGGGTCCCCGATCCGTAGCGTCGCCATCCGCCGCTTGAGCCGATCCAGCACCTCGGCGGCCACGTTCTCCTGCACCAGCAGCCGCGATCCCGCACAGCAGACGTGGCCCTGGTTGAAGAAGATGCCGTTGACGATGCCCTCGACCGCCTGGTCCACCGGCGCGTCGTCGAAGACGATGTTGGCGGCCTTGCCGCCCAGCTCCAGGGTGAGGCGTTTCGCGGTCCCGGCCACCGACCGCGCGATCGCCTTGCCGACGTCGGTGGAGCCGGTGAAGGCGACCTTGTCGACGTCGGCGTGCTCGACGATCGCGCGCCCGGTCTCGCCGGCGCCGGTGACGATGTTGACCACACCGGCCGGCAGGTCGGCCTGGGTGCAGATCTCGGCGAACGCCAACGCCGTCAACGACGTCGTCTCCGCCGGCTTGAGCACGACCGTGTTGCCCGCCGCCAGCGCGGGGGCGATCTTCCACGCCAGCATCAGCAGCGGGAAGTTCCACGGGATCACCTGCCCGGCCACCCCCAACGACTTCGGGTCCGGCCCCGCCCCGGCGTACTCCAGCTTGTCCGCCCACCCGGCGTAGTAGAAGAAGTACGCCGCCACCAGCGGCACGTCGACGTCGCGGGACTCCTTGATCGGCTTGCCGTTGTCGAGGCTCTCCAGGACCGCCAGCTCACGGGAACGCTCGGCCAGCAACCGCGCGATCCGGTACAGGTATTTCGCCCGCTCCGCACCCGCCATCCTCGACCACACCCGGGTGTGCGCACGCCGCGCAGCGCTGACCGCCCGGTCCACATCCGCCGGGCCGGCCTCGGTGACCTCGGCCAGCACCTCCTCCGACGCAGGACTGATCGACTTGAAGCTGCGCCCGTCGAGGCTGTCGACGAAGTCTCCGTCGATGAACAGCCCGTACGACGACTTCAGGTCGACGATCGCCCGCGACTCCGGAGCCGGCGCGTACTCGAATGCCATCACAGGACCCCTCAGTCGAGCGTGAAGTAGTCAGGGCCGGAGTACCGGCCGGTGGACATCTTGGTCCGCTGCATCAGCAGGTCGTTGAGCAGGCTGGAGGCGCCGATCCGGAACCAGTCCGGACTCAGCCAGTCCTCACCCACGGTCTCGTTGACCAGCACCAGATGCCGGATCGCGTCCTTGCTGGTGCGGATCCCGCCCGCCGGCTTCAGCCCCACCTGCCGGCCGGTGGCGGCCCGGAAGTCGCGGACCGCCTCCAACATCACCAGCGTCACCGGCAACGTGGCCGCCGGTGAGATCTTGCCGGTGCTGGTCTTGATGAAGTCCGCCCCCGCCAGCATCGCCAGCCACGACGCCCGGCGCACATTGTCGTAGGTGGCCAGCTCACCGGTCTCCAGGATCACCTTCAGGTGCGCCCCCGACCCACCACCGGCCCCATCACCGGCCCCGTCACCAGCCACGGCCGCCCGGACCGCGGTGATCTCTTCGAAGACCTGCTGGTAGCGCCCGGCCAAGAACGCCCCCCGGTCGATCACCATGTCCACCTCGTCGGCGCCGGCCTCCACCGCGTCACGGGTGTCGGCGAGCTTGACGTCCAACGCTGCCCGACCGGACGGGAACGCCGTCGCCACACTCGCCACCCGAACACCCGAGCCCCGCAGCGCCTGCACCGCCACCGGCACCAGATCGGCGTACACGCACACCGCCGCGACCTGCGGGCAGGTCGGGTCGGCCGGATCCGGGCGGCGCGCCTTCGCACACAACGCAGCCACCTTGCCGGCCGTGTCCTGCCCCTCCAACGTGGTCAGGTCGATCATCGAGATCGCGGTATCGATCGCCCAGGCCTTCGCCGTGGTCTTGATCGACCGCGTCGCCAACGATGCGGCACGCGCCTCGGCGCCTACCTGATCCACTCCAGGCAAGCCATGCAGAAACCGACGCAACGACGAGTCCGTCGCACCGACATCAACGCTTGACGCCGCAGGAAGGATGGTGGTCATGGCGCCAGTGTAGGTGTCGGCAAGCCGGCCGGCCCAGCAACGAGCGGCCCAGCAACGAGCGGCCCAACGGCTGGCTCACACCCCGACGGCGGCCGACAGGTCGGCGCGGATCGCGTCGAGGCGGCCGACCGCGGCGATGCGGGCGGCGTCGACCCCGTCGGTGACGGGGACGACGACCTCCAAGTAGGCCTTCAGCTTCGGCTCGGTGCCAGACGGCCGCACCACCACCCTGGCTCGGTCGGCCAGCCGGTAGCGCAACCCGTCGGTCGGCGGCAGCCCACCGACACCCACGGCGAGGTCTTCGACCTGCTCGACGGCGAACCCGCCGAGGGTGGTCGGCGGAGCGCCGCGCAGCCGGCACATCGCGTCGGCGATCACCGAGAGGTCCGACACCCGCACCGACATCTGGTCGGTCGCGTACAGGCCGTACTCGGTGGCGATCGCGTCGAGACGGTCCTGCAGTGCGCTGCCCTCGGACCTCAGCCGGGCGGCGAGGTCGGCGACGAGCAGCAGGGCGGAGATCCCGTCCTTGTCCCGTGCGATCTCCGGCGCGACGCAGTAGCCCAGCGCCTCCTCGTAGCCGAAGCGCAGACCTTCGACCCGGGCGATCCATTTGAACCCGGTCAGGGTCTCCTGGTACGGCCTGTCGTGCCGGTGTGCCATCGCCCCCAGCAGCGAGGAGGAGACGATGGACGCGGCGAAGACGCCCTCCTCACCCCGGCGCAGCAGATCGTCGGCGAGCAGCGCCCCTACCTCGTCGCCTCGCAGCATCCGCCAGCCATGCGGCCTCGGCACGGCCACCGCACATCGGTCGGCGTCGGGGTCGTTGGCCAGCACCACGTCGGCGTCGACGGCTTCGGCGAGCTCGACCGCGAGGTCGATGACCCCCGGCTCCTCCGGGTTGGGGAACGCCACCGTGGAGAAGTCGGGGTCGGGGGCCGCCTGCTGGGCAACGATGTGCACGTCGGTGAACCCGGCGTCGTGCAGGACCCGTTCGACGACGGCGGACCCCACCCCGTGCACCGGCGTGTAGACGATCCGCAGCCCGCGCGGGTTGGCCGCCGCGACGACCGCGGCAACGGCGCTGAGGTAGTCGTCGAGCACCGAGTCGTCGAGCTGCTGCCAGTCCGCGGCGACGGGTACGCCGGAGACCGGCCCCACCTCGTCGATCCGGTCGGAGATGGCGGTGTCGGCCGGCGGGACGATCTGGCTGCCGTCGCCCAGGTAGACCTTGTATCCGTTGTCCTGCGGGGGATTGTGCGATGCCGTGACCATGACGCCGGCGGCGCAGCCGAGGTGCCGGATCGCGAAGGCCAGCACTGGCGTCGGCAGGGCAGCAGGCAATACGCAGGCCTCGATGCCCGCGCCGCGCATCACCGCCGCGGTGTCGCGCGCGAACTCCTCGGACTTGTGCCGCGCGTCGTAGCCGACGACCACGCCGCCGGAGGCGCCGTGCGCTGTCAGGTAGGCCGCCAGGCCGGCCGCTGCGCGGATGACCGTCGCGCGGTTCATCCGGTTCGGGCCGGCGCCGAGCGGTCCCCGCAGCCCCGCGGTGCCGAACTCCAGACGACCCGTGAAGCGGTCGGCGAGGTCCGCCAGCGCGGCCTGGTCCTCGGACTCGGCTCGCCGGAGCACCTCGGTCAGCTCCGAGCGGGTGTCGGGGTCAGGGTCCTCGGCGAGCCAGTCGCGGGCACGGTCGAGCAGCTGCGCGTCGGTCATCGTCACATCATGACCGATCGCCGCGGCGCGCCTCAGCGGCCGGGTCGCTCCAGCAGGTTGACCCGCTGACCGAGGTCGGCCATCGCCGCGATGATCGAGTCGCTCTGCGTCTCCAGCCGGGTCAGACGGACCTCAATGGCGGCGAAGCGGTGATCGGCCTGCTCGAAGCGCCGGTCGACTGTGTCGAAGCGTGCGTTGACGTCGTCGAACCGTGCGTTGACGTCGTCGAACCGGCCGTGGAGGTCATCGATCCGGTGGCCCAGCTGACGGACGATCGCCTGCATCCCGGCCACGGCAAGGCCGCACAGAGCAGCGACCGTGCCGAGATAGGCGATCAGGTCCATGTGGACGACCCTAGCCCGCGGGCTGCCTGGCCGCATCGAAGGCGAGCTCGGCTGTGGACGGTGGCTAGCCGAGTGCCGGGTGCCCGAGCGCCGAGCAGGTCGGTCACCCCCGATCGCGCCCGCGGCGCCGGTCACGACACAGCGCCTCTTCCTGGGCATCATCGGCGCATCAGATGCGGGGGAGGACGGCTGCGAGCAGCGAGCCCATCCGGGTTGCGGCGTCCCGGCCCGCCCGCAGCACCTCGTCGTGGTCCAGTGGGGCTCCGGTGATGCCGGCGGCGGCGTTGGTCACCAGGGAGATGCCCAGCACCTCCATGCCGGCCTCGCGGGCCGCGATCGCCTCCAGCGCCGTGGACATCCCCACCAGGTCGCCGCCGATCGCGCGGACCATGTTGATCTCCGCGGGCGTCTCGTAGTGCGGTCCGGGGAACTGCACGTAGACACCCTCGTCGAGGCCCGACTCCGCCTCGTGGCACAGTGCGCGCAACCGGGCGCTGTACAGGTCGGTGAGGTCGACGAAGTTGGCGCCCTCGACCGGGGAGGTCCCGGTCAGGTTGATGTGGTCCTTGATCAGCACGGGCGTGCCCGGGCTCCAGGACTCCCGCAGACCCCCGCAGCCGTTGGTGAGTACGACGGAGGAGCAGCCTGCTGCAGAGGCGGTACGCAGCCCATGGACGACCTGCCGGACGCCGTGCCCCTCGTAGAAGTGGGTGCGGCCGAGGAACACCAGCAGCATCTTCTCGCCCGCGCGCACC
>DASSKO010000148.1:0-5852 GCA_035690425.1 Nocardioidaceae bacterium
CGGCCGACGCCAAGTTGGCTGCTGAGCTATGTGCGCCCGAGCAACGGGAGGCCTTCGAGGCCTACCTGGAGCAGGTCAGGCGCGAGACCGAGATGGACCGGTTGTCGACCGACCGGGAGAAGACCGGCGTGTTCCTGGGCGTGCACGTGGTCAACCCGGTCAACGGTGAGCGGATCCCCGTCTGGGCCGCCGACTACGTGCTGGCCGACTACGGCACCGGTGCGATCATGGCCGTGCCCGGCCAAGACCAGCGCGACTGGGACTTCGCGACCGCGCACGGCCTGCCGATCGTGCGCACGGTGCAGCCGCCGGACGGCTTCGACGGTGAGGCGTACGTCGGCCAGGGCGCAGCGATCAACTCCGCCAACGACGAGGTGACCCTGGACGGCCTCGGCGTCGACGAGGCCAAGGAGCGGATCACCGACTGGCTGGTGGCCAACCAGCTGGGCGAGGCGACGACGACCTACCGCCTGCGTGACTGGCTGCTGTCGCGGCAGCGCTACTGGGGCTGCCCGATCCCGATCGTGCACTGCCCCGACTGCGGTGAGGTGCCCGTGCCCGACGACCAGCTGCCGGTGGAGCTGCCCGACCTGCGCGGCGCCGACCTGGCACCGAAGGGCACGTCGCCGTTGGCCGCCGCGCCGGACTGGGTCGCGACGTCCTGCCCGTCCTGCGGCGGCGACGCGCGGCGCGACACCGACACCATGGACACCTTCGTCGACTCGTCGTGGTACTTCCTGCGGTACTGCTCGCCGGGCTACACCGACGGGCCGTTCGACCCCGAGGCGGTGCGCCGCTGGATGCCCGCACGGATGTACGTGGGGGGTGTCGAGCACGCGATTCTGCACCTGCTTTACAGCCGCTTCTTCACCAAGGTCCTGTATGACATGGGCATGCTCGACTTCGTCGAGCCGTTCGACGCGCTGATCAACCAGGGCCAGGTGATCAACCGGGGCAAGGCGATGAGCAAGTCCCTCGGCAACGGTGTCGACCTGGGCGCGCAGATCGACGAGTACGGCGTGGACGCGGTGCGGTTGACGATGGTGTTCGCCGGACCGCCCGAGGACGACATCGACTGGGCCGACATGTCGCCGTCCGGCTCGCTGAGGTTTCTGCAGCGCGCCCGGCGGCTGGCCGGTGACGTGGCCAGCGACCCCGGCACGGATCCGGCGACCGGCGAAGTGACACTGCGACGCGCCACCCACCGGGTCGTGCACGAGGCCACCGAGCTGCTGGAGTCCTACCGCTTCAACGTCGTCGTCGCCCGTGCGATGGAGCTGGTCAACACCACCCGCAAGGCGATCGACTCCGGTTGCGGGCCGGCCGACCCCGCTGTACGCGAGGCAGCGGAGACGGTCGCGGTGATCCTGAGCCTGATCGCGCCCTACACGGCCGAGGACATGTGGGAGGCGCTCGGACACGAGCCCTCGGTGGCGGTCGCGGGCTGGCCCAGCGCCGACCCGTCGCTGCTGGTGCAGGAGTCGGTGACGGCGATCGTGCAGGTGCAGGGCAAGCTGCGCGCCAAGCTCGAGGTCGCCCCGGACATCGGTGACGCCGAGCTGGAGGCACTGGCGCTGGCCGACCGGGGAGTGCAGCGCGCGCTGGAGGGCAGAGAGGTCCGCAAGGTGATCGTGCGCGCCCCGAAACTGGTCAACGTCGTCGCCGGCTGAGCAAGCCCTCGCGCGAAGTCGCGGAACTTCAACTGCCGGATCTGCTGCCTGTGACGCCGAACACGTGACAGCCTTGGCGCGATGGACCTCGAGCGTGACAACCAGCCGTCCGCCGCCGTGGCGCGGGCCCCCGTCGGCAGAGGCGCGACGTGGAGTTCCTGAGCCCGGCGACGCTGGCTGATGCGCTGGCCGCCAAGCAGGAGCATCCGGAGGCGGTGCCGATCATGGGCGGCACCGACGTGATGGTCGAGCTGAACTTCGACCGGCGCCGGCCCGGCCATCTGCTCGACCTGTGCCGGGTGCCCGAGCTCGCGGAGTGGGGCCGGGCCGACGGAGCGATCCGGCTCGGGGCCGCGGTCAGCTACACCCGGGTGATCGAGGAGCTCGCGGGCCAGCTGCCGGGGCTGGCGATGGCGTCGCGCACGGTGGGATCGCCGCAGATCCGCAACCGGGGCAGCGTGGGGGGCAACCTCGGTGCGGCCTCGCCCGCCGGTGACGCGCACCCGGCGCTGCTCGCGGCCGAGGCCGAGGTCGAGCTCGCCTCCACCGGCGGTGTGCGCCGCGTGCCGGTGCAGGACTTCTTCACCGGCGTCAAGCGCCATGCCGGCCGGCCCGACGAGCTGATCACCGCGGTCTGGGTGACCCCGCCGGCCGGACCGCAGCAGTTCTCCAAGATCGGGACCCGCAATGCGATGGTGATCGCGGTCACTGCTTTCGGCATCGCGCTGCACCCGGACCGTCGGGTGGTCCGCACCGGCATCGGCTCGGCCGCACCGACCCCCCGGCGCGCGACCGACGCCGAGCACTTCCTCACGCAGGCGCTGCGGGCCGACAACCTGTGGGAGTCGCGTGCGCCGCTGCCGGAGACCCTGGCCGCGGAGTTCGCCCAGCGGGTGCGCGCAGCCGCCGCACCCATCGACGACGTCCGTGGCACCGCGATCTACCGGTTGCACGCGCTGACGGTGATGGCCCGGCGGACGCTGGGCTGGGCGTGGGCCGAATACGCCGCTGGCGGAGGGGAGATCTGATGCGCATCGTCACGACGGTCAACGGGGAGTCGCGGCGGGTCGACGACGTCTGGGAGGGTGAGAGCCTGATGTACGTCCTGCGGGAGCGAATGGGCCTGCCCGGGACCAAGAACGCTTGTGAGCAAGGAGAGTGCGGGTCCTGCACGGTGTACTTCGACGGCGTCGCCGCGTGCTCCTGCCTGATCGCCGCCGGGCAGGCCAATGGCGCGGAGATCGTCACGGTCGAGGGTCTGGCCGACGACGACGCGCTGCACCCGGTGCAGCAGGCGTTCTTGGAGGCAGGTGCCGTGCAGTGCGGCTTCTGCACACCGGGGCTCGTCGTCGCCACCCACGACCTGCTCGCTCGCACACCGCGTCCCGGCGACTCCGAGATCCGCGAGGCGCTCGCCGGCAATCTGTGCCGGTGCACCGGCTACGAGAAGATCATGGACGCGGTCCGGCTGGCCGCCGACCGGATGGCGGGCCCGGCATGAGGCGGTGCACGGTCGCGGTTCACGTTTCCGTGAAAGAAGTACGCCGATCGGCGCCGTCCGCGCACGTGGTTCACGGTTCCGTGAAAGACGCGCGGTGGCGGGGATGGCGCGGACCGGCATGAGCACCGTCGTACTCGACGGCTGCGCGGTCGTCACGATGGACGGCGACCGCACCGAGCACCAGGTCGGCCACGTCGTCATCACCGACGCCCGGATCACCACGGTCGCACGAGGACGCGCACCCGCCGGTCTGGACGCTTCCTACGTCGACGCCACCGGCTGCCTGGCCACCCCCGGGCTGGTCAACACCCACCATCACCTCTACCAGTGGCTGACGCGTGGATTCGCCGTGGACGAGTCGCTGTTCGACTGGCTCACCACGCTCTACCCGATCTGGGGGTTCATCGACGAGGACCTGGTGCGCACCGCCGCGACCGGTGCGCTCGCGTGGCTGGCCCGCACCGGCTGCACGACCTCGGCGGACCACCACTACGTCTTCCCGGCCGAGAGCGGAGACCTGCTGAGTGCCGAGGTCGAGGCCGCACGGTCGGTGGGTCTGCGCTTCATGCCCACCCGCGGATCGATGGACCTCGGCCGCAGCCAGGGCGGCCTGCCGCCGGACCACGTCGTCGAGGACCTCGACACGATCCTCGCCGCCACGGTCGAGGCGATCGACCAGCACCACGATCCCGCGCCGGACTCGATGCTGCGCGTCGGAGTCGCGCCCTGCTCGCCGTTCACGGTCACCCGTGATCTGCTCGCGCAGACGGCGGACCTCGCGCGTGACAAGGGCGTCCGGTTGCACACCCACCTCGCGGAGACCACCGACGAGCACGATTTCTGCGTGGAGCGGTTCGGCTGCTCTCCGATCGAGTACGTCGACTCGGTGGGCTGGCTCGGTGCGGACGTCTGGCTGGCACACGGCATCCACTTCGACGATGCCGCCATCGCTCGGCTCGGCGCCACCGGCACCGGTGTCGGCCACTGCCCGTCCTCCAACGCCCGGCTCGGCGCCGGCGTCTGCCGCAGCCGCGACCTGCGAGGCGCCGCGGTGCCGGTCGGCCTGGGGGTCGACGGATCCGCCTCCAACGAGGCGGCGTCGCTGCTGGAGGAGGTGCGGCACGCCCTGCTGTTCGCGCGAGCCACCGGCGGGCCGAAGGCACTGACCGTCCGCGACGCACTGGAGATGGCGACCATCGGCGGGGCGAAGGTGCTCGGCTGGGACGGCGAGATCGGCTCGTTGGAGCCCGGCAAGCTCGCCGACGTGGCGCTGTGGCGGCTCGACACCCTGCCCCACATCGACATCAGCGACCCCGTCGCAGCGCTGGTGCTCGGGGCACCGCCACCGCTGGAGCTGCTGCTGGTGCACGGCCGACCCGTCGTACGGCGGGACGAGCTGGTCACCGTGGACGAGCAGGTGGTCGCTCGTGACGTGCGCGGTGCTCGCACCACCTTGCTGACCAGGGCAGGAGTGATCACATGACGGTGAGGGACAACTGCGATCTCGGCGCGAGGGTCGCGGTGCCGACGACAGCTGCGTCGTCCGGGCTGGGCGGCAGGACCGACGCTGGCGTCGGCACGAGCCCGCAACGACCGGATGGCACGCTGAAGGTCAGCGGCGAGTTCGCCTACGGCAGTGACCTGTGGATGGACGACATGCTGTGGGGAGTCACGCTGCGCAGCCCGCACCCCCATGCCCGGATCCGATCGATCGAGATCGGCGCGGCGCTGGCCACCGCCGGGGTGTTCGCCGTACTCACCCATGAGGACGTGCCGGGCCGCAACGTCTATGGGCTGGAGATCCAGGACCAACCGGTGCTGGCCTTCGACCGGGTGCGCTACCAGGGCGAGCCGGTCGCGCTGGTCGCCGCCGACCACCCGGAGACCGCGCGGCGGGCGGCGAAGAAGATCGCCGTCGACTACGAGGTGCTCGAGCCGGTGACGGACGCGCGCGTTGCACTCGACGACGCCTCCCCACGAGTGCATCCCGACGGCAACCTGGTGCGCCGCGTGCGGATCCGCACCGGCACTGCCGACCCGACCGCCGAGGTCGTGGTCAGCGCCGACTACGAGGTCGGCATGCAGGACCAGGCGTTCCTGGGTCCGGAGGCCGGTCTGGCCGTGCCCGACGGCGAGGGCGGGCTCGACCTCTACGTCGCGACCCAGTGGGTGCACGTCGACCAGCGCCAGATTTGTCAGGCGCTGGGTCTGCGCCCCGAGCAGGTGCGGTTGACACTGGCCGGGGTCGGGGGAGCCTTCGGCGGCCGCGAGGACCTCTCCATGCACGTGCACGGCTGCATGCTGGCGATGCACACCGGCAAGCCGGTCAAGATGTCCTACAGCCGCGAGGAGTCGTTCTTCGGGCACGTGCACCGCCACCCCGCCCAGCTGCACTACGAGTACGGCGCTGACCGGTCCGGCAGGCTCGTCTACGCGCGCGCCGAGGTCTACCTCGACGGCGGCGCCTACGCATCGAGCACGCCCGCCGTTGTGGGCAATGCCGGCACGATGGGTGTCGGGCCGTACCGGATCCCCAACGTCCACGTCGACTGCTACGGCGTCTACACCAACAACCCGCCGTGCGGCGCGATGCGGGGGTTCGGCTCGGTGCAGACCGCCTACGCCTACGAGGCGATCATGGACAAGCTCGCCGCCGAGCTGGGCATGGACCCGGTCGAGAT
>DASSKO010000149.1:0-30369 GCA_035690425.1 Nocardioidaceae bacterium
CGAGCTGGCCAACCTGGTCCCGCTGTGCGGCACCCACCACAGGTGGCACCACGAAGGCGGCTACACCATCACCGCCCACCCCCACCGGGTGTTCGTCTTCCGCGACCCCCTCGGCCGCACCATCCCCAACCCCGACACCGCACTCACCACGGCCACCACCCAACTACCGCTCGACACGCCACCTCAACACGCCGGCTGGCACCGACCAACCCGACCAGCCCCCGACCTCCTCCGACCCACAAGTTGGCGCGGCCGTGCGTCCGACCGCCACCGGGCCGGCCGGGACGAACACGGACCACCACCACAACGCGAGTAGGCCCACCGCCACCCGAGTAGGGCCCAGTCGCGGTCGTTGGTCTAGGCCTTGCCGGGTGGGCTGTCCGCAGTGCCGTATCCCGGCTCGCAGTGCTGAACTTCGGCGTGCTGTGTTGTCGCGTCAGTGGCTGGAGCCGCCAGCGGAGCCGTCGAGGACCGCCCGGGCGGCGTCTGCCGCCCGGGCGCCGTAGCCACCACCGAAGTGCACCGCGTGCACGAGCAACGGGTGCAGCTGGTGCAGCGGAAGCCGCTCCTGCCAGCCCTCGGCCAGCGGCGCCTGTTCCTCGTACGCCGCCAGGATGGTCGTCAGATGCGGGGTGCCGAACAGTGCCAGCATCGCCAGGTCCGTCTCGCGGTGGCCGCCGTGGGCGGCCGGGTCGATCAGCCAGACGTCCCGGTCGGCGCTCCACAGCACGTTGCCGGACCACATGTCGCCGTGGATGCGGGCAGGAGGCTCGGCCGGACCGGCGAGCTCGTCGAGGCGCCGCAGCACCTGCTCGATCACGGCCGCGTCGTCGGTGGTGACCGCGCCACGGTCACGCGCGGCCTTGAGGTAGGGCAGCACCCGCCGGGTCGCGAAGAACTCGGCCCAGCTGTCGGCCGGCGCGTTGGGCAGCGGCAACATGCCGATGAAGCCGTCCTCGCTGGCACCGAAGCTCTCGGCGCCGGCGGCGTGGGTCTTCGCCAGTTGGCGGCCGAAGTCCTCGGCCGCCTCCGGCGAGGCCACGCCCCGCTCCACCCAGGCGAGGATCAGGCAGTCCTCGGCGCTGGCCAGCACCTTCGGGACGCACGCGCCGCCGGCGGCGCTCAGCCAGGCCAGCCCGCGGGCCTCCGCCGGGAAGAACCCGGCAGGTGGGTGCGGGCGGGTCTTGATCAGCGCCGAGTGGCCGTTGGACAGCCGCAGCCGGGTGGCGGTGCAGATGTCGCCTCCGGCCACGGCGGTGGTGGCCACGACCGCGGAGCCGAGCAGTGCCTCTGCCCGACTCGCGATCGTCCCCATCCGCGCCATGTCTCGACCGTACCGGCCGCTCCCGGTGACCGTAGGTGCGACCGGAGAGCCATCAGGACGGTCGCAGCTGCTCCTGCAGGCGCTTCGCCAGCTCGTCGGCGGTGCGCTCGATGATGTCCAGCACCCGGGCGAAGCCGTCGTCACCGCCGTAGTAGGGATCGGGCACCTCCCGGTCGCCGTCGACCGCGCGCGGGTCGAAGGCGCGGAACATCCGGACGCGCTGTGCCGCACGGTCGTCGGGTGCGAGGTCGTGCACCACCCGCAGGTTGGCGTCGTCCATCACCAGCAGCAGGTCGTGGTCGCCGAACCAGCGTGGTGCGAACTGCTGGGCACGGTGCGCGGATCCGTCGTACCCGGACCCGGCGAGTACGGCGGCGGCGCGCCGGTCCATCGGGCCGCCGACGTGCCAGTCACCGGTGCCGGAGGAGTCGACCTCGACCAGGTCGGCGAGACCGGCCTTGGCGATCCGGTCGCGCAGCACCACCGCGGCGATGGGCGAGCGGCAGATGTTGCCCAGGCAGACCACGCCGATCCGGTAGGGCTCGTCCTCGGGCACTCGTGGGGTGGGCAGCAGCTGGTGATCCGGCATCGGGTCAGTCCTGGTCCTTGAGTACGGCGCCGAGCAGCATCACCACGATCGAGATCACGATCGAACCGCCGAGCGCGGTCCAGAAGCCGTCGACGTGGAAGCTCACACCGAGCTGGCCGCTGATCCACGACGTGAGCAGCAACATCAGCGCGTTGATGACAAAGGCGATCAGCCCGAGCGTGAGGACGTACAGCGGCAGCGACAGAACCTTGACCACCGGCCGGACGATCGCGTTGACCACGCCGAAGATCGCCGCCACGACGAGCAGCGTCAGCCCCTGCTCGGTGGTGTCCGCGCCGGTCAGCGTGATGCCCTCGAACAGCCAGGTCGCCGCCACCAGCGCGGCCGCGTTGATCAGCAGCGAGATCAGCAGCGACATCAGTGTGGGGCCTTTCGGTGGCGTCTGGCGATGGCATCGATCATCGACGACTCGGCGTGGGCGAGGTGGCCCTCCAGCTCGTGCACGGCGGTGTCGATGTCACCTTGCTCGAGCATGCCGACCAGGTCGCGGTGCGCCGACACCTGCTCGCGGGAGTTGCGCCGCACCCTAGCGACATGGGCGAGCGCGAGGCGAACCTCGGCAGACAGCGAGTCCGACATGGCCAGCAGCCGCTCGCTGCCGGTGAGACCGACCAGGGCGCGGTGCACCCCGAGATGGGCCGCGGTCAGGTCGGCCGAGCTGTTGCCGGCATCCGCAGCGCGGGAGTAGTCGGCCAGCGCCTGCCGGAGCGCGGCCTTGTCGGCACTCTTCGCCGAGGCCCAGCGCCGTACGCCTGCTGTCTCGAGCGCCGCGCGCGCCTGGCACACGTCGCGTACGTCGGTCCGGCTGAGCGCGTTGACCGCGACGCCGCGGTTGGGCTCCCGCACGGCGAGGCCTTCGGCGACGAGCGCGCCCAGCGCCTCCCGGATGGTGCCGCGGCTGACGTGCATCGCCTCGGCCAGCGCCACCTCGCGCAGCGGCGTACCCGGCGCCAGCTCGCCGTCGAACAGCGCCCGTCGCAGCTCGTCGACCACCCGCTCCACGGTGGTGGACTGCTCGATCTGCAACGAGTCGTACATTCCTTCTCCCCATCACGGTGCGCCGCGACTTGATGTGGCGGTTTGACTCCAAGTCTCCCGCAACTCCGGTAGTGTAGGATTGTCAGACAATCCGACAGGGAGGAGGTCTGTGATGGGACGGACGCTGGACGGCGTACTCGGCAGCTCGGCCGGTGCTGCGCTTGGTTGGGGCAGGCGGTACCTGATGGTGCGGCCGGACAACTTCCGGGTCGACTACCGGATCAACCCCTACATGGACCTCGCAGACCAGCCCGACGCGGCCCGCACTCGACGGCAGTGGGACGGGCTGATCGGCGCGCTGATCGAGGCCGGCGCCACCGTCGAGACGCTCGCACAGCGTGATGACGCCCCCGACATGGTCTACGCGATGAATCTCGGGCTGGCGATGACGGACGAGGCCGGCGCGGCCCGCGCGGTGATGTCGCACATGCGCTTCGCCGAGCGCAGGATGGAGACCGAGACCGCGGTCGGCTGGTTCGCCGGCGCGGGCTTCAAGACCTCCTTCGTCGGTCGTGGCGGCGTGGGTGCCCACTTCGAGGCCGGCGACGCGTTCCCCTTCGGCGACGCGCTGGTCGTCGGCTACGGCAAGCGCACCGACGACCTGGGGTTGAAGGCGGTCGCCACCGAGCTCGGGGTCCGGGCCCGCGCGTTGCGCATCACCCATCCCGGCATGTACCACCTCGACCTGGCGTTCTGCCCGCTCGACGCGTCGCGGGCCATGGTGTGCCCGTCGGCGTTCGACGACGCATCGGCCGCCGCCCTCCTGGACCTGGTGCCCGAGCCGCTGGTGCTGACCGAGCAGGAGGCGATGACCTTCTGCGCGAACTCGCTCGTGGTCGGGCGCACGATCGTGATGCCGGCGTGCCCGGACCGGGTGCGCGCGATGCTGGAAGACTGGGGTTTCACGATCGTGCTGGTCGACGTCACCGAGTTTCACAAGGGCGGTGGCTCCGTGCGGTGTCTGACCAACCCGCTCGACATGGAGATTGGCCGCGACCTGCCCGCCGTACCCGGTGGTGAGGTCGTCCTGCCCACCGCCTGAGTCTGCAGCGCGCCACGGTGGATGGGGGATCGTCGAACAGGTCGGCTGACGGTCGGCCTCAGGGCCTGAGCTTCAGCAGGGTTCCGTAGTTGGGATCGGTGCCGATGCCTGCGTCGGCGAACAGCTGCTCCTTCGCCGCGGCCAACGACACGCCCCGGGCCGCAGCGATGCTCGCGATCCGGGCGGCGACCTGCGGCGCGGCGAACGACGTACCCGTCCAGCTGGCCCAGGCGTTCCGCCCGAACCTCTCCCAGCGCGCATCGATGCCGGGGTCCTCCTTGCCGGTGACGAAGGTCGAGACCACGGAGACTCCGACGGTGGAGCAGGTGACCCACGGACCGTGCGTCGACCAGTTGGCCGGTCGGTCGTGCTCATCCAGGGCTGCGACGGCAATCACCCGGTCGTCGGTCTCCGCGAACGCTGCCGGCCAACAGTGCTGGGACAGGCCGTCGTTGCCCGCCGCAGCAACCAGCATGACCTCGGCCGAGCGCTCGTCCTCGATCTCGCGGACAAGGTCCAGTGCGACGCGCAAGGCCAATGGTGGTTCACCGTCGAGGGTGTCGGTGCCGAGTGAGAGGTTGACGACGAGCTTGCCGCCCGGCGTCACCTCCTCGCGCACGCAGGTGACCAGGGCGCACGCCACGTCGACCTCACCGACGATGCCGTCCGTGTCGAGCACCCTGCGCACGCGCAGGTCGAGGTCGCCGTCAACCTGCTCGAAAAGCCCAGCGATGAAGGTGCCATGGCCGGCCGCGAAGTCGAGCAGGCCGTTGGGTCGAGGAAAGACGTCGAGCGGATCGCGGTTGGCCTCGGTCTCCAAGCCCTGGAGCCAGCCGTCGTCTCGTCCGCACAGCGCGACCCCCGTGTCGAGGATCGCGACCGGGATCGTCAGCGCAGGGTGATCGGCGCCCCGGCGGCTCACGCGGCGGATGGAGCCATGATCGGCTCGTTCCGGCGTTGCCTCGGACTTGATGACCACCTTGTTGGGGGTGACATAGGCAAACGAGGTCTGCACCTTCTCGGCGGCAAGCGCTGCCCGCAGGTCGTCGACACGCTCTCGGTCCGTGTTTGGCCGGTGGATACGCACGACGCGGTCGTCGAGACACCCGATCGACTCGACCTCGAAACCCGCATCAGCGATGGTTCGGTCAGCGTTTGAGGTGATGTCCGCCGGGTTCGCGAGCAGCTCGGACGCGACGAGGAGCACGTCGCGGTCAGTCGTCGGGGCGACGTCGAACCGGCTGCCGGTGTCCGCATGCCGAGTGCGCAGCAGGTCGAGCAGTGCCGCACGGGCGGCCGCGTCGTGCTGCTGCTTCTCGATGGCGTCGCATTGCCGGTTCGAAGTCATGACCATGTCCTCCCAGGAAATGGATTGACCTTAGCCTTGTGCTCATGGCTGGTGAGGACGGCTTGTCCACATACCAGGAGACGCGTAGCGATCTTCTGATACGCGCCACCCAGCTGTACTCGCTGGCGCAGGGACACCCCAGCCGTTCGTGCGTCGAGGCGGAGGCCCTGGTCGCCGAGTCGCGCAACGTCGGGGACCGCGAGGCACTGGTGGCGGCCCTGCGGGCCTACGCCCACGCATGCCGCTACCTGCTCGAGCCGGATCGGGCGAGCGCCTCGTTGGACGAGGCGGTCCGGTTGGCGCGCCGGCACGGGTTGGCCCGGGCCCTCGGTGACGTGCTCGTGAGCCGCGCCGCGCTGCGGCATGAGCTGGGTCGCACCCTCTTGGCAGTGCGCGACCTGGACCGTGCGGCCGAGTTGGTCGGTGCGGACGACCTCGTCCAGGTCGATCTGCAGCGAGCGGCGTTGGCACACAACGCCGGGCGGCTGGGCGACGCCGCCACCCTGTACGCGCGCATCCTCGGGGCCTCGAATCTCACGGCTGTCGAACGAGCCGGTGCCGCCAACAATCTCGGTATGGTCGAGGCGTCCCTCGGCCACCATGCCGAGGCGGCGCGTCGGTTGCACCACGCCGCGGCAGCGGCGGAACACGCCGGCCCGGCCTACGTCGCTCTGGTGGCCGAGACGCGGGCGTGGTCGGTCGTACAGGCCGGGCGTCTGACCGAGGGCGTAGCACGGTTCGACGAGGCAATCCTGCTGTGGGAGAAGGCCGCCCTTCCGCTCGGCGAGCTGTTCGCCGAGTACGCGGAGGCGCTGCTCAACCTCCGGCTGCTGCCGGAGGCACGTGAGCAAGCCGACCGCGCCGCGCAGATGTTGCAGGCGCAAGGCGTGGACCTGATGGCAGCGGAAGCACAGCTGCGGTCTGCCCATCTCTCCCTGGCGATGGGGGACAGCCGGGACGCGGAGAGGCTCGCAGAGCAGACGGCGGCGAGCCTGCGGCGGCAGCGGCGCCCCGACTGGCGGGCACGCGCCAGTCTGGTGGCCGTCGAGGCCCGGCTGGCGCAGCAGACAGTGCGTCGAGAGGACCACGCACTGGCGGTGCGGGCCGCGCGGGTGCTCGACCGATGCGAAATCCCCCAGTCCGCGGCAGATGCCTACCTCGCGGCGGGCCGCGTGGCCGCGGCGACCGGACGTCGTGCGCTGGCCATCCGGGACTGGGAGCGCGCCGCGCAGTTCGCGCCGCAGGTGCCGGTGCTCGCTCGCATCAAGGGGCACCTCGCGCGAGCGCTCGCGGCGCAGGCGCGCGGCGACGACGACGGTCTGCTGCGCGCGTGCCGGCGAGGGCTCGCCGACCTCGCCACGCATCGCGCCGCGCTGCCGTCGACCGAGCTGCGGGCGCTGGCCTCGTGGCACGGCGCGGAGCTGTCGACGCTGGGCCTCGGAGCGGTGCAGCGGAACCGTTCCGCCGGTCAGGTGCTGTCCTGGATGGAGAGCACGCGGGCTGCGGCCCTCTCGGCAACCGGACCCGATCCGACCGACGGGGTGGACGACGAGCTCGGTGCCTTGCGGGCGGTGCAGACCGAGATCGCGCGGGCACGCCGCGCGGACAAGTCGGCACTTCCGGCGCTGTTGTCGCGGCAGTCGGAGGTCGAGGCCCGCATCAGGCACAGCGGTTGGCTCGCGGACAGTCCCACCGGCCACCGAGGCGATGCGCAGCCCTTCTCGATCAAGGCGCTGCGGCAGGCGTTGGCGCACCGCACGCTCGTCGAGTACGACGTGCACGACGGCCAGATCATGGCCACGGTCGTCCAGGGTCGGCGTACCCGGGTCGTGCAGGTCGCTGACCGCGCCACGGTCGAGGTGGAGATCGACGAGCTCAGATCGGCGCTGCACGCGCTCAACGTGTGCGTGCCGGCGATGGCGGCGTTCCTGCACCAGGCCGCGACGAGTCTGGTCGAGTCGCTGCGAGCCATGCTGGTCGCGCCGCTCGCCGTGCCCGAACCGGAGTCCGTCGTGGTGGTGCCGGTGGGAGACCTGCAGCGGGTGCCGTGGTCGGCGATGTTCGACTGCCCGGTGTCGGTGGCGCCGTCGGCGACGCTGTGGATGGGCAGCTTGGCGGTGGCGGCGCCGCCGGGGCCCGTCGTGCTGGCCGCCGGGCCCGGGCTGGATGCGGCGGTAGCGGAGGTGTCGGCGCTGGCCGACCGGTATCCGCGGCCGGTCGTGCTGACGCCTCCCCACAGCGGCGTCGACGCGGTGAAGCACGCACTCGACGGTGCTGCGCTGGCGCATCTGTCATGCCATGGCGAGGTCCGTGCCGACAACCCGACCTTCTCCTGCCTGCACCTGTCGGACGGCAACCTGACCGTGCACGAGCTGGACCGTCGCGGGGGAGTGCCGCATCGGCTGGTGCTCGCCGCCTGCGATGTCGGCGGCGGCGTCAGCTATCCCGGCAACGAGGTGCTCGGCTTCATCGGCACGCTGCTGACCCGAGGCGCGGCGGGGGTCGTAGCCAGCACCCTGCTCGTGCTCGACCATCACGTGGCGCCGCTGATGCTGGCGCTGCACGACGGGATCCGGTCCGGGCTGACGCTGGCCGATGCCTTGCACGCTGCCCGTGCGGCGATCGACCGGTCGGATCCGCGGGCGTACCCGGCCTGGTGCACGTTCACCGCCTACGGCGCGGCCTGACGACGGCTGGCGGCGGTCTCCGTCCACCCGCGCGACGAGAACGTCTCGGCGCAGTTGTGATCACCGCACGGCACAGGCGGCGTCGACCCAGCGGTGGATCCGCGACAGCAGTCGGCCGTTGCGCTGGACCCGCACCGCACTTCCCGAGGCCGGCTTCTCCACGTAGAGCTCGATGCCGACGCCGTTCGAGTACGCCGCCCAGGGCCGGCCCCAGTCGAGACCGGCCGCCCTGCGGCAGTCGCGCATGCGGAGCCACAGCTCCCCGGTGATCCCTGCCTCGCCGAGTGACTCCACCGCCCCGTCGCCGTGGCCGGGCAGGAAGTGCCCGACGATACCGACCAGGTGCGGTCGGACCTCGGCGAGCTCGAGGCCATGCGACAGCTCGCCGTGCGCGCTGACCCGCACGGCGATCACCAACTGTCGCCCGTCGGACCATGCCGGAATGCGCGATGCGAGCATCGAAACCGTGTAGTCGCCGGGCCGATGGCTGATGGCGCACGACGCCCGGTGCTCGACCCCGAGTCTGCGGTCGAGGTCGGGCACCGGCAGTGCGAGGGTCTGTCCGGATCCGGCATCTCCGGCCAGCACCAGCAACAGCGTCACGTTCGAAGCGCCGTCGCTCAGGCAGTACGGGCGAAGTGTCAACCCCACGGATCCGGTGGAGCCGGGATCGACTCGCAGTGGCGGCCCGCCGTCTGGTGGACGAGGTGCGGCGTACAGCAGCGCATAGCCGTTGGTCTCCGCCGACACCCGCTCGATGTGCACCTGCTCAGGGCCCTCGTTGCGGACTCGCAGGTCGACCGTGAACTCGCTGTTGCCGAAGCGCGACACATCGGCGACGTTGACGTGCAGCTCCGGCTGGTGCGGGCTGGACCCGGTGGAGAGTGCGCTGACCACGGCGCTTCCGACGACGGCGCCGACCACGAACACGACGAACAACGTCAATCGCCGCCGGTGCCCGTCGGTCAGCCGCTCTCGCAGCGGCGCGCGACCGGGCCCGAGCTGCACGGTGTCGGGCTGCTCGGTGTCGGGCTGCTCGGTGTCGGGCTGCACCGTCTCAGGCTATCCGCCGGCTGCTGACCTCTGATGGTCATCCACGACGACTTCATCGCCGCGGCTGCCCTTCCTCGATCGACGCCGTGACCGGCCGACGAGGCTCGAGCCGTGGGTCAGCCCTGCACCGACTTGGCCACCGCAATCATCCGGGTGATCCACTCCCGTCCCTGCGCGCCGATCGGCTCGTGCAGCCGGCGAGCGTCGTCGACAGTCCAGAAGGCGTTGTGCAGCGACCGGACGACGACCCAGTCACGGGCGCGGTCTTCGTCGAGCCCGGCGGTGTCGACCACCGTGTGAAAGCGGCGCCGAATCGCGTCACGCACGTTGTGCGTCATCTCTTCCCAGCGGTTCCACAACAGCGGCGCCACCTCGTAGTGGGCGTCCCCTGACATCGGTTTCGGGTCGACCACCAACCATGGCTCACGGTCGGCCGCGAGCATGTTCGCGTAGTGCAGGTCGCCGTGGATCAGCGTCCCGGTGCTGGCCGCATCGGTGCTGAAGGACCTGGCGAGGGAGACCGCGTGCTCCACCAGGCGACGAGGCAACGGGGCATCCCTGGGGAGGTTGGCCAAACCGTCGTTCCAGGAGTCGAGGTACGACGTGAGCGGGCGCAGTTGCGGCACTGCCGGCACGTGGATGCGCGCGTAGGCGCCGGCCACGATCTCGCAGGCATCGATGTCCCACACTCCGCTCAGGTCCTCGGTGTGCAGCCGCTCCAGCAGCAGGGCTCGCCGATGCGGGTCGGCGCGCAGCAGTTGGACGGCGCCTCGACCTCCCCAGTGCTGCAGCGCCAGGCCCTCGTGCACGGACTCGTCGTCGCCGTCGAAGGTGACCTTGAGGGCGGCGGGCCGGTCGGGAGTTTGCACCGGAACGACGAGTGAGGCGAACCCGTGTCGGGGTGGACCGTCATATCTCAGCTCCCACTCCTCGACCAGCGCCGCGACCAGTTGTGGCAGTCGATCGAGCCAGTCCGCCCAGTCGCTTCCGAGTGCTGCCCGGGCAGCCAGGCCGCGCGGGATCTCGACGGGGATCTGCGCCATATGGCCATCTTGCCCGGCCGCTCGGGTTGTGGACAAAATCCAACAATTGTCCACCTGTGAACACAAACCGGGCCACTCCGGCACGGGCCCGACGGTGTCCGCACGACGACCGAGCAGCCTCCCAGGAGCGTCAGACGCCGCTGTCGGGGATCCGCCAGAACTGGGGCTAGCGGGGCCCGGCGACTGCCGCGAGACTATGCACATCTGGCACAACATCGAACCCGCGGCCTGGCGGTGGTTCGGCTCGGCTGCTTCGGACGAGAGCGAGGCACGTCCGTGACAATGCGCGACAGCATCCGGCGCAAAGGCATCAAGCCCGGAACCACCAGGCACTGGGACTTCGTCATCGTCGGCGGCGGCTCGGCGGGCTCGGCGTTGGCCAACCGGCTGAGTGCCGACCCGGGCACCTCGGTGCTGGTCCTGGAGGCGGGGCGCAGCGACTTCCGGGCCGATCCGTTGATCAACATGCCCGCTGCACTGCCGTACCCGATCGGCAACCGGCTCTACGACTGGAAGTACGAGTCCGAGCCGGAGCCGCACATGGGCGGACGTCGGGTCTTCCACGCGCGGGGCAAGGTGCTCGGCGGCTCCAGCAGCATCAACGGGATGATCTTCCAGCGCGGCAACCCGCTGGACTATCAGCGCTGGGCGGCCGACCCGGGCATGGAGCAATGGGACTACGCCCACTGCCTGCCGTACTTCAAACGGATGGAGACCTGCGTCGCGGGTGCGGACCGGTGGCGTGGCGGGAGTGGGCCGCTGGTGCTCGAGCGCGGTCCCGCGACCAACCCACTGTTCGGTGCGTTCTTCGAGGCGGTCCAGCAGGCAGGACACCCCCTGACCGACGACGTCAACGGCTACCGGCAGGAGGGCTTCGCACCGTTCGACCGCAACGTGCACCGCGGACGTCGGCTCAGCGCGTCGCGCGCGTACCTCCACCCGGTGATGAGGCGGCCCAACCTCACGGTCGAGACGCTCGCGCATGCCACCGGGCTCGTCACCGAGGGCACGCGGGTCGTCGGCGTCGACTACGTCCGGGCCGGCAAGGCACGCCGGACGGCGCGTGCCGGGGAGGTCATCGTGTGCGGCGGCGCGATCAACTCCCCGCAGCTCCTGCAGCTCTCCGGCATCGGCGACGCGAAAGACCTGCGCCCGCTGGGTATCGACGTGGTCGCCGACCTGCCCGGCGTCGGCGAGAACCTCCAGGACCACTTGGAGGTCTATGTCCAGTACGAGAGCAAGCAGCCGGTCTCGATCGCCCCATGGCTCAAGCACCGCCACAAACCGCGGATCGGTCTGGAGTGGATGCTGCTGCGTAGCGGCGTGGGGGCCTCCAACCATTTCGAGGCCGGCGGGTTCATCCGCAGCAACGACCGGGTCGACTACCCGAACCTGATGTTCCACTTCCTGCCGATCGCGATCAGGTACGACGGGTCGCGACCGGCGGCCGAGCACGGCTACCAGGTGCACATCGGGCCGATGTACTCCGACTGCCGGGGGACCGTGCGGCTGCGGTCCACCGATCCGTTCGAGCACCCGGCGCTGCAGTTCAACTACCTGTCGACGGAGAACGACCGCCGGGAGTGGATCGAGATGGTCCGCGCGACCCGCGAGATCATGAACCAGACCGCCTTCGACCCCTTCAACGCCGGCGAGCTCTCGCCGGGGTCCGCGGTCGAGACCGACCAGGAAATCCTCGACTGGGTCGCCAGGGACGCCGAGACTGCGCTGCACCCCTCGTGTACGGCGCGGATGGGCACCGACGAGCGAAGCGTGCTCGACCCGGCCAGCATGCGTGTGCACGGCGTCACCGGCCTGCGCGTAGTGGATGCCTCCGCGATGCCCTACATCACCAACGGCAACATCTACGCGCCGGTGATGATGCTCGCCGAGAAGTCCGCCGACCTGATCTTGGGCAACACCCCGCTCGCGCCGGCGGACGTCCCGTACTACCGCTACCGGGACAACGACCCGCTGTACCCGCCGGGCGACCCGCGCAACCTGTCCGGCACCGGAGCACGGACATGAGCCAGACCACCGAGCCCGAGCGGCAGGACACCGAGCCCGCCGTCCGTGTCAACTGGCCCGTTTTCGTCGGCTCCGCCGCCGGCGTCCTGGCGGTCGCGCTGTGGGCGATCGTCGCCCCCGATAACGCCTCCGCCGCGATCGGCGTACTCGTCGGCTGGGTCTCGAACTGGCTGGGCTGGTTCTACATCCTGCTCGCCACGGTCGTGCTGGCCTTCGTGATATTCCTCGGCGTCTCCCGGTACGGCAAGACGAAGCTGGGGCCGGCGCATTCCACGCCTGAGTTCAGCACGTTCTCCTGGGCGGCCATGCTGTTCGCTGCCGGGATCGGCACCGACCTGATGTTCTTCTCGGTCGCCGAGCCCGTGACGCAGTATCTCACCCCGCCCGTGGGCCAGGGGGAGACCGTCGACGCCGCTCGGGACGCGGTGACGTGGACGCTCTTCCACTACGGTCTGTCGGGCTGGGGGATGTACTCGCTGATGGGGATCGCGCTGGCGTACTTCGCTTTCCGGATGAACCTGCCGCTGAGCGTTCGTTCGGCGCTGTACCCGATTTTCGGCAAGCGCATCTACGGCCCGCTAGGGCACGGCGTCGACCTGGCTACCGTGCTCGGCACCATCTTCGGGGTCGCGACCTCGCTCGGGATCGGCGTGGTCCTGCTCAACTACGGACTGACCGCGCTGTTCGGCATTCCCGAGGGCCTGCCGGCGCAGATCGGGCTCGTCGTGCTCGCCGTCTCGATGGCGACGGTGTCGGCGATCAGTGGAGTCGACCGGGGCATCCGACTGCTGTCCCAGCTCAACGTCCTGCTGGCCATCTTCCTGGCGCTCTTCATCCTCGTCACCGGCAGGACCGCCTTTCTGCTCAACGCGTTCGTGCTCAACATCGGCGACTACGTGAGCGACTTCCCCAGCCTGACCATGCAGACCTTCGCCTTCGAGAGCCCGACGGACTGGCTGAACGCCTGGACGCTGTTCTTCTGGGCGTGGTGGATCGCCTGGGCGTCCTTCGTCGGGCTGTTCCTGGCCCGGATCTCCCGTGGCCGTACCATCCGCCAGTTCGTCGCCGGGACGCTCACGATCCCCTTCCTCTACATCCTCATGTGGGTATCGATCTTCGGCAACAGCGCCCTGTCGATCGTGCGAAGCGGGAACGAGCAGTTCGGCGAGACTGCGGTGAACCAACCGGCCGAGGGCTTCTACACGCTGCTCGAGCAGTATCCGGCGTTCTTCTTCATTGCCGGGCTCGCCACCTTCGTCGGGCTGTTGTTCTACGTCACCTCCGCCGACTCCGCCGCTCTGGTGATGGGCGACCTCACCTCCTATCGCAAGTCGCCGCGGGACGACGCACCCGCGCCCCTGCGGATCTTCTGGGCAGCGCTCACCGGACTGCTCACGCTGGCCATGTTGCTCGTGGACGGAGTCACGGCACTGCAGAACGCCACGATCATCATGGGGCTGCCGTTCGCGTTCGTGATGATCCTCGTGATGGTCGGCCTGTACAGCGCACTGCGCACCGAGGGGCTGCGCGAGGACAGCCGGAGACGAACCTTGCCCACTTTGCTGTCAGGCCGCAGCACGGTCAGCGACGACCCGACCGCGTCGAGGGCGTGGCGGCAGCGTCTCCGCCGCAGCATGGACTTCGCCGACCGCGAGCGCGCCGTGGTATTCCTCGCCGAGGTCGCCGCCCCGGCGATGACCGAGGTCGGTCAGGAGTTGCACGGGCACGGCATCGAGGCGGTGATACGTGACAGCGCGGCCGACTCCGCGGCCCCGCACGTCGAGCTCGAGGCAGACCTGGGTGACGGCACTCCATTCCGCTACCAGGTCATCCCCCAGCAGGTCGACCTGCCGCCGCACCTGGCACAGGTCCGCGACGGCGAGCGCGCCCACTACCGGCTCGAGGTGCACCTCGAGGAAGGCGGCCAGGGGTACGACGTGATGGGCTACACGCACGGCCAGCTCATCGACGACATCCTCGACCAGTACGAACGGCACCTGGAGTTCGTGCGGCTCCATCACCACGGCAGCGGGTGAGCGTTGCCGCCGGTGCGGCAGTCCTTACCTTCCAGGCATCTTCGCCTCACCGCAGGGCGGCGAGTACGGCGGGCCAGGCGGCGGACCCCGGCTGGATCAGCACGAAATGGTCGACCCCCTCCAGCTCCACCAGGTCCACACCCGTCAGCCCGCGCGAGCTCTCGATCGGCACCGCCATGTCCTGGTCGCCGTGGATGACGGTGATCGGCGCGGTGGGGGTAGACGCCTGCAGCAGTTGCGCCGGGTCGGCGGCGGCGTAGATCTCGGGCTGCTGGTGCGGTGAGGTGCCCATCAGGTCGGCCACCGCCCCGTCGCCGAGACCGCGCCAGTAGCCGTCGACCAGATCCGCCACCGGTGCGAGCGCGACGACCGCCCGCAGCCGGGGTGCATCCGGGCGCAGCGCCGTCCACATCGCCAGATGCCCGCCCGCCGAGTGGCCGACCAGCGACACGTCGTCGAGGTCGGCCCGTCCCGGCGCGACCGACTCGATCTCGGGCACGGCGGCGACGGCCGCCGTCACGTCGTCGAACGTCTCCGGGTAGCCGCCGTCGCCGCCGGTCCGCCGGTACTCCGGCGTCATCACGACGTACCCCTCGGCGGCGACCGCCTGCGCGAACGAACGGGTGTGCGTGCGGTCGTACTCCTGCCGCCAGAAGCCGCCGTGCAGCAGCACCACCACCGGCGCCCGGTCCGAGCTGTCGAGCGGGCGCGGCGGCAGGTGCACGTCGATCAGCTGGTCGGGGTGGGAGCCGTAGGTGTACACGGCGTCGGGCTTGCCGTTCGGACGGGTCGACGAGTCCTGGGTGTTCATCGACGCCACCCTAGTGCCGACGCGCTGCACCGCGCGGACGTGTTTCACGGAGCCGTAGACGGTGAGCGCGGTCCTGGCCATTCGGCGTACGACGTTCACGGGACCGTGGAACGTGGACACCCGCGGACGGCAAGGAAACCCGACACGTCACAACGACTAGAGTCCGGCTTATGACGAAGTGGGAATACGCAACCGTGCCGCTGCTCGTGCACGTGACCAAGGACATCCTGGACAACTGGGGCGAGGACGGCTGGGAGCTCGTGCAGGTGGTGCCCGGCCCGAACCCGGAGAACGTCGTGGCCTACCTGAAGCGGGAGAAGAGCTGATGGCCACGCCGGAGGACAACCTCGCCAGACTCGGCTTCAGCGTGCCGGAAGTGGTCAAGCCCGTCGCCGCGTACGTGCCGACCGTGCGAACCGGCAACTACGTCTTCACCTCGGGCCAGTTGCCGATGCGGGACGGCCGGCTGGTCACCGCGGGCAAGGTCGGCGGCGAGGTCACGCTCGAAGAGGCCCAGGCCTGCGCCCAGCAGTGTGTGCTCAACGCGCTGGCCGCGATCAAGGCGGAGATCGGTGACCTGTCCGGCGTCACGCGTGTGGTCAAGGCCGTTGCGTTCGTCGCCTCCACCCCCGACTTCACCGCCCAGCCTCAGGTCGCGAACGGCGCGTCGGAGCTGCTCGGAGACGTGTTCGGCGAGGCGGGGCGGCACGCTCGATCCGCGGTCGGCGTACCCGTGCTCCCGCTCGACGCCCCGGTCGAGGTCGAGCTGATCGTCGAAGTCTCCTGACCCCATGGACAACAGCCGCCGGCTGCCACCTGAGCTGGTCGCGCACGCCCGATCGTTCGCCGAGGGTGACCGGCCGCCGGCGGAACCGCGCGACGCTGCCACGGTCGTGCTGCTGCGTCCCGGCCCAGCCGGCGTCGAGTCCTACCTGCTGCGCCGGCATCTGGGGATGCCGTTCGCCGGCGGCATGTACGCCTTCCCCGGCGGTGGCGTGGATGCCCGCGACAAGGACACGAGTACGGCGTGGGCAGGGCCGGATGCGGCCGAGTGGGCCGCGCGGATGCAGTGTCCGGAGTCGCTGGCGCGGGCGCTGGTCTGTGCCGCGGTGCGCGAGACCTTCGAGGAGTCCGGCGTGTTGCTCGCCGGCCCGTCCGCGGACACCGTGGTCACCGACACCACCGGCGAGGACTGGGAGGCCGACCGCGCCGGCCTGGTCGGACGTGAGCTGGCCTTCTCGGAGTTTCTGCACCGCAGGGGTCTAGTGCTGCGCTCGGATCTGCTCGCTCTCTGGGCGCACTGGATCACGCCCGAGTTCGAGCCGCGTCGTTACGACACCCGGTTCTTCGTCGCCGTACTCCCCGCGGGCCAGCGCACTCGGGACGTGTCCGGCGAGGCCGACCGGGTGGCGTGGATGCGCCCGGCGGCTGCCGTGGCCGGTGTCGACGAGGAGTCGATGCGGATGCTGCCGCCCACCTACGCGGCGATGCGCGAGCTCTCCGACCTCTCCGAGCCCGCCGACGCGCTGGCGCGAGCGGCCGGCCGCGCGGTCACCACAATCTGCCCGCGGGTGGTCTTCGACGCGGCCGGCGGTTACCTCGCGGTGGACTGACGTGGCGGACTGCCAGAGTGGTCGTGCCGGCTGGCAGGATCGTCGTGCCGGCTGGCAGGGTGGTCGTGCCGGTCTGCACGCCGAGTGCGTGCTGGCGCCCAACGCCGGCCCGATGACTCTCGAGGGCACCAACACCTGGATCGTGCGTGGGTCGCCTGCGGGCCGCTCGGTCGTCATCGATCCCGGTCCGCTGCACGAGACCCATCTGCGCGAGGTCGCGGATCGGGCCGGTGACGTGAGCGCCGTACTCCTCACCCACGGGCATCTCGACCACTCCGAGGGCGCGCGGGTCTTCGCCGAGCGCGCCGGCTGCGGGGTACGTGCCCTGGACCCGCAGCACCGGCTGGGCGACGAGGGCCTCGGCGACGGCGACGTGGTGGACATCGACGGGCTCGAGGTGCGGGTGGTCGGGACGCCTGGGCACACCAGCGACTCGTTGTCCTTCGTGGTGCCCGAGGACCGCGCGGTGCTGACCGGCGACACGGTGCTGGGCCGGGGCACCACCGTCGTCGCTCATCCCGACGGCAGGCTCGGTGCCTACCTGGGCTCGCTGCGCCGGCTGCACCGGCTGGCCGAGGCGGCCGGGATCGACTCGGTCTTGCCAGGGCACGGCCCCGTGATCGACGACGCGCTCGCCGTGCTCGACCATTACCTCGCCCATCGCGCCGAGCGGCTGGAGCAGGTGCGCGCCGCCGTGACCGCCGGCGCGAGTACGCCGGGAGAGGTGGTCGAGCACGTGTACGTCGACGTCGACCCGGTGCTGTGGCCCGCCGCAGAGCTCTCGGTTCGCGCGCAACTGGACTACCTGCGCGAGTGAGGCAGGAGCGCCGTCCCTTGCTAGGGCGCGCTCAGGTCGACGACGCAGAAGGCGTTGCCGTCCGGGTCACCGAGGACCACGAAGTCCGGGTCCGGCGGATACAGATCCCAGTCGAGCCTGCGTGCGCCGAGGCCCACGAGTCGCTCGACCTCCGCCTCCTGCTCGGCCCTGGTGTCGGTGAACAGGTCGAGGTGGACGCGCGGGTGCGCCTCCACCGGCGACTCGCTGCGCTGTAGGCCCAGCGCGCGGCCGGAACCGTCTGCGTGGTGCAGCGTCGTCCAGTCGTCACTCTTCCACTCGTCGGAGACGACGAGGTCGAGCGCTGCGGACCAGAAGGCAACGGCGCGGGGCAGGTCGACCACACCGATCACCGGAAACCCGAGTCTGAGCACGGCTCCAGCCTAGCGTCGCGGGGCAGTTCTGCGATTTCGGTGCGGGTGAAGGTGCGGTTTCGGTGCGGGTGGAGGCACGGCGGGTGCGGTGGTCAGCGGGCGCGGCGCTGCAGCCGCTCGAGGTCGATGATGACCACCGAGCGCGGCTCGAGCCGGAGCCAGCCACGGTGGGCGAAGTCGGCGAGTGCCTTGTTGACGGTCTCCCGGGAGGCGCCGACGAGCTGGGCGAGCTCCTCCTGGGTGAGGTCGTGGTGGACGTGCACGCCGTCGTCGGCGGAGCGGCCGAACCGGGCCGACAGGTCGAGCAGGGCCTTGGCCACGCGACCGGGCACGTCGGAGAACACCAGGTCGGCCACGACGTCGTTCGCCTTGCGCAGCCTCGCTGCCAGCTGGCCGAGCAGCCCGCGGGCCACGTCGGGGCGGCCGGACAGCCAGCGCGCTAGCTCGTCGTGACTGAGGGACTCGAACGTGACGTCGGTCACCGCGGTGACCGTCGCCGACCGCGGGCCGGGGTCGAACAGCGACAGCTCCCCGAACATCTGCCCGGGCCCGAGGACGGCCAGCAGGTTCTCCCGCCCATCGGTGGAGCTGCGACCGAGCTTGATCTTGCCGTCGATGACGACGTACAAGCGGTCACCGGCGTCCCCCTCGCGGAACACGACGTCGCCCCGGCGGAAATGGCTGGTGGCCATCGATGCTCGCAACGCCGCCGCAGCCTCGTCATCGAGACCGCTGAACAGCGGTGTCTGTCGAAGCACGTCGTTGTCCACGTGCACGCCTCCTATGCGCAGCGCGTCCGCCAGAACCGGCTCCCGGCGGTGTCACGCGTCACAGTCTGACGCATCGGCGTCGGCGCGGCCACGTAGGCTTGGCAACATGCCTGCACAGACGCGTGAGGAGAGCCCGGTCGCGCTCACGCGGCGTGCCCGCAGGATCAACCGTGCGCTCGCCGAGACCTATCCTGACGCGGTCATCGAGCTCGACTTCACCAACCCGTTCCAGCTGCTGGTCGCCACCGTGCTGTCTGCGCAGACGACCGACAGGCGGGTCAACATGGTGACCCCCACCCTGTTCGCTCGCTATCCCGACGCGGCCGCGTTGGCCGCAGCCGACCGCGGTGAGCTCGAGGCCCTGATCCAGCCCACCGGCTTCTTCCGGGCCAAGACCGAGTCGCTGCTCAAGCTGGCGCGTGCACTGTGCGACGACTTCGGTGGCGAGGTGCCACCGCGGCTCGCCGACCTGGTCACGCTGCCGGGCGTCGGCCGCAAGACGGCCAACGTGGTGCTGGGCAACGCCTTCGGGATCCCGGGCATCACCGTCGACACACACTTCGGCCGGCTGGCGCGACGCTTCGGCTGGACGGCCGAGACCGACCCGGTCAGAGTCGAGCACACGGTCGGCGCGCTGTTCCCGAAGCGGGACTGGACCGACCTGTCGCAGCGGTTGATCTGGCACGGCCGGCGCTGCTGCCACGCTCGCCGGCCCGCCTGTGGCGTGTGTCCGCTGGCGCGGTTGTGCCCGTCGTACGGGGAGGGTCCCATCGACTCGGCGCAGGCCGCCAAGCTGGTCAAGACCGAGGGCCGCGCGTGAGGCGGTCACGGCCCGCAGCGCTGGCTCCGGTGCTGGCCGGGCTGCTGTTGGTCGTGCTCGCGGCGTGCGCCGGCTCCGGTGACGCGGCCGAGTCCGGTGGCGATGCCGGGTCTGTCCCTGACCCGTTCTCGGCCACCCCGCCGCCGGCCTCGAGCGTCGAGGTGGCCACGCCCGAGCTCCGGGCCCTCAAACGCCAGGCGGGCATCGAGCCGTGCCCCGACACCGAGCCGGCTGCGCCGGCCGAGACGACATCGGACGGGCTGCCCGCAGTCACTCTGCCGTGCCTGGGTGGCGGGCAGGACGTGCACCTGGCTGATCTGTCCGGCCCGATGGTGGTCAACCTGTGGGCGTCCTGGTGCGCTCCGTGCCGCGAGGAGCTTCCGGTGCTGCAGGAGTACGCCGAGATGGCGGCGGGCCGGGTCGAGGTGATCGGCATCGACTTCATGGACACCCGCCCGGGGGCGGCGCTGGAGCTGGCCCGGCAGTCCGACGTGACCTACCCGCTGCTGGCCGACATCGACGCCGAGCTGAGGGCTCCGCTTCGGGTGGTCTCGATGCCGATGACCTACGTCGTCGACGAGGACGGCCGGATCGCCCGGACGATGCTCGGACAGATCCACTCCGTCGACGATCTCGACGCCGCCGTCGAAGCGGCGATCGGGGTGAGCGTCGGTGGTTGACGCTCCGGAGCCGCACCAGCTCGCCGGCCAGCGCGACGTTCCCGACTGGGTGGCTCCGCTGGCCGACGCGGTCGACGACGTGGAGGCCAGCCAGCTCTCGAGGTTCCTACCGCCACCCGACGGGTCTGCGCGCCCCGCCGCGGTGCTGATGCTCTTCGGCGAGCAGGCCGACGGCCCCGACGTGCTGCTCATCGAACGCGCGCACGACATGCGCTCGCACCCCTCGCACGTCGCCTTCCCCGGAGGCGCGCACGATGTCGGCGACGCAGGGCCCGTGGCTACCGCGCTGCGGGAGGCGGAGGAGGAGACCGGGCTGGACCCGGCCGGTGTCTCGGTCATCGGCCAGCTGCCCGAGCTCTACCTGCCGCCCAGCAACTTCGCGGTCACGCCGGTGCTGGCGTGGTGGCGCAACCCGAGCGAGGTCTCGGTGGTCGACCCCGCCGAGGTCGCCTCGGTGCACCGGGTGCCGTTGGCGGAGCTGCTCGATCCCTCCCATCGCTACTCGGTGCGGCACCCCTCCGGCTTCGTCGGTCCGGCCTTCGTCGTACGCGAGAAGCTGGTGTGGGGGTTCACCGGTGGGCTGCTGTCGAAGCTGTTCGCCCACGTGGGCTGGGAGACACCGTGGGACGTCGAGCGGTACACCGAGCTTCCTGACCACATGGTCGACGAGGCGTGGCGGCGCAGGTGAACGGACTCGACTGGCTGCTGGTGGCCTTCGCCGTCATCTACGCCCTCTCCGGTTATCGGCAGGGCTTCATCGTGGGTGCGTGCTCGACCTTCGGCCTGCTGGTCGGCGGCGCGCTCGGGGTGTTGTTCGTGCCCCGGCTGTTCGACCGGTTCGCCACCTCGCTGGAGGTGTCGATCGCGGCGGTCGCGACGGTGCTGGTGTGCGCGGTGCTCGGGCAGACGGTTGCGGCGTACTACGCGCGGACGGTCCGCCGGCAGATCACCTGGCACCCGGCTCGCGCGGTCGACGCCGTCGGCGGGGCGGTGCTGTCCGCGGCAGCTGCGATGGCGGTCGCGTGGGCGCTCGGTATCGCCGTGAGCGGTGCACAGATCCCCGGCGTCGCCAAGGCGGTGCAGTCCTCGCAGGTGCTCGCGACGGTCGACCGGGTGCTGCCCGGCGGGGCCGACCGGGCGCTCGAGGCGCTGACCGACGTGGTCGACCAGAGTGTCTTCCCCCGCTATCTCGACCCGTTCGTGCCCGAGCAGATCGTGGCCGTCGACCCCCCGACCCGCGAGGTGCTGCGTGACCCGGAGATCCGGACCGCGTCGCGCAGCGTGGTCAAGATCATCGGCACCGCCGAGTCGTGCGCCCGCACCATCGAGGGGTCGGGCTTCGTCTACGCGCCCGAGCGGGTGATGACCAACGCGCACGTGGTGGCCGGCGTCGACTCTCCGACGGTGCTCATCGATGGTGCGGAGCTGAGTGCGGAAACCGTCGTCTACGATCCCGACCTCGACATCGCGGTGCTGGCCGTTGCCGGCCTCGCCGCGGAGCCGCTCGACTTCACCGAAGAAGGACGCAGCGGCAGCCCCGGC
The DNA here is from genome assembly GCA_035690425.1 of Nocardioidaceae bacterium. GTDB lineage: Bacteria > Actinomycetota > Actinomycetes > Propionibacteriales > Nocardioidaceae > DASSKO01. Next base: position 21,655 of record DASSKO010000149.1, read on the forward strand.
GCCGTACTCGGCTTCCCCGAGAACGGCCCGTTCGACGCCGAACCGGCACGCATCCGCGCCCGCCAACGGTTGCGCAGCTCCGACATCTACGGCCAGGGCACCGTGTTCCGCAACGTGTTCTCGGTCTACGCCTCGGTGCGGCCGGGCAACTCCGGCGGACCGATGGTCTCTCCTGACGGTGACGTCTACGGCGTGGTGTTCGCGGCGTCGGTCTCCGACGACGCCACCGGCTACGCGGTCACCGCCGAGCAGGTGGCGGAGGACGCCGCCACCGGCCGGGATGCCGCCGACCCCGTCAGCACCGGCGGCTGTGCCTGAGGCAGATTTGCTGTCTCGGCGCGACCTGGGTGGCACGTCGCCGCGAGATCGCGGTCTTGCCTCAGCCGTGGTGATCCAGCCAGTCCAGGAGTACGGCGTTGAAGGACGCCGGGGCCTCCTCGTGCGGGAAGTGACCACAGCCGGCGATCGCCACCGCCGCGTAAGCACCGGCCACCCGGGTGCGGGAGCTGTCGGAGGGCCCTAGTCGCACTGCCGGGTCGAGCTCCCCCAGCACCTGCAGCACCGGCCCCTGCACGCCGCGGCGCATCTGTGCGGTGAAACGACGACCGTCGGAACGGGCGCGGGAGCGGAACAGCCACCGGTGATACTCCACCGCGCAGTGTGGTGACGGCCATACGGTCATCGCGGTGCGGTAGCGCTCGGCGGCCTCGGAGTCGGGGAAGCCGCTGCCCGGCGCGGCCCAGTCGCGCAGATGATGCTCGACCCACGCCGCCCCGTCGGCCACGATCCGTCGCTCGGGCAGCAATGGTGGCTGCATCGACAGCAGATGCTTGGCGAGCACCGCCCTGCTGGCGAGCTCGCCCGTGTGCAACGGGTGCGGCGCCGCCACGCTCACCAGGCCGCGTACGGCGCCCGGATCGATGGTCGCGGTCGCCCAGCCGGCGTACCCGCCCCACCCGTGGCCGACGACGACGGCCGACCGCGCGCCGAGCGAGCGGATCACGCCGGAGATGTCGGTGGCGAGGGTGGTGGGGTCATAGCCACGCGGGGTCTTGTCGCTGCCGCCGTAGCCACGCAGGTCCATCGCGGCGGCGCGCCATCCGTGCGCGGCGAGCGCCGGGAGTTGATGCCGCCACGCCCACCAGAACTGCGGAAACCCGTGCAGCAGCAGCACGAGTGGGCCGGTGCCCTGCTCAGCGACGTGAAAGCGCGCGCCGTTGGCGGAGACGCGGCGGTGCCGCCAGTCGCCGGGGACATCGACGAGGGAGTCTACGGTCAGCGCGCGCCCTTGGACAGGATCTGCTTGTTCTTCTGCGCCTGCTCGATGCTCTTCTCGGGCGGGCGGACCTGCTTGAGCTTCCGGATCCCGACCAAGCCGAGAATCACCGCGACCAACAGGTAGCCGCCGAAGACGATGAGGAAGGACCACGCCTCGTGCAGCCCGGCCATGTGGATGAAGAACGCGATCGCGATCGACAACAGGATCAGCGAGAGCAGGCCGATGAAGCCGGCCGCGCCGACCAGGGCAGCGCCCAAGCCCCCTGCGCGCACGCTCACCTTGAGCTCAGACTTGACCAACGCGATCTCGCTGCGCAGCAGCATCGAGATGTCTCGGCTCGCGTCGGCGACGAGACGACCGATGGTCGGCTCGGCCCTCCGCTCCTCGGTGGACGTCATGTGTTCCTCCTTCGCACTGACTCACGACCCTAGACGACCCGCTTGGTCAAGGCTTACCCAACTCCGGCGCGCACAGTCGTCGGACGCGCCGAGAAAGGTGGCCGCAACGCCGACAGCCAGTTGCAACAACCGTCTATTCTGTCTGCTGCAACAGCCCGTTCATGCCCTCGGGGGACCATGCCATGCCCGTCTCACGCGTCAAGCTGGTCACCGCCGTGGCCTTGGCGATTTTGCTCGGTGCCGCCACCTTCTTCACCGCGACGTGGGTGGCGCGCGAGCTCCGTACGTCGCCGGACACCGCGACCGTCGCCGGCGGGTCGGTCCCCGAGCACGTCTACAACGCGCCCGACACGGTGCCGACGACGTCCACATACGGCCCGGTCGGAGCGGTGTCGCTGGTCTTCGCGGGCAACGACGTACTCACCGGCCTGACCGGTCACCTGGCCGATCCGTGGATCGCCGTCTCCAGCCAGACCGGCGACTACCGTGCACTGTCCGTGCCGCACCGACCGGCCGCGGCACCGGGCGCGATGTCGGTCTCCGCCGACGGCACCGCGCTCGCCTGGGGCTGGGCCGGCGGCGCAGTCGTGTACGACGCCGTCGAGGACGAGACGCATCCGGTCACCGGCTTCGCCGAGGCGCCGGTGGTGGGAGCGTTCTCCCCGAGCGGCGAGCGGCTCGCCGTCTTCGACGGGTCGTTGCGAGTGGTCGATGTGCGCACGCAGGAGGTCGTGGCGACGCTGCGCGGGGTCACCGAGCGGGCGGCACGGCAGGCGGTGTGGACCACGGACGGCGCGGCGCTCACCTACGTCGACGATGGGCGACTCGTAACCCACGAGTGGCGAAGCGACGAGCGGGCCGACGTGCCGACGCAGATACCACCGGATGCGACGTTGCGCTGGAGCCCCTCCGGTGAGCAGCTCGCCGCGATGCGGATGACGCGTGGGGTCAAGGTCGTCGACGTCTTCCAGGTGGCCGAGGATGGCCGGCTCGCGCTGACCCGCACCCTGCGTCCGGAGAAGCACTCCATGCAGCGGCTGCTCGGGTTCACCAGCGAGAACAGCGTGTCGGTCACCGCCCTGCGGCTCGACTCCGGCAGCATCGAACAGGTCTTCCAGGTGTCGACGACCGACACGTCGACGCCGCTGCCGGTGATGCAGCTGCCCGGCCCCGGAGTGAACTGGGCCGGCTCGCAGACCCTTGCCGTGGCCGCGAAGCCCCTGGCGCACGGCAGCGTGGCGTTCGAGGAGCCGCAGTGGCCGTGGAGCGACGTGTCGAAGCTGGTTGTCAGCGCCGTGTTCGCGCTCTTCGTGCTCGGCCTCTATCTGACCCGGCGGGCGCCCAGGCGGATGCGCCGCGGCTGAGGTTCACGCCGCGACCGCGGCACCTCACTCGTCGTCGGAGGGCGCGCCGGAGGCCAGGTTGGTCTTGATCAGCTCCATCACCGAGGAGTCCGCGAGCGTCGTGACGTCGCCGGTCTCCCGGTTCTCGGCCACGTCGCGCAGCAGCCGTCGCATGATTTTGCCCGAGCGGGTCTTCGGCAGCTCCGGGACGACCATGATCTGCCGTGGCCTGGCGATCGCCCCGATCTCCTTCGTCACGTGGGCCCGCAGTTCCTTGACCACGTCCGGCCCGCCGTCGCCGGCCTCCTCGCGCAGGATCACGAAGGCACAGACGGCCTGCCCGGTGGTGGGGTCCGTGGCACCGACCACCGCAGCCTCGGCCACCTTGGGGTGGGACACCAGCGCCGACTCGATCTCGGTGGTCGACATCCGGTGGCCCGACACGTTCATCACGTCGTCGACCCGGCCGAGCAGCCACACGTCACCGTCGTCGTCCTTCTTGGCGCCGTCGCCGGCGAAGTAACGCCCGGGGAACCGTGACCAGTAGGTGTCCTTGAACCGCTCGTCGTCGCCCCAGATGGTGCGCAGCATCGCCGGCCAGGGCTCGGTGAGCACGAGGTAGCCGCCGGCGCCATCCGGCACGAAGTTGCCCGCGTCGTCGACCACATCGGCCGACACGCCTGGGATGGCGCGCATCGCCGAGCCGGGCTTGGCCGCCGTCACACCGGGCAGCGGGCTGATCATGATCATGCCGGTCTCGGTCTGCCACCAGGTGTCGACCACAGGGGCTCGGCCGCCGCCGATGTTCTCCCGGTACCAGACGTACGCCTCGGGGTTGATCGGCTCGCCGACCGATCCGAGCACGCGAAGGCTGGACATGTCGAACTCGGCCGGTACGTCGGCGCCCCACTTCATGAAGGTCCGGATGGCCGTCGGTGCGCAGTAGAGGATCGTCACGCCGTACTTCTGGATCATCTCCCACCAGCGACCCTTGTGTGGGGTGTCCGGAGTGCCCTCGTAGAGGACCGAGGTGGTGCCGTTGGCCAGCGGCCCATAGACGATGTAGGAGTGGCCGGTCACCCACCCGATGTCGGCCGCCGTCCAGTACACGTCCGTCTCCGGCTTGAGGTCGAAGACGGACCAGTGGGTGTACGCGCAGCCGGTGAGGTAGCCGCCCGTGGTGTGCAGGATGCCCTTCGGCTGACCGGTCGTCCCGGAGGTGTACATGACGTAGAGCGGGTGCTCGGAGTCGAAAGCCTCCGGGGTGTGGTCCCGGCTCTGCTTGCCGACGAAGTCGTGCCACCACAGGTCGCGACCCTGCTGCCAGTCCACGTCGGTCTCGGTGCGGCGGACCACCAGCACGTTGCGCACGCCGGGGCACCGGGCCACCGCCTCGTCGACCTGCGGTTTGAGGGCCGAGGGGGCGCCCCGCCGGTAACCGCCGTCCGCGGTGACCACGACCTGCGCGTCGCAGTCCTGGATGCGGTTGGCGAGCGCGTCGGACGAGAAGCCCCCGAAGACCACCGTGTGCGGAGCACCGATCCGCGCACAGGCGAGCATCGCGACCACGGTCTCGGGGATCATCGGCATGTAGATCGCGACCCGGTCGCCTGCCTGCACACCGAGCTCGAGCAGCGCGTTGGCCGCCTGGCACACCTCGCCCTGCAGGTCGGCGTAGGTGATCGTGCGGGTGTCGCCCGGCTCGCCCTCGAAGTGGAACGCGACCTTGTCGCCGCGGCCCGCCTCGACGTGCCGATCCACGCAGTTGTACGCCGCGTTGAGCTTGCCACCGACGAACCACTTGGCGAACGGCGGTTTGCTCCAGTCGAGCACCTCGTCCCACTTGGAGTCCCACGACAGCCGCTCGGCCTGCTCGGCCCAGAAGGCCAATCGATCCTCGGCGGCGCGCTCGTAGTCGGCCGCCTTGACGTTGGCCTCTGCTGCGAGGTCCGCCGGCGGCTCGAACCGGCGCTCTTCGTGCATCAAGTTGGACAGTGTCTCGTCGGTCACGACGTCTCCCTCGGGGGCGGCTTCGGTGATGGTCTCACCCTAGGACGACGAGCCGGATCCGACGAGGCCGGATCCGACGAGGCCGGATCCGACGAGGGTGGCGCCTCGGCCTATGCGGCGGAGGGTGGGTCGCGCGACTCGTCGGGCGGGTCGGCCGAGGTGTTCGCTGGTCGGTCGGCCTTCTCGGTGGTGCCGGTGCCGGTGCCGGTGCTGGTGCCTGTGCCTGTGGTGGTGCTGTCGGTGCTGTCGGTGGCGTTCCTGGTGGTGGCGGTGTCGATGCTGAGCTGGGTGACGGCTGCGCGAAGGAATTGGTCGGGACCGGGGATGGTGCGGCCGTCGGGGCGGCGGTGGACGAGTTGGCCGTGGTGCTTGGTGACGGTGAAGCCGTACTCGTGGACGAAGTGGTGGTGGGTCCAGCAGTAGGGGAGGAGCAGGTCGAGGTCGGTGGCGCCGTTGTCGCGGCACCACCAGTCGCGGTGGTGAATCTCGGTGAACCGAAACGGGACCTCGCAGCCGGGGAAGGCGCAGTGGCGGAAGGCCACGCCGAGGGCGCGAACCTGCCGGGCGACGGCGAGGCGGTGTCGGCGGCCGACATTGAGGGGCTTGCCGGTGGCGGTGTCGAGGATGACCCGGGTGAGGTCGCCGTCGCAGACCAGCCGGTGCGCGGTGGCCGACGGGATGAGTCCGAAGTGGGCGAGCAGCGGTTTCGGGGCGCCGGGCATGCCGGCGAGATACTCGGTGGGGACGGTGGCCGCGATCTGTGCCCGCAGCCGACCCCGACGCGGCCGGCCGCCGCTGCCACTCGTGCCGCCGCTAGCGCCGCTGCCGTCGCTGGTGCCGCCGCTAGCGCCGCTGCCGTCGCTGGTGCCGTCGCTGGGACCAGTGGTCTGGGCGGCGATGCCCGCCATGGCGATCTCGCCGAACGCGTCCGCGCGGCGTTGGGCCAGGGTGCGGCCGTCATCAGCGCGGGAGATCCCCTTTTGGGCAGCACCGCACCGGCTTCTACCGCGGTCTTCAGAGCCTCGCCGAGGGCGGGTTCGACCATCGCGTCGACGTGCACCAGCTCTCCGAGCGCCGCGATCTTGATCATCCGGCCGGCCAGCGCGGTGACCTTGTCGGCGTCGCGGTCAGGGTTGGCCAGGTCGGCCAGTGCCTCCAGCGCCGTCTCCAGCTCCCGCGCCGACGCGCACCGGGCGAGGGTGAGCAGGGTCGACTCGTGGGTCTGGATGGCGTCGATCCCGCAGGGAGTGACCCAGCGGGCGAGGGCGTCGACGTGCTCGTCGGTGACGTCCCCGGCGGCGAACGCGGCCGCGAAGCCGGGTACGTCGACCAGCAGCCGGCCGCGGGTGACGATCCTGTGCGCGCCGACACCGCGGCGCAGGTGCAGCCGCGCCCACGACCGGGTTGTCTTGCAGCCCGATCCCGCCAGCTCGCTGGAGGTCTCCAGGGCCCGCAGTGCGTCTGCCTCGGCTGCCTGCAACCGTGACACCGCGATGTCGAGGACCCGCACTCGCTGCCCGGCCGGCAGCAGCGCAGCCTCGGCCATCACCTCGTCGAGGCGGTCGAGCACCGCGTCCTGCTGGCCTGTCATGTCTCGATTAGATCAGACGCCACCGACAGTTTCAGTACACATGTTCGAGGCTGTGGAGGATCGCTGGTTTCCCGAGCCTCCGGCACGAGCCCGGGCCGGGACTGCTGTGTCCCGGGGCCGATCCGCACCGTCACGAGAGGAGGACGTCACCAGGAGGTGTGCAGCGGCCGTCCCTCGTCGTACCCGGCGTTGCTCTGCACCCCGACCACGGCGCGGTCAGCGAATTCGGCGAGCGACCGGGCCCCGGCGTACGTCGCAGAGCTGCGCACGCCGGCCACGATCGAGTCGATCAGATCCTCCACGCCCGGCCGCTCGGGATCGAGATACATCCGCGATGTGCTGATGCCCTCCTCGAACAGCGCCAGCCTGGCGCGGTCGAAACCGGCCGCATCGCGCGTGCGGTTGCTCACCGCGCGCGCTGAGGCCATGCCGAACGACTCCTTGTAGAACTGGCCATCGGGGGAGCGCTGCAGGTCACCCGGACTCTCGTGGGTGCCGGCGAACCAGGAGCCGATCATCACCGATCCAGCTCCTGCGGCGAGGGCGAGCGCGACGTCGCGTGGGTGGCGTACTCCGCCGTCCGCCCAGACGTGCGCGCCGGCCTCACCCGCGGCCTCCGCGCACTCGAGTACGGCGGAGAACTGCGGCCGGCCGACTCCGGTCATCATCCGGGTCGTGCACATCGCGCCGGGTCCGACACCGACCTTGACGATGTCGGCACCGGCCGCGGCGAGGTCACGGCAGCCGCCGGCGGAGACCACGTTGCCGGCCACGACCGGCACCCGCCTCCGGGTGGCGTCGGCCACCCGGTCGCGCTCGGCGGCCACCAGCGGCAGCGCCTCGAGCATCTTCTCCTGGTGGCCGTGCGCGGTGTCGACCACGAGCACGTCGATGCCGTGTGCGAGCAGCGCCCGGGCCTTCGCCGCCACGTCACCGTTGATGCCGACCGCCGCTCCGACCGCGAGCCGTCCGTCCGGGTCGAGCGCCGCGGTGTAGAGCGTCGAGCGCAGCGCGGACTTGCGGGTCAGCGCACCGACCAGCCGGTCGCCGTCGACCACCGGCGCCAGGGACAGATGGTGCCCGGCGAGCACGTTGAACGCCTCCCGGGCGTCAACACCGGCCGGCAACGTGACCATGTCGGTGGTCATCACCTCGTGCACCTGGGCGAACCGGTCGACGCCCGCGCCGTCGTGGCCGCTGAGCACACCGACCGGCCGGTCACCCTCGACCACCACGGCGGCGCCGTGCGCCCGCTTGCCGAGCAGCGACATCGCCTCGCCCACCGTCGTACGCGGGGTGACGGTGATCGGGGACTCGTAGACGGCGTGGGCCGCCTTGACCCGGCGCACGGCCTCGCCGACGACCTCGGCGGGAATGTCCTGGGGGAGGACCGCGATCGCGCCGCGACGTGCCACGGTCTCGGCCATCCGCCGTCCGGCGACTGCCGTCATGTTGGCGACCACGAGCGGCAGCGTCGTACCCGTGCCGTCGGTCGTCGACAGGTCGACGTCGAGCCGCGAGGTGACCGGCGAGCGGCCAGGCACCATGAAGACATCGCTGTAGGTCAGGTCATACCCAGGGCGTTGGCCGTTGAGAAACTGCACGACTGCACGCTACCCGCCGCGGCGGCGGAGGCCGCGCGTCACGAGAAGTCGATCAGCAGGCCGTCGTCGAGGCCGTCGGTCGACTGCCGAGGAGCAAACCGGGCGCTGCTGACGTGGGCGCGGAAGCAGTGGGTGACGTAGGGCAGCAGCATGCCGTCGTGGCCACGGCCGTAGTCGTCGTAGAGCGCGCCGACGGCCGCCAGCACCTCCGCCCGCTCCCGCTCGCCCATCGTGACGACGACGGAGCGCGACGCGACCAGCCCGATCAGCGACTCGCGGCCGACCTGCTGCCAGTGCCGGAACGTCTGCCGCTCGGTCCCGTCGAACAGCCCGGACTCCTCCAGCACCTCGACGGGGTCGTCGGCCGGCCCGTCGGAGCCGATGATCCGGCCGAGCCGGCGCACCCACGGCACCGTCTCGTCGCGGTAGTTCCACACGATCGACAACGTGCCACCCGGACGCAGCACCCGGGCGATCTCGGGCAGCGCCC
>DASSKO010000150.1:0-11152 GCA_035690425.1 Nocardioidaceae bacterium
GACAACAGCATCGGGTGGTCGACGGCGAGTTGCGGGATGTCGCGCTGCGGGACGACGGTGGCGCCGACGAACGCGCCGACGGCGCCGAGGTACGAGCCGCGCATGAAGCCGCGGTGTGTCTGGATGCGTCCGGTCATCGCCGCCCACAGACCGATCGTCAGCGTGACGAAGGTGAAGACCGATAGGCCGTGGATCCAGCTGAAGCCACCCGGATCGAGCTCACGGATGAAGAACGAGCTCAGCACCGTCCAGTACATGCTCACCACCCAGACCCGACCGATCATCCGGTGCGGTCGATCGCCCTTGGTCCTGCGTAGCAGGTTGACTGCGCCGAGCAGGAGCGCGAGGGACGCCCCGAGGGCGTGGGCAGCGACCAAAGGCATCATAACGTTGTTATAGGCTGTGGTGGTGGCTGATGTCAACACCGACGACCTGACCCGCCGGATGATCGACGAGGGCGCACGGATTCTGGCCGAGCAGGGACCGGCCGGGCTGACGCTGCGCAAGCTCGCCGCCGTGTGCGGCACCTCGACGATGGCGGTCTACACCCGATTCGGAGACAAGCCCCGACTGCTCGCGGCCATGCACCGCGAGGGCTTCGCCCGGCTCGGCGCCCGGCTGCGGGTCACCGCCGCCGACCCCCTCGCATCGTTGACCGAACTCGGTCGCGCCTACCGGGTCGCCGCGCTGGACAGCCGCCACCTCTACGGGCTGATGTTCGGCACGCTCCCGCCCGAGGTGACCCTCGACGAGGAGGACGACAAGGCGGCCGCCGCGACATACTCCACGCTCGTCGAAGGCGTGCGCAGGGCAGTCGCCGCCGAAGTCCTCGTCGGCGACCCGGAACGGATCGCGCTGCACCTGTGGGTGGTCGCGCACGGCATGGTCGGCCTGGAACTCTCCGGCCAGCTTCCGGTCCCCGCCGAGCAGACGGCGCGTGTCTACGACGAGGCGCTGGCCTTCGCCGCGAAGCCGTTCCTCCCCAGCCCCTGACCGGCGACGACCAACCCGTTCCAGTCACCGACCACAACCAGGATCCGTCCAGTTCGGGATCATCCGGCCCATCGACGGGCGGAGCTCGCACCGCACAACGCCCGCGCAGGAGCCCGACGGCGGTCGTTGCCGAGTAGTGACCGGAATCGCTACCGCGCGATTACGATCTCCAATACCGTGCTGACAACACCGTATTGGTGCTCCGGGCTCGCGGGGTGACGCTGTCAAGGGAGTTCGATGTCTGTCGCACACGCCGACGACCACACCGTCGTCGAGAACCGCGCCGCGAACGTCGGAAAGATGTTCTTCGACCGCGTGGAGCAGACCCCGGACCGCGAGGCATACCGCTACCCGAGCGGCGACTCCTGGCAGTCGGTGACCTGGGCCCAGACCGGCGACCGGGTCCGCAGGATCGCGGCGGGGCTGGTCGCCCTCGGGATCGAGCCGGAGCAGCGGGTCGCGATCGCCTCGAGCACGCGCTTCGAGTGGGTGCTGGCCGACCTCGCGATCATGTGCGCGGGTGCCGCCACCTCGACGGTCTACCCGACGACCATCGGTCCCGACGTCGGTTTCATCCTCGCCGACTCCGACAGCCGGATGGTGTTCGCGGAGGACGACGAGCAGATCGCCAAGATCCGCGAACGCGCCACGGAGCTCCCGGCGCTGCGCAAGATCATCACCTTCACCGGCGCCACCGACGGCGACCAGGTGCTCTCACTCGCCGACCTCGAGGCGCTCGGTGAACGGCAGCTGGCCGAGACGCCCAGCGTGGTCGACGACCGGGTGGCCGCGACCACGGGCAGCAGCCTGGCGACGCTGATCTACACGTCTGGCACGACCGGGCGGCCGAAGGGCGTGTGTCTGCAGCACAGCAGCTGGACCTACGAGGGCGCCGCGATCGCGGCCACCGGCATCCTGGAGATCGACGACCTGCAGTACCTCTGGCTGCCGATGGCGCACTCGTTCGGCAAGGTGCTGCTGACCAGCCAGCTCGCGATCGGCTTCGCCAGTGCCGTCGACGGCCGGGTCGACAAGATCATCGACAACCTCGCGGTCGTGCAGCCGACGTTCATGGGCGCCGCTCCACGGATCTTCGAGAAGGCACACGGCCGCATCGTCACCATGGCCGAGCAGGAGGGCGGCGCCAAGGCCAAGATCTTTACCTGGGCGTTCAGGGTCGGGCGCGACGTCGCTCGCCGCAGGCTGGCGGGCGAGACGGTGCCCCCGCTGCTGGCACTCCAGCACAAGGTCGCCGACCGGCTGGTCTTCGCCAAGATCCGAGCCAGGTTCGGCGGCCGCGTGCGGTTCTTCATCTCCGGTGCCGCGGCGCTGAGCAAGGACGTCGCCGAGTGGTTCTACGCCGCCGGCATCTTGATCCTCGAGGGCTACGGGCTGACCGAGACCTCGGCCGGGTCGTCGGTCAACCGGCCGACCAGCTTCAAGCTCGGCACCGTCGGGTTCCCTCTACCCGGCACGCAGTTCACGGTGGCGGAGGACGGTGAGATCCTGGTCAAGGGGCCCGGGGTGATGCAGGGCTACCACGGTCCGGACGACCAAGCCCGCGGCTCGGTGGCCGTCGACGGCTGGTTGCATACCGGCGACATCGGCGAGATCGACTCCGACGGCTTCGTCCGCATCACCGACCGCAAGAAGGACCTGTTCAAGACCTCCGGCGGCAAGTACGTCGCGCCGTCGACGATCGAGGGTCAGTTCAAGGCGGTCTGCCCGTATGCCAGCCAGATCGTCGTGCACGGCGCCGACCGCAGCTTCTGCACCGCGCTCATCACGCTCGACCCCGATGCGATCCGCCAGTGGGCCGATCACCACGGTCAGGGTGAGAAGACCTACCAGCAGCTCGTGACCTCGCCGGAGGTGCAGGCGATGGTGGACGGGTATGTCAAGGAGCTGAACGCCCAGCTCAACCGGTGGGAGACGATCAAGCGGTTCGTGGTCCTCGAGCGCGACCTGTCGGTCGAGGCCGGTGAGATGACCCCGTCGCTGAAGGTCCGGCGCAAGGTCGTCGAGGACAGCTACCGCGACCAGTTGAACTCGCTCTACTCCTGACAAGCTTTCTACTCCTGACCACCTTTTTACGCCTGACAAACTAAGGAGATGCCCTCCGCCCTCCCCGACGGCGACCCGGCGCCCGCGGACGGCGCGCTGCCGAGCGCGTCCCTCGCCGGTGCGTCGAGCCGCCCGCTCGGCGTCTACGTGCACGTGCCGTTCTGCTCGGTCCGGTGCGGCTACTGCGACTTCAACACCTACACCGTCTCCGAGCTGGGCACCGGGCTGGTGACCGGTGCTTCCCAGGGCTCCTACCACGAGGCGGCAGTCGCCGAGGTCGGCCTGGCCGCCCGGGTGCTGCACCCCGGACCGGCCCGACCGGTGAGCACGGTCTTCTTCGGCGGAGGTACGCCGACGCTGCTGGCTGCTGACCAGCTCGTCGCGGTGCTGTCCGCTGTACGCGCCGAGCTGGGGCTGGCCGCCGACGCCGAGGTGACCACCGAGGCGAACCCCGACTCGGTCGACCTCGACTCGCTGCGCAGGCTGCGCGAGGCCGGCTTCACCCGAGTCTCGTTCGGCATGCAGTCCGCGGTGCCGCACGTGCTCGCCACCCTCGATCGCACCCATGACCCCGAGCGGGTGCCACAGGCGGTGGCGTGGGCGCGGACGGCGGGGTTCGAGCAGGTCAGCCTCGACCTGATCTACGGCACGCCGGGGGAGTCGCTCGACGACTGGCGCCGCAGCGTGGAAACGGCGTTGGCGACGAGCCCGGACCACGTCAGCGCCTATGCGCTGATCGTCGAGGACGGCACGGCGCTGGCGCGGCGGGTACGGCGGGGGGCGGTGCCGGCGCCGGACGACGACGACCTGGCCGACAAGTACGCGCTGGCCGACGATCTGCTGGCAGATGCCGGCCTGTCCTGGTACGAGCTGTCGAACTGGGCCCGCGGCGAGCCATCCGCTGCTGGGGGGCCGGCCGCTGCGGGTGCCCGCTGCCGGCACAACGAGATCTACTGGGCCGGTGGCGACTGGTGGGGGGTCGGCCCGGGTGCGCACTCGCATATCGGTGGCGTGCGCTGGTGGAACGTCAAGCATCCGGCGGCGTACGCGGCCCGGCTGGCCGATGGGGCGAGCCCGGCGCAGGCCCGTGAGGTCCTCGACGCCGACACCCGGCGTGTCGAGCGGGTGCTGCTGGAGACCCGGCTCGCCGACGGTCTCGACACGGCGGTGCTGGACGGCCCCGGCCTGAAGGCGGCTGCTCGCGCCGTCGACGACGGGCTGGTGGAGGCCGCCGCGCTGGCGCAGGACCGGGTGCAGCTCACCCTGCGGGGGCGCCTGCTGGCCGACGCGGTCGTGCGCGACCTGCTGGGCTGACACAGTCAGGACGGCCTGCTGCGCTTCTCCTCACTGGCGGCGGTGTCGGCCTCGTCCATCGCAAGCCGCGGAGTGCGACCGGCGACCTTGAGGCCGATGGCCAAGATGATGCCGATGGCGAGCCAGGTCAGGCCGGTCACCTGTGCCGCCACGTTGGCGGACCACATGACATAGCCGAGAATGAGCAGCCCGCAGATCGGCAGCACGATATGGCGCGGGGAGCGGCTGCCCCGCTTGACCACGTAGTAGGCGAGCACCGACACGTGCAGCAGCAGGAACGCGGTCAGCGCACCGAAGTTGACCATCGTGGACAGCAGTGCGATGCCGTCGCCCCGGCTGGCCATGTACAGCCCTACGGCCACTGAGATCGCGGCGATCAGGAAGGTGGCGTTGGTCGGGACCCGGTGGGTGGGATGGACGCGGCGCAGGAAGGCGGGCAGCTGCCGGTCGCGCGACATCGAGAACAGCACCCGGCTGGTGGCTGCCTGGGCGACCAGGGCGTCCGCGAACCCCCACGCGATGGCCGTGGCGATCGCGGTCAGCGTGGAGAGCCACGCGCCGCCCGCGTTGCCCGCCGCGTCGTAGAAGGCGGTGCCGAGGTTGCCCTCGCCGCTGAGCAGCGCGTCGCGGTTGGGCACCAGCAGAGCGGCCACCCAGGTCTGCACCACGAACAAGACACCGGCCAGCACCAGTGCGCCCACCATCGCGCGTCCGATCTGCCTGGCCTCGTCCTGGTTCTCCTCCGCGAGCGTGGAGATGGCGTCGAAGCCCAGGAAGGAGAGCACGGCGATGGACACCGCGGCGAACACCACGCTGAGGGAGTAGGTCTCGGGGTTGAAGACCGGGTCGAAGGAGAAGCCGACGCCCGGGGTGGTGGCCAGTGCCCAGATGCCGATCACGAGGAAGATCGCCAGCACGATCAGCTCGGCCACCAGCATCAGCTTGTTGACCCGCGCGGTGAGCTCGATGCCGAAGTAGTTGACGAACGTGTTCAGCGCGATGAACGCCAGCACCCACACCCACACGGGTACGGCGGGGACGAAGCTGGCCATCGCCACACCGGAGACGATGTAGAGCAGCGCCGGCACGAGGATGTAGTCGAGCAGGATCGCCCATCCCGCCACAAAGCCCACCGGCGCGGCGATGCCACGTCCGGCATAGCTGTAGACCGACCCCGCCATCGGGAACGCCTTGGCCATCTCCGAGTACGACAGCGCGGTGAACGCCATGCCGATGGCTCCGACGGCGTAGGCCAGGACCACCATCCCGCCCGACTCGGCGTACACGCTGCCGAAGATTCCGAACGGCGCGATCGGGACCATGAAGATGAGCCCGTAGATCAGCATGTCCGAGAAGGACAGCGACCGCTTGAGCTCCTGCTGATAGCCGAACCGGTCGAGGTCGCCTGCGTTACGCCGGCTGTCGGTCATCGCCAACCTCCACGAATGCCTGCGCCGGGCGAGACCACGGTGAGACCACGCGGGATCACGCCCGGTGCGTCAAGAGTCTTCCTCTGGTACGCGCCCGGACTGCCGGCGCAGCTCGTCGATCAGCTCTGAGGCGCGGGCCTTGGTCACGTCGTGTGGCACCTCGGCCCCGGTGTCGTGAGCGAGGGTCTGCAGGTAGGACAGCTGCGCCTGGGTCGCAGGCTCGTCTCCGCTGGCCCAGTCCTCGGGCTTCTTCTGCGGGATGTCTCCGGTCGCTTCCTTCGCCATGGTCGGCGACGTACCCGCCAGGACGGGCCGTACACGTGATCGCGGCGCCTCAGGCGTCCGGGGCGGTGACGAAGTCGATCAGCTCCTCCACCCGCCCCAGCAGGGCCGGCTCGAGGTCGGCATAGGAGCGCACCTGGCCGAGGATGCGCTGCCAGGCCCGGGCGATGTCGGCCTGGTTGCGGTGCGGCCACCCCAGCGCCTGGCAGATGCCGGCCTTCCACGGCACCGAGCGCGGGATCGCCGGCCACGCCGCCAGGCCGACCCGGTCGGGCTTGACGGCCTGCCAGATGTCGACGTAGGGATGACCGACCACCAGCACGTGCTGGCCGTGCGGCCCCTTCCGCACCGCATCGGCGATCCGGCTCTCCTTGGAGCCCGGCACCAAGTGGTCGACGAGGACACCGACGCGGCGGGACGGCGCCGGGCGGAACTGCGCCACCAGCTCGGACAGGTCGTCGACGCCCTCGAGGTACTCGACGACCACGCCTTCGATCCGCAGGTCGTCACCCCACACCTTCTCGACCAGCTCGGCGTCGTGCCGGCCCTCGACGTAGATGCGGCTGGCTCGGGCGACCCGCGCGCCCGCACCTTCCACCGTCACCGACCCCGACGCCGTACGCGTCGGCTTGGCCGGAGCCTTGCGCTTGGGTGGGCGCAGAATGACCGGACGCCCTTCGAGGAGGAACCCCGGGCCGAGTGGGAACGTGCGCCGCTTGCCCCGCCGGTCCTCCAGGTCCACGGTGCCGAGGTCGCGGTCGAAGCGCGTCACCGCACCGCAGAAGTCGGTCGTCACCTCCTCGACGACCATGTCGATCTCCACGGTCACCTCGGTCGCGCGGCCTCGCTTGGGCGCGCGCCAGTCAGTCGCGAGTACGTCGGATCCGTAGCGGTCGATGGAGGGCACCGGCAAACGCTAGCGGCTTCGGGCCGTCGATGTGGGACGGCTCGCGGGCACTACCACCCCCCGCGAGATCGCAGTAGTGCATCAACTCACTCGAGGAGGGGCAGCCCGGGCCGCTGCGGTCCCAGGTGCTCGTAGCCGCGGCGGACGGCGTCGGCGAGCAGGGACGGGTCCCACGGCCACTCGCCCTGCTGCAGGGCCTCTTCGACCGAGGCGCCCTGCTGCCGCAGGCGACCGATGGTGTTGGCCACGTCCGCGAGGTCACCACGCTGGTCGAGCACGAACGGGTGGCCGACCGGTGCGCCGTGCCCGGGTACGACGCTCGAGTGCTCACCCAGCACACCGATGACGAGCTCCAGGGTGTCCGGCCACTCCATCGGGTAGGAGTCGGGACCGAGACTCGGTGGCGCCGACTCCTCGACGAGATCGCCGGCGAACACCACGTCGATGTCGGGCACCCGGATGACGACGTCACCGTCAGTGTGGCCGCGACCGGGGTAGAAGACCTCGACGTAGCGGTCGCCCAGATCGAGCGCGGCCACCGACGACAAGGTGGTGTCAGGGGGCCGGTCGGCGTCGGCCAGCGCCGCGGCGGCGTTCTCGTGGGCGTGGATCCGGGCATCGTCGAACGCGATGTTGCCGCGGACGTGGTCGAAGTGCTGGTGGGTGTTGACCACCCAGCGCACCGGCCTGGGGTCGAGGCGGGCGATGTGACGTCGCAACTCCTGCCCCTGTTCGGCGGTGCCCCGGGTGTCGACGACAAGCAGGCCGTCGTCGCCCGCGACCACGCCGACGTTGACGTTCCACTCGGCGTACCCGCGCACCCAACAGCCGGTGGCGATCTCGGTCCAGTCCTGGTCCAGTGCGTCAAGGCTCACCCGCCGATGATCACATGGGCTCGGAGGAGCCGGGTAGACTTGGCACTCCGTCCACGGGAGTGCCAAGGGAGGTGACGGACATGCTCGACGACCGCAAGCTCGACGTGCTGCGCGCGATCGTGGAGGACTACGTCGCCACCCAGGAGCCCGTGGGCTCGAAGTCGCTGGTCGACCGGCACCAGCTCGGGGTGTCGCCGGCCACGGTGCGCAACGACATGGCCGCCCTCGAGGACGACGGCTTCATCACCCAGCCGCACACCAGCGCCGGCCGGATCCCGACCGACAAGGGCTACCGGCTGTTCGTCGACAAGCTCACCACGGTGAAGCCGCTGACCGCAGCCGAGAAGCGCGCGATCTCGTCCTTCCTCGAGGGTGCCCACGACCTCGACGACGTCGTGCAGCGCACGGTGCGGATGCTGGCCCAGCTGACCCGCCAGGTCGCGATCGTGCAGTACCCGAGCCTGTCGAAGTCGACCGTGCGCCACGTGGAGCTGGTGGCGCTGTCCCCGAGCCGGCTGCTGCTGGTGCTGATCAGCTCCAGCGGTCGCGTGGAGCAGCGGGTGACGGAGCTGCCGGATGCCGTCGACGAGGCCTTGGTCGCCGACCTGCGGGCTCGACTCAACGCCGCCGCCGTCGGTCAGCGGCTGTCCGAGGCGTCCACCCGGCTGGTCGGCGTGGCGGACCGGTTCCCTCCCGATGACCGGTCGACGGCCGCCCGGGTGATCGACACGCTGGTCGAGATGATCTCCGACGAGCGCTCCGACGACCGGCTGGTGATCGGCGGCACCAATAACCTCAGCCGGTTCGGAGACGACTTCGAGCACTCGATCAAGCCGATGCTGGAGGTGCTGGAGGAGCACGTCGTGCTGCTCAAGCTCCTCGGCGAGGCGAGCAGCCCGAGCATGCTCACGGTGCGCATCGGGCATGAGCAGCCCTATCAGGAGCTTTCGTCGACGAGTGTCGTCGCGACCGGCTACGGCCCGGGCGCGGAGGCGCTGGCGACGCTTGGCATCGTGGGGCCGACGCGCATGGACTACCCCGGCACGATGGCGGCGGTGCGCGCCGTCGCGCGATACGTCAGCAACGTCCTCGACGACTCCTGAGACTCGTCGTACCCGTCAGAAGAGAGATCCGGAACCAACCACATGGCCAGGAGTATGAGCCAGGACTACTACGAGACCCTCGGCATCCAGCGTGACGCGTCGCCTGAGGAGGTCAAGAAGGCCTACCGCAAGCTGGCGCGCAAGCTGCACCCTGACGTCAACCCCGACGCGACCACGCAGGACGCGTTCAAGGACGTGACGCGGGCCTACGAGGTGCTGTCGGACCCGAGCAAGCGTGAGATGTACGACATGGGGCACGACCCGATGTCGGCCGGCGCAGGTGGTGCCGCCGGGTTCGGCCAGGGCTTCTCGTTCACCGACATCATGGATGCCTTCTTCGGGCAGCAGCAGTCCGGCCGCGGGCCCCGCTCCCGAGTACGTCGGGGACAGGACGCGCTGATCCAGCTCGAGGTCGACCTGAGCGAGGCTGCGTTCGGTGCGACCCGCGAGCTCAAGGTCGACACCGCGGTCGCGTGCAGCCAGTGTGCCGGCAGCGGTGCGGCTCCCGGATCCGGCCCGGTGACCTGTGAGACCTGCCACGGGCGCGGCGAGGTGTCGCACGTGCAGCGTTCGTTCCTCGGCGAGGTCCGCACGGTGCGTCCCTGCCCGGCCTGCCGGGGCTTCGGGCAGACCATCGCCGACCCGTGCCGGGAGTGTGCCGGCGACGGGCGGGTTCGCGCCCGCCGTACGCTCAGCGTCAAGATCCCGCCGGGTGTCGACACTGGCACCCGGGTGCAGCTGCCCGGTGAGGGCGAGGTCGGCCCGGGCGGTGGTCCGGCCGGCGACCTGTATGTCGAGGTCCACGTCGCCCTGCATCCGTTGTTCAAGCGCGACGGCGACGACCTGCACTGCACGGTCACGCTGCCGATGACGGCAGCGGCACTGGGGACGAAGATCGACCTGCCGACGCTGGAGGCAGATCTGGGTGAGCAGTCCGAGCTGGAGCCTTCCGTGCCGATCGAGATCAAGCCCGGCACCCAGTCGGGGGAGGCGGTCGCGCTCGGTGCCCGTGGGGTCCCGCGTCTGCGGGGGACCGGCCGCGGCGATCTGATCGTGCACGTGGTCGTGGAGACCCCGTCCCGGCTCGACCAGCGGCAGGAGGAGCTGCTGCGCGAGCTCGCAGTGCTGCGCGACGAGGAAAGTGTGGAAGGCGACTTCGCGCGCCCGCCCAAGTCGGTCTTCGACCGGTTGCGCGGAGCCTTCGGCCAGCGCTGAGCCGCTGGTGAGCGTTCCGGTCTTCCTCGTCGAGTCGTCGAGCCTGCAGGACGAACTCATCGCCCTGGGTGGCTCCGAGGGCCGCCATGCCGGTGTCGTGCGCAGGCTCGCGGTGGGCGAGCGGATCGACCTCACCGACGGAGCTGGATCGGTCGCGAGCTGCGAGGTGGCAGAGGCGGGCAAGGACGGCCTGACCTGCCACGTGCTCGCCCGCCGCACGGACCCACCGCCCTTTCCGCGGTTCACGGTCGTGCAGGCGCTGCCCAAGGGCGACCGAGGGGAGCTGGCCGTCGAGATGTTGACCGAGATCGGCGTCGACCAGGTCGTGCCGTGGGCCGCGTCGCGATGTGTGACGCGCTGGAGGGGCGAGCGGGCCGACAAGTCGCTGGCCAAGTGGCGCTCGGCGGCGCGAGAAGCGGCGAAGCAGTCTCGGCGTTCGTGGTTTCCCTCGGTGGCGCCGGTGGCCTCCACCTCCGAGGTGGCATCGCTGCTCGGTCGGTCCGCGATGCCGATCGTGCTGCACGAGGCCGCCGACACTGCGGTCGCCGCTGTCACGATGCCTCCGGCCGGCGATGTCGTGCTCATCGTCGGTCCCGAGGGCGGGATCAGCGACGAGGAGCTTGCGGTGTTCGCTGGCGCCGGCGCGCAGCCACGGCGGCTGGGTCCTTCCGTGTTGCGCACGTCCACCGCAGGGGTGGCGGCGGTGGCCGCGCTGATGTCGCGTACCGCTCGCTGGGCCTGAGGTCTCGGCGCTGGCTCGCTGATGCGTGGCTCTAGCCGGCGTGGACTTTCGCGCGCTTACGCGGCGTGCGCGTGTTGGTAGTCGACCTCGATGGGGGTGTCCTGGCAGGGATAGACCTCGAGCGTGATGTCGGGCAGGTCGGCGTCGGCGGGTGGGGTGCGGCCGAGGGGGCGGGTGCCGGTGTGGTCGACGAGGTAGGTGTGGCCGTGGGGGTCGTGCCAGAGGTA
>DASSKO010000151.1:0-30511 GCA_035690425.1 Nocardioidaceae bacterium
CCAAGATCCGCCTACTCACCCGTGTCGCCTTCGGCTTCAAGTCAGCCCACGCACTGATCGCACTCGCCATGCTCAACCTCGGCGGCTACCAGCCCAGCCTCCCCGGCCGATCCTGACCCACAGATCAGTCAGAAGAGTCGAGATTCGGCTGGGGGACTCCCGATCTGGCTGGGTACCTGGGCAAATGTTGGAGGGGCGGCGCGCCGCGGCGCACACAAAGCAGCCTCGGCGCGGGAGAGGGATCTCCGCGCCGAGGCTGGCGGGTGGACGTCAGGCCTTGACGGAGTCGACCATCCTGGCCCAGACGATCACGTTGGAGAGGTAGTTGTTGGTCTCCTCGTCGTAGTCTCCGCCGCAGGTGATCAGCCGCAGCGCGGGGTAGTCCGTGCTCTGGTAGACCGCCTCGGTCGGGAACTCGTCCTTGGGGAACGATCCGATCTTGGTGACCTCGAAGATCGCGGTCACCCCGTCCGCGCGGGTCACCTCGACCCGGTCGCCCTTGCGCAGCTCACCGAGCGAGAAGAACACCGACCGGTCCTCGTTCCAGGTCACGTGCCCGGCGATGACCGAGGTGCCCGGGACGCCCGGGGGTGGGCTCGGCGTGAACCAGCCGGCCTTGTCCGGGTCGTCGGGAGTCGTCATGGCGCCCTCGGAGTTCAACCCCAGGTCCTCCAACGAGGAGCTGGTGGCCCCGATCGCGGGAATCCTCAAGCTCACCGGCTCGGAGTAGTCCAGGCCAAGGGCCTGCTTACCGGACGGTCCCGACGGCTCGGCCTTCTGCTTGTCCTTCTGCTGGCTTCCCTGCGGGGACGCCTCGGCCGAGGACGGGGACTGCGCCGGCTCGGGCGACGAGTCGTCCCCGGTCGGCGAGGCGCCGTCCCCAGCCGTCGGCTGCGCCGCCTGCGGCGCCGGGGGTGGCGCGGGCTCCTGCCCCGCCACCCCCACACCGATGGCTACGGCCCCGGTGAGGGCGAGCACGCCGGCGGCGAGCGTCGCGCTGACGCGCGCCCGCCGACGGCTCCCTGTCCCTGGCTCGTGTCGCATGCGTCAGGAGGACTCAGTGAAGCGACGACGCAGCAGGACCGTGCCGGCGGCACCGGCGAGCGCGACCCCACCGAAGGCCATCAGCGGCAGCTGCTCGATGCCACCGGTCGAGCCGGCACCGGTGTCGACCGAGCCCACCGGGGTGACCTCACCACAGGTGGCCGGGAAGGTGCCCTCGGCCGGGACCCCGTTGACACCGAGGCTCTTGGCGAACGGCGACTCGCCCAGCGCCTCGAGGTCGTACTTGTCGTTGCCGTTGACATCGATGCCGTGCTGCACGATGTGCAGCTGCTGCAGGCTGTCCACGATGCCCTCGGGCAGCATGTCCGCCGGGATCGTGCGCTCGTAGTTCAGGTTGCCCTCGGCGTCGGCCACCGGGAACCGGTCGAGCGCGAGCCCGCTCTTGGCGCTGGTGTCGCCCTTGGTGGTGAGCGAGACCATCACACCGCCGTAGGCCGGCACACCCTCGACCGTGGAGATGAGGCCGTCGCCGTCGGTGTCAGCCGATGGGGGCGGGCACACGAACTCCTTGCTGCCGACCTCGCCGTGGATGTGCTGCGCGTGCGGTGAGTTCGGCGTGAAGCCGGTGCCGTTGATCTCCACGTGCAGGCTGCCGTTGTCGGTGGCAGTCAGCGTGGCCGTGGCCGTCGACCCGGTGTCGTTGATGTCGTCGAGGTGGAAGTTCACGGTCTCGGCCGCGCTGGCCGGAGCGGTGAACGCGAGCGGGAGAGCGGCCAAACCTGTGACCGCGGCGATGCGTGCGCTCTTCATGAGGTGTTCCCTTCGATCGGGTTGGTTTCGTGAAGAGTTCGGCGCGTGGCCTACGGCGGATGGGTGAGATTCAGAAAAAGTCTCGCTCGGCCGGCAGGACGCGTGGTCTCGACGGGCGGTCGGGGGCGTCCGCGA
Source organism: Nocardioidaceae bacterium (assembly GCA_035690425.1). Lineage (GTDB taxonomy): Bacteria > Actinomycetota > Actinomycetes > Propionibacteriales > Nocardioidaceae > DASSKO01. Next base: position 1,951 of record DASSKO010000151.1, read on the forward strand.
GTACGCCGCCGGCGGGGTCGTCGGTCTGTCCGTCCGCCCGCACGGGATCGCGCCAGGGCGTCAGGATGTCGCGTACGACGAGGCCGCCGAGCCAGATCTGGCCGGCGACCCGGACGACGATCGCGAGCACGTAGGCCATCGGGGCGGCGTCGGTCGTGGCGGAGGCGAGATCGCCCTGCAGGAAGACCCAGATCGCGGCGAAGTAGACGGCCTCGCAGCCCTGCCAGACCAGCAGGTCCCGCCACCGCGGTCGAGCCAGCGCCGCCAGCGGCAGTAGCCACAGCACATACTGCGGCGAGTACACCTTGTTCACGACCAGAAAGGCGATGACGACGAGCAGCGCCAGCTGCGGGAGCCGCGGCCGTCGCGGAGCGAGCAGGCCGAGTGCCGCCACCGCCAGGCAGGCGGTGCCGAAGACCACCCACGAGACGAGGTTGACCGTGTCGGCCGACGCCGCGGGGTGGCCGAGCAGGCTCCAGGCATACCAGAGGGAGCCCAGGTCTGCGCCGCGGTCGGAGTTGAACGACCAGAACGCCTCCCAGCCTGGGTAGTTGATCGCCATCACCGGCACGTTGACCACCAGCCAGGCGATGGCGGCGCCCGCCAGGGCCCGGGCGAAGGGAATCCAGTTGCCGGTCCGCGCGCACAGCACCAGCATCGGCCCCAGCAGGAACAGCGGATAGAGCTTGGCCGCGGTGCCCAGACCGACCATCACCCCGGCGATCCCGGGCCGTCCTCGTGACCATGCCAGCAGGGCGAGGGCGAGCAGGGCGACCGCCAGCAGGTCCCAGTTGACCAGCCCGGCCAGGGCCAGCACCGGCGCCGCGGCAACCAGGGCGGCGTCCCAGGGACGGCGGCCGTGCACCTTCGCCAGCGCCCACACGGCGACCAGCGCGCAGACGAACAGCAGCACGGCGTTGACCGCGGTGAAGGGCACGATGTTGTCCTGCACCTCCGGGTCGGACCAGACCTCGTCGGCGGGCACGCCGGCCAGTTGCGGCTCCCCGAAGACCGTGTGCGTCACCACAGCGGCGCCGTAGACGAACGCACCGGTCAGCACGGGGTACTCGAAGTAGCGGTACCGACCGCTGTCGTCGAGATACGGCAGCTCGCCCGCCGCGAACCCACGACTGCCGTACAGCTTGTCGATGTCGGTGTAGCACAGGCCGTCGTAGCTGACGTCGCCCACGACACAGGGTGCCTTCTGGGCCATGCCCAGCGCGAAGGTCACGGTGACGAGCACCAACAGCACCCGCACGGGCGTCCACCACGAACGCCCGGTCGCAGCGTGCCGGCCGAGCGGTCCGCCGACGACCTCGTTGCCGGCGCTCACCCACGGGTCCTCGACCGACGGCGCGACCGGGTCGCCGCCCCCCGGGTGGCTCATCGGCGGCCGGGCTGAGCTGTCTGCTCCGCTGCGGTGCCCGGCGGTGTCGGCGGAGTCGCTGCCGGTGTCGGCTCTGGCGTGGGGGTGGGCGTAGGCGCCGGGGTGGGCGTGGGCGTCGCGGGTGACGGCGGTGGCGTGGGGTCCGGCTCCGGCGGCGGCGTGTACGTCAGCTCCGGCGACGGCGGCGGCGTGTACGTCGGCTGTGCCGAGGGCTGGGGCGAGTACGTCGGCGGCGCCGGGGGCGTATCCGTCGGGGACGGCGGCGGCGTGTAGGGCTCCTCGACCGGCTCCTGGTCGATCGGCGGGGTGAAGTATGTCACCGGCATGCCCTCGAGCGCGCCCTGCATGGCGGCGGTCCAGGTGCGGGCCGGGTAGCCACCGCCGGCGAACGGGTCCTGGTAGGCGACGCCGTCGAGGACACCCTGTCCGTCTCTGCCGCGCACGTACATCACCGACGTCGACAGCGTAGGTGTGTAGCCGACGAACCACGCCGAGACGACATCGCCGTCGGCTTGCGCGGCCGTACCCGTCTTGCCCGCGGCGGGGCGGTCGAGCGCGAGCGCTGCGTTGCCGGTGCCGTCGGGGTCGGTCACGACCTCCTGCAGCGCCTGGCTGACGGTGTTGGCGACCGACCGGCTGTAGGCACGCTCGGGCCGGTCGCTGTGCCGGTACCGCGCCACACCGTCTGCGCCCATCACCCGCTCCACGACGTACCAGTCGTTGCGCTCGCCCTGGGCGGCGAAGGTGGCGTAGCCGTTGGCCATGTCGACCGGGGTCACGTCGGCGACACCGAGCGGAGACACGAGCACCGGGTCGAGCGCGGGGGCGTCCTCGGGAATGCCGGCACGTACCGCGGAGTCGACGACGTCGGCACCGCGGTTCTCCAGTTGGGTCACCAGGTCGACGTACGCGGTATTGCTGGAGATCTCGGTCGCGGTCTCCAGCGTGATCGGGCCGAAGTTCTCGTCGAACTCGTTGTGCACGGTGTGGCCACCGGGCAACGTGAGCGAGTCGCCGTCGAAGGTGTCGTCGAGCGCGTGGCCCTGCTCGAGGCCGGCGGCGAGCGCGAACGGCTTGAACGACGACCCCGGCTGGCGCCCGATGAGCGCCCAGTTGTGTTGGTCCTGCACGTAGTCGGGTCCCCCGTACATCGCCCGCAGGGCTCCGGTGCCCGGCTCGACCGAGCTGACGCCGATGTGCACGCCCGCGGCCTGCTCGGTCGGGCGCTGCTCACGGACCGCCTGCACGACCGAGCGCTGGACCGCACGGTCGAACGTGGTCACGACCTTCAGGCCGCCGCCGTAGATCTCGTCCTCGGAGAAACCCTCGTCGCGCAGCCGATCCTCCACCAGGGCCAGCAGGAAGCCCTTCTGCCCACCGAGGGAGTTGGTGTCGTCCGGCCGCACCAGCTCGGGCAGCCTGCGGCTCAGCCTCGCTGCCTTGCGTTCGCCGATCACGTCCGTCTCGGCCATGCCGGCGAGCACGTAGCGGTAACGCCCGAGCAGTGGGCGTCGGTTGGCATGGTCCACCGCCGGGTCGAAGTTGGCCGGGGAGTTGAGTACGGCGGCCAGTACGGCGCCCTCCGCCACGCTCAGCTCGGCGGCGGACGTGCCGAAGTAGGCCTGCGCCGCCGCCTCGACGCCGTACGCGCCACGACCGAAGTAGATCGTGTTGAGGTAGCCCTGCAGGATCTGCTCCTTCGACACCTCGCGCTCGACCTTCAGCGCGAGGATCGCCTCCTTGATCTTGCGGGTGTAGGTGCGCTCCTGGCTCAGGTACATGATCTTGACGTACTGCTGGGTGATCGTCGAGGCGCCTTGCGTCGTGCCGCTGCGGACGTTGGACAGCGCCGCTCGGGCGATGCCCCGGACGTCGATGCCCGGGTCGGTCCAGAAGCTGCGGTTCTCCGCGGCGACGACGGCGCCTTGCACGTGCTCGGGCACCTCGGACAGGGCGACCGCGTCGCGGTTCTGCACGGCGAAGGTCCCGATCTCGTGCTTGCCGTCGGCGTAGTAGACCGTGGTCGTCTCAGCCTGGAACTCCTGGTTGGGGTCCGGAATCTCCGTCTGCTGGTAGAGCACGAACAGCGCCAGTGCGCCGAGCGCCCCGCAGGCCAGTCCGAGCCCGACCATCCACCGCAGGGCGCGCCGCAGCACACCGCCCGTGGGCTGCGACGCCCCGCGGCCAGTCTTGTTGCGGCCAGTCTTGTTGCGGCCAGCTGCCATCTCGTGTGCTCACCGATCCCGGTATGGGTCCACCCCCGCCTGCGACCCGTACTGCCGAAAGTCCCGCACCAGGGTACGGGGCACGAGCAGGTGCCGGCCCCAACGCTCGATGCGGCGCTCGATGCACTATCGGCCGCACCGGTGATCAGACGAGGAGAACTGTCAGACCTTTGCCGCGAAGTGCCTCGACGTACCCGCGGTCAGCGGACTCGTCGGTCACCAAGGTGCGAACCGCCCCGATGTCGCAGATGCGAGCGAACGTGCGCCGGCCCAGCTTCTCGGCTGCTACGACGACCGTGACCTCGCCGGCACGCTCCACCATCAGCGCGTTGATGCCCGCCTCACCCTCGTGGAAGCAGGACACGCCGGTGTCGGCGCTGACGCCGTCGGCGCCGAGGATGAGGTGGTCCAGCCACAGCTCGCTCAGCATCGACGACGCAAGCGGCCCGACCAGCTCGTAGGACTGCGGCCGGGCGACGCCGCCGAGGCTGACGGTGCGGATGTGTGGGCGCAGCACCATCTCGGTCGCGATGTTGAGCGCGTTGGTGACCACGGTCAAGGCGGGGCGGCCGGACGACTCGGCGAGGTCGCTGCGGGCGGCCAGCCGGCGTGCGGTGGCCGAGGTGGTGGTTCCGCCGTTGAACCCGACCACCTGGCCGGCCCGGACCAGATCGGCAGCGGTTGCGGCGATCCGCTCCTTGGCGTCGTTGTCACCTCCGCCGCGGTATCGGACCGGTAGGTCGTAGGCGACCGAGGTGGCCACCACCCCGCCGTGGGTGCGGGTCACCAGCTGCTGCTTGGCCAGCGCGGTGAAGTCACGGCGAACCGTCGCCTCGGAGACACCGAGGTCGGTCGCCGCGTCGGTGACCGAGAGCCGGCCGGCGTCGGCGAGCAGGTCGAGCAACGTGCGCAGTCGCCAGGACCGGTCGCCCCGGCCCTCCGCGGGTGGCCCGGCGGCCACCGGCTCGGCGTCCGCCGCGCTCACTTGACGCCGCCGGCGGTCAGTCCGGCGACGAGGCGGCGCTCGATCAGCGCGAACAGGATCACCACGGGGACAATACCGACGATCGACACGCCGAAGACGTACTGCCACGAGGTCTGGTACTGCCCCACGAACTTGGTCAGCGCCACCGACAGCGGCTGGTTCTCCGCGGTGGTCAGGATGACCAGGCTGGCCGCGAACTCGTTCCAGCAGGCGACGAAGGTGAAGGTGATCGCGGTGACGATCCCCGGCCACACCAGCGGCAGCGTCACCTGCCACAGCGTCTGCAACCGGGATGCGCCGTCGAGGGTGGCGGCCTCGTCGATCTCCTTGGGCACGCCGGCGAAGAAGGAATGCATGATCCACACGGCGAAGGACAGGTTGAAGGCCGCGTTGACCAGGATCATCGCCAGCCAGGTGTCGTTGATCCCCAGGCTGAGGAACTCCCGGAACAGGCCGGCCGCCAGCACCGTCGGCTGCAGCATCTGGGTGATCAGCACCAGCAGCAGGAACACCAGCCGGCCCGGGAACCGCTGCCGCGCGGTGTAGTACGCCGCGGGCATCGCGACGACGAGCACCAACAGCGTCGCGCACACCGAGATCACGACCGTGCTGATCATGTTGAACGGCAGCGGAGTCTCCGGCGTGCTCCACATCTCCAGGTAGTTCTCGGGATGCCACTCGGTGGGCAGGTACGTCGGGGGGACGCCGAGGATCTCGCTGCGAGTCTTGAACGACCCCACGATCATCACGAGGTAGGGCAGCAGGAAGAACAGCGCGACCACCGCACCGCCCAGGCTCAGCAGCCACCGGGGGGTGCGGCCGCGGCCAGGGCCGCGCGATGTCGTCGACGACAGCGTGGCCATCGGCTAGTCCTCCCGCATCGGGCGCACGACGCGCAGGTAGACGACGATGACGACGAGCACCAGCAGGAAGTTGACGACGCTGAGCGCACTCGCGGTGTCGACCTCACGGTCGGCCTGGATGAGCTTGAAGATCAGCGTGGTGGTGGTGTCGGCGTTGTAGCCGGGGATGCTGCCCGTGATCGTGCGCAGGATCGGCAGCGAGTTGAACACGTTGATGATGTTGATGATCGTGGCCACGGCCAGCGCGGGGCGCAGGCTCGGCAGGATGATCTCGACGTAGGCCCGCCACGGCCCGGCTCCGTCGACCTGGGCGGCCTCGAGCGTCTCCTCGGGGATGGTCTGCAGTCCGGCGAGCAGCGTGTACGTCGTGAACGGCAGCGAGACGAAGATTCCGATCCCCATCGAGACCAGGAAGGCCGGGATCGTGTTCTTGGTGAAGCCGTACGGCGAGTCGAGGATGCCGAGGTCGACCAGGGCGCGGTTGAAGATGCCGTAGAAGGGATCGAAACCGTAGTAGAAGACGATCGAGGTCATCACGACGCTCGACGCCCAGGGCACGATGACCGCCAGCCGCACCAGCCGGCGTCCCGGGAAGGCCTTGTCCAGCAGCTGGGCCAGCGCGAGGGAGATCAGCACGGTCAGGGCCACCACGCCGACCACCCACGCCACGGTGTTGGTCAGCACCCGCGGCAGTGCGTCGAAGTCCAGCAACCGCTGGTAGTTCGCGAAGCCGGCGGCCCCGCGGTCGGTGCCGTACGCGGACAGGTCCCGCGTCGACGTCCAGACCATGTATCCGGCCGGGAACAGCACGACGGAGAAGATCAGCACCAGCGTGGGCGAGATCCACGGCAGAGCCGAGACCAGCTGGCGGCGTCCTCTGGAACGCGGCATCTTGGCATTTTCCCTTCTCGCGACCCACTCACCGCGCGCGCCTCCCTCACCGCGAGATCACAGGAATGCCCCGGTCCAGGCATGCCCGGCGGGGCACTTCTGCGATCTCGGCGGGAGGGGTTGGCCCCTTCCCTCAGGACCCCTCGACCTTGCCGGCGATCTGGCTCATCACCTCGTCGGCGGGCTTGCCCTGGCCGATCTGCCCGATCAGCGTCTGGATCGCTCCCTGCGCCTCGGCCCACGCCGGGTTGGTGCTGGGGTAGAACTTCGCGTCCGGCAGCGCCTCGAGGAACACCTGCAGGTCGGGGTTGTTCATCTGCTCCGCCGCCGACTGCGTCACCGGGAGGAAGTTCTCGGTGGTCACGAAGTTGGTGTAGACGTCGGTGGAGTAGAAGTAGTCGAGGAAGGAGCGGATGGCGTCTTGCTTGTCGCCGTCGTTCTTGAACGCCATTAGGTGGTCGGCGACGCCCAGCGTGACCGAGGAACCGTCGTTGGTCGGGATCGGGGCCAGCTCGTAGTTGAGCTTGGGGTGCTCGGTCTCGATCTGCGCGACCGTCGGCGGCAGCGCCTCGATGAAGCCGATCTTGCCCTGCACGAACACGTTGATCAGCGGGGTGCGGTCGGTCGCGCCGGGGTCTGGCTGCGTGGCGCCGTCGTCGATCATCTTCTGCATGAACTCGACGGCCTCGACGTTCTCGGGGGTCTCGATGGTGAGCTCGCTCTCGTCGCCCCAGTCACCACCGTTGCCGAACACCCAGATCGAGGTCTCGGCCTGTGCCTCCTCGTTGCCGAGCGGCATGCCGTACCCGTACACGCCGCCGCCGAGCGCGGAGATCTTCTTGGCGGCGGCGAGCAGGTCCTCCCACGTCGCGGGCATCTCGGTGACGCCGGCCTGCTTCATCAGGTCGGTGTTGGCGAACAGCGTGCGGGAGGAGGCGATCAGCGGCATGCCCATCATCTCGCCGTCGACCGAGGCGTTCTCGGCGAACGACTCCTGGAAGTCGGCGAGGGTGTCTTGCGAGAGCACGTCGGCCGCGGGGTAGAGCAGGCCGTCGGCCGCGAAGCTGGCGAACGCGTCGATGTTGAGGATGTCGGGGGCGTCGTTGGCCTGCACCTTCGTGCGCACGACGTCGTTGATGTTGTCCCACGACTGGATCTCGAAGTTGACGTCGACGTCGGGATTCTCGGACTCGAAGTCGGAGATGATCCCCTGCCACAGCGACTTGGTGTTGTCGCTGTACTGCGGCACCAGCAGGTCGATCGTGGTGCCCCCGCCGCCCTCCGAGCCGCTGTCGCCGCTGAACCCACAGGCACTGACCGCCAGGCTGAGACCCAGGGTGGTGCACAGCGCCGCCGTACGTGTGCGCGCTGCTCCTCTGCTGCTCTTCACGATTCCGCCTCTCCTCGACCACCGCGTGGCGCGGATGATCATTTCCGCGTGATGGGGCTGAGTTTCACGCACGCATACTCAGTGCGCCGCTCGATCATGAAGTGCCTTCGCACAGCTGGTCAAGAGTTGCCGGCAAAAGTTTGCAGAACGTGATGCGCGAGTTTGCGTGACTATTGACAGTTTCACGCGAATTCACGCATGCTGACGCCACCAAGCAAGCCGGAGGTAGAGGTAGGCCATGACCACACGCCCCACATCGACGCACCTCGCGGCCGAGATCGCGACCCAGCCCCAGGACTGGCTGCGTGCCGCGGACATCGCCGACCGGCACGCTGCCGTGCTCCCCAGGCCCGGCGAGCGCGTCGCGGTCATCGGCTGCGGTACGTCGTTGTACATGGCACAGGCCTACGCGGGACTTCGCGAGGCGGCCGGACAGGGTGTCACCGACGCTTGGCCGGCGAGCGAGCACCACCTCGATCGCGGCTACGACCGGGTCCTCACCATCAGCCGGTCGGGCACCACGACCGAGGTGATCGAGGTGCTCGAGCAATTGCGCGGCGCGACACCGGCCACGGTCGTCACCGCGACCCCCGGCAGCCCCGTGCTCGACCTCGCCGACCCGATCCTGATGCCGGAGGTCGACGAGCAGTCGGTTGTGCAGACGCGCTTCGCCACCGGCACGCTCGCGCTGTTGCGCAGCCACCTCGGCGAGGATCTCACGCAGGCCTCCCGACAGGCCCAGGACCTCCTCGACGCCGAACAGTCCGTGGTCGGCCCGGCCGCCACGGCCGAGCAACTCACCTTCGTCGGTCGCGGCTGGACCAACGGTCTGGCCAACGAGGCCGCGCTGAAGCTGCGCGAGTCCGCACAGTTCTGGACCGAGAGCTACCCGATGACGGAGTACCGGCACGGCCCGATCAGCATCAGCGCGCCCGGCCGCGTGGTCTGGGCATTCGGCGCACCGGTCGCGGGGCTCGCCGACGACGTCGCCGCGACCGGCGCGCACTTCGAGACCACCGACGTGGACCCGATGGCCGACCTCGTCCGGATCCACCGGCTGTGCCTGGTCAAGGCCGAGGCCGCCGGCCTCAACCCGGACGAACCGCGGAACCTGACGCGTTCGATCATCCTCGGCCCGCAGGGCTGAGCGGCGCCGCGCCGGGGTTCGTAGCGACCTGACACGCTGAGCACGTGGCACACACTCTCGATGCCGACCGGCCGGGTCCGGCGGTGCTGGCCTTCGACATCGGCGGCACGTCGATCAAGGCCGAGGTGGTCGGTCCCGCGCTGCAGTCCTGGGCGCGCACGCAGGTGCGGACGCCCCCGGGGCCCGCGCTGATCGACGTGGTGGTCGACACCGCGCACGCGCTGCTCGGCTCGCTTGCCCCTGAGCAGCGCGCGCGAGTCGCAGCGGGCGGTGTCGCACTGCCCGGCATCGTCGACGGCGACCGTGGCGTCAGCGTCTACGCCGCGAACCTCGGTCTCCGCGACGTCGCGCTCGCCGCGCCCATCGCCGCCCGGCTCGGGCTGCCGGTGCGCCTCGCGCACGACGTGACCGTGGCTGCCGGGGCCGAGCGGCGCTGCGGAGCCGCCGCAGGAGTGACCGACCCGGTGGTCGTCGTCATCGGCACCGGCATCGCCGCCGTCAGCTATGTGCACGGCGAACGGGTGCGTGGCGTGTGCGGTCAGGCGGGCGAGCTCGGCCATGTCGTCGTGCGGCCCGGGGGCCCGGTGTGCGGCTGCGGCGGCCGGGGCTGCCTGGAGGCGGTCGCCTCCGCCTCCGCCGTTGCCCGCGCATACGCAGCACGCAGCGGTCACGACGTCGCCGGCGCCCACGAGGTGGTCGAGCGGCTCGGTCGCGACGAGGCCGCCGACGCGGTCTGGGCCGAGGCCACCGCCGCACTCGCTGACGGTCTGCTGGTCGCCGCCGCGCTGCTCGCCCCCGGCGCCGTCGTGCTGGGCGGTGGGCTGGCCGAGGCGGGAGCGGTGCTGCTGCAGCCGGTCGAGTCCCGGATGCGCGCAAGCGCCACCGTGGTCACCGTGCCGCCGCTGCTCACCGCCGCACTCGGCAGCCGCGCGGGAGTCGTCGGCGCCGCCCTCACCGCGCTCGACCACGCCGACTCAGCCGCCGAAGGCGCGCGATGAGCGCCCTCGAGGTGCTGCGGGGCCGGCTGGTGACACCCACCGGCGTGCTCGAGGACGGGTACGTCGCCGTGGCGGGCGACCGGATCGCGGACATCGGGCCGGCTTCGGCGTACTCGGGCGAGCTGCCCGGTGCCACGGGAACCGTCCTGCCCGGGCTGGTGGACATCCACTGCCACGGCGGTGGCGGCGCCTCCTTCACGCTCGGCGACGCCGCGCAGGTGTCGACCGCGGCGGCCCACCACCTCGCCCAGGGGACGACCAGCGTGGTCGCCAGCGCGGTGACCGACGGTCCGGCGGTCATGGTCGCGGCGGTCCAGGCCGCGGCCGCGGCGGTCGAAGCCGGTGAGGTCGCCGCCATCCACCTCGAAGGCCCGTTCCTGGCCGCCGAGCGCCGCGGTGCGCAGGACCCGCGCCACCTGCGCGCACCGGACCTGGGCCTGACCCGCGAGCTGATCGAGGCGGGCTCAGGACACGTGCGGGTGATGACGGTGGCGCCGGAGCTGCCCGGCGCCGACCTGGTCATCGAGCTGCTCGCCGACCACGACGTCGTGGCAGCCGTCGGGCACACCGAGGCAGACGTGGCCACCACTCGGTGGGCACTCACCAGCCACGGCACCGGGCTGGCCACCCACCTGTTCAACGGGATGCCGCCGATGCACCACCGCGATCCCGGGCCGGTCGCCGGGGCGTTGTCCGCGGCGGCCCGCGGTGTGGCGCGGGTGGAGCTGATCGCCGACGGGGTGCACCTGGCCGACGAGACCGTGCGGACGGTCTTCGACCTCGTCGGCGCGTCGGCGGTCGTGCTGGTCACCGACGCGATGGCGGCGGCCGGCATGCCCGACGGTGACTACCAGCTCGGGCCTCAGCACGTGAGCGTGGTCGAGGGCGTCGCCCGGCTGCGGCGCCGGCCGGATGAGGAGCAGCCGTCCATCGCGGGCGGCACCGCGCGGCTGGTGGACGTCGTACGGCGGTGTGTCCACGGTGCCGGCATCCCGCTCGCGGACGCCGTCACGGCGGCATCGGCCACTCCGGCGGCGGTGCTCGGCCTCGACCGCGAGCTGGGCGCTCTGCGGACAGGGCTGCGCGCGGACCTGCTGGTGGTCGACGACGACCTGCGTCCGCTGCGGGTGATGCGCGCGGGGAGGTGGACCCGATGATCGTCACCGTCACCTGCAACCCGGCGATCGACATCACCTACCGGGTCGATCGGCTGCAGCCCGGCGAGGTCCACCGCGTACGCGACGTCGCCACTCGCCCCGGCGGCAAGGGGGTCAATGTCGCCCGGGTGCTGCACCAGCTCGGTGAGCAGACCACGGCGACCGGGCTGGCCGACGCGTTCTTCGGGGTGACTCTCGAGGCGCTCGGCGTGCCGGCGGTGTTCGTGCCGGCGCTGGCCGGGGTACGCCGGACGCTGGTCGTGCACGCCGACAGCGCTCCGGCCACGACGTCGCTGTGGGAGCCGGGTGCCGCGCCCGCCGACCCGACGGCGGCCGCGGTGCTGCTGATCGAGCAGGTCACCGCGCTGCTGACCGACGCCAGCGCCCTCGTCGTGTCCGGCAGCCTGCCCCCGGGGGTCGACCCCGCACTGCCCGCCGGCCTGGCCACGGTGGCGACCGCGGCCGGCATCCCCGCCGTACTCGACCTCGACGACGCCGCGCTGCGGGTCGCCGCGGACGGCGGCGGGGCGGTGCTCGTGCCCAACCGCGACGAGCTGGCGCGGCTGTCCGGAGCGGCCGGGGACCTCGACGTGGTCGCCGCCGCCCGCGACCTCTCCGCGCGCAGCCGGGCGCCGGTCGTCGCCACGCTCGGGGCCGACGGGATGCTCGCGGTGGCCGGCCGGGACTGCTGGCACGCGCGGCCCGCCGAACACGTAGCCGGCAACCCGACCGGCGCGGGCGACGCCGCGGCGGCCGCGATCGCGCGGGGCCTGGCCCACCGGAACCCCTGGCCCGACGTGCTCGCCGACGCGGTCGCGCTCTCGTCGGCCTGCGTGCTGGCACCGGTGGCCGGCGAGGTCGACCTCGACTACTACCAGCGCGTGCGCCCGATGATCACGGCCACACCGACCGACTCACTCAGCTAGGTAGAAGAAGGCCCGCACCATGCCCCTTGCCTCCCTGCCCGAACTGCTGGCCACCGCTCGCGCCGAGCGACGTGGCGTCGGCGCGATGAACGTGATCCAGCTGGAGCACGCCGAGGCGATCGTGTCCGGCGCCGAGCAGGCCCGCCGGCCGGTGGTGCTGCAGATCTCCGAGAACACGGTGGCCTACCACGGGTCGCTGGCGCCCATCGCCGTCGCCTCGCTGCGGATCGCTGCGCAGTCGTCGGCCGACGTCTGCGTCCACCTGGACCACGCCACCGGTGTCGACCTCGTCCGGCACGCGGTCGAGCTCGGACTGTCGTCGGTGATGTTCGACGCCTCGACGATGCCGCACCCGGACAACGTCGCCGCCACCGCCGAGGTCGTGCGCTGGTGCCACCGGCGGGGTGCGGCCGTCGAGGCCGAGCTCGGTGCAGTCGGGGGCAAGGACGGCGTGCACGCTCCGGGGGTGCGCACCGATCCCGCGGAGGCGGCCGAGTACGTCGCCGCGACCGGCGTCGACTCGCTCGCGGTGGCGGTCGGCTCCTCGCACGCCATGCTGACCCGTGACGCCGAGCTCGACAACGCGTTGATCGCCGCGATCGCCGCCGAGGTCGCGGTGCCGCTGGTGCTGCACGGCTCGTCCGGCGTACCCGAGGTCGGCCTGGTCAGCGCGGTCGCGGCGGGGATGACCAAGATCAACATCGCGACCCACCTGAACGTGTCGATGGCCGCGGCGGTGCGGGCCGCGCTCGCCGCCGACCCCGAGCTGGTCGACCCCCGCAAGTACCTCGGCCCGGGCCGCGACGCGGTCGCCGCCGAGGTCGCACGCCTGCTCACCCTCCTCGCCTGAGAGCCTCACTACCCCGCCCGCGAACGGCGGAGGCTGGGCAGGCGTTTCGCTTCGGCACGATGTATCGATATGATACGTAGTATCGATAGGTCACGGAGAAGGGCGACCACGTCAGATGCCGAAGCGGGGTGACGCACTCGAGCTGGCGGTCCTCGGGCTGTTGCACGAGTCCCCCATGCACGGCTACGAGCTGCGCAAACGGGTGTCGGTGCTGCTCGGCTGGGGCCGGGTGCTCTCCTACGGCTCGCTGTATCCCTGCCTGAAGCAGATGCAACGCAGCGGGTTGCTGACCGAGGACGCCGCCACTGCGGTGCCGGCGGCCAAGGCGAACCGGCGCAAGATCGTCTACAAGCTGACCGCGGACGGCAAGGAACGCTTCGAGACGCTGATGTCGTCGGCGGGGCCCTCAGCCTGGGAGGACGACAGCTTCGGCGTGCACTTCGCCTTCTTCGGCCGCACCGACGCCGAGACCCGAATGCGCATCCTCGAGGGGAGGCGTACCCGGCTGGAGGAGCAGCTCGAGCGCGTCCGCGCCTCGTTCGCGCGCAGTCGTGAGCGCGTCGACACCTACACCCTCGAGCTGCAGCGGCACGGGCTGGAGTCGGTCGAGCGTGAGGTCGACTGGCTCACCGACCTGATCGACGACGAGCGGTCCCGGCGCGCGCCCGACGTGCGCAGCACCCGGCGGCGGGCGGGCCGCCACACATCCACAGATTCAGCTCAGTCAGCAGAACAGGAATGAGGAGATCGATGGGTTCGGTTCGCGTAGCCATCGTCGGCGTCGGCAACTGCGCGGCGTCGCTGGTACAGGGGCTCCACTACTACCGTGACGCCGACCCGGCGGGCTCGGTGCCCGGCCTGATGCACGTCAGGTTCGGCGAGTACCACGTGGGCGACGTGGAGGTCGTCGCCGCGTTCGACGTCGACGCCAAGAAGGTCGGTTTCGACCTGTCCGAGGCGATCTTCGCCAGCGAGAACAACACGCTCAAGATCTCCGACGTACCTCCGCTCGGTGTCACCGTGCAGCGCGGCCACACGCTCGACGGCCTGGGCAAGTACTACCAGGAGACCATCGACGAGGCCTCCGACGATCCGGTCGACATCGTGCAGACGCTGCGCGACGCCGAGGCCGACGTGCTGGTGTCCTACCTGCCCGTGGGCTCGGAGACCGCCGACAAGTTCTACGCGCAGTGCGCGATCGACGCGGGCGTCGCGTTCGTCAACGCGCTGCCGGTCTTCATCGCCTCCGACCCCGAGTGGGCCGCGAAGTTCGAGGCCGCCGGCGTGCCGATCATCGGCGACGACATCAAGAGCCAGGTCGGCGCCACGATCACCCACCGGGTGCTGGCGCGGCTGTTCGAGGAGCGTGGCGTGGTGCTCGACCGCACCTACCAGCTCAACGTCGGCGGCAACATGGACTTCAAGAACATGCTCGAACGCGACCGGTTGGAGTCCAAGAAGGTCTCCAAGACCCAGGCCGTCACGAGCAACCTGTCCCACGATCTCGGCGCGCGCAACGTGCACATCGGTCCCTCGGACTACGTCGAGTGGCTCGACGACCGCAAGTGGGCCTACGTCCGGTTGGAGGGTCGCGCCTTCGGCGACGCGCCGATCAACATGGAGTACAAGCTCGAGGTCTGGGACTCGCCGAACTCCGCGGGGATCATCATCGACGCGATCCGCGCCGCCAAGATCGCGCTGGACCGGGGCGTGGGCGGCCCGGTGCTGTCGGCGTCGTCGTATCTGATGAAGTCGCCCCCGGTGCAGCGACCGGACGATCTGGGTCGCGCCAGCGTCGAGGCCTTCATCGCGGGTGAGGCGCAGAGCTGAGCGGCTGAGCCACGCGCACGGGCCGCCACCTCGAGTACGTCGGGGTGGCGGCTCGCTGCATGTTGGCGTGCACGCCTGCCCCATCTCGTGGCCTTCCTGCACCGGGGTGACCTTCCTGCCGCCCGCGTGCCCCGATTTGTCCGATTCGCCGGACTTCGTCGATGCACCCGGTGCAGGAAGAGCGGCCCAGCGCAGGAGGATGGCGGGCGCCGCAGGGCCCGCACCGGCAACCACAATAACTATGCACACTAGTTGTGCACGTGTATTGTGCAGGTCATGGCAGAGGCCCCAGACGAAGAATCCCGGGTCGCCCTCGACCCGAAGGCGATGCGCGTGCTGGCGCATCCGATCCGCAGCCGGCTGCTCAGCGAGCTGCGCATGGAGGGCCCGGCCAACGCCACCGCGCTGGCGCGCGCCCTCGACACGAACACCGGCGCCACCAGCTACCACCTGCGCAAGCTGGCCGAAGTCGGTCTGGTCGAGGAGACCGACGACGGGCAGGGCCGCGAACGCTGGTGGCGCGCCACGCACAACCGACACTCCTGGGACGCCAGCACGGTCGTCGACGATCCCGACGGGCAGGCGGCCGCGTCCTGGCTGGAGCAGGAGTACCTCCGCCGCTTCGTCGAGCTGGCACAGGGCTGGCTGCGGGACAAGGACCGCTGGCCGCTGGACTGGCGCGACGCGGCCGGCCAGTCCGATTACCTGCTCCGGCTGTCTCCGGGCCGGCTGCAGGCGCTGAAGGCCGAGCTCTACGCCGTGCTCGAGCGTTACGGCGCCGCGGAGCCCGACGAGGACGAGCCCGACGAGGGCACCCGCACGTTCATCTACCTCAACGCGTTTCCTGACTACCGAGGGGAGCGGCGATGAGCCCGCTGACGGTCCGCGCCGTCTACTGGCGCTACCTGGTGCTCACCGCCGTGCGCTGGCTGCCGGTCGGGCTGTTGATCCCGGTCATCGTGCTGCTCCCCCTCGAGCGCGGTCTCAGCCTCAGTGAGCTGGGGCTGGCGGCGTCCCTGCAGGGCTTCGCCGTGTTGGCGCTCGAGCTGCCCACCGGTGGTCTCGCCGACTCGCTCGGCCGGCGGCGGGTGCTGCTGCTGTCGTCCGTCGTGGGCATCACCTCGATGGTCATCTACCTCGGCGCCGAGTCGTTCGCGGCATTCGCGACCGCCTTCGCGTTGCAGGGGGTCTACCGCGCGCTCGACAGCGGGCCGCTGGAGGCGTGGTACGTCGACTCCGTGCACGCCGCGGACCCCGCCGCATCCATCGATCGCGGCCTCAGCGCGCACGGAGTCGTGCTGGGCCTGTCGGTCGCGGGCGGCGCGCTGGCCAGCGGCGGCCTGATCGCGCTCGGACCCCTCGCCGGCCTCGACGCGATGGCGGTGCCCGTCGTGGTGTCCCTCGTCCTGCAGGTCGCCGGCCTGGTCGGTATCGCCGTCCTGATGGTCGAGGAGCCACCAGCGTCAGGGGCTCGCACCGCCGTCCAAGCCGTCCGGGACACGCCACGCACCATCGCCGAAGGGGTGCTGCTGCTGCGCCGGTCCAAGGTGCTGATGGCCATCATCTGCGTCGAGCTGTTCTGGGGCTTCGGCATGGTGGCCTTCGAGAGCCTGACGCCGGTGCGGCTGACCGAGATCGTCGGCGACGCGGACCAGGCCGCGGTGATCACGGGCCCGGCGAGCTCGGCCGCCTGGCTGGCGTCGGCCGCTGGGGCAGCCTGCATGCCGTGGGTGGGACGCCGGCTGGGGATCGCTCCGGCGGCGGCGTTGATGCGTATCCTGCAGGGCCTCACCGTGGTCGGGCTGGGCCTGTTCGGAGGGGTCGTCGGCGTGATCACCGCCTACCTGGCGTGTTACGCCGTACACGGTGCCGCGAATCCGGCCCACATGACCTTGCTGCACCGGCAGGTCGAGGGGAATCTGCGTGCGACCGTGGTGTCCTTGAACTCGATGATGGCGCTGCCGGCCGCGTCCGTGGGGGCGATTGCGCTCACCGCGCTCGCCGACGGCGCATCGGTCAGCATCGCGATGTACGTCGGCGCCGCCGTACTCGCCGTCGCCGCACCGCTCTACATCCCCGCCTGGCGCCAGGAACGCGGAACCCGAGCCCAACAGTTGTCCGTCGCTGAACCGGCATGACCACCAGACGGTCGACTGCCGACGTCAGCCGACCACCTCGACGCGGCACGGGAGGGACCCGGCGCCTGCCAGCCTCGAGTCGAGCGTGAGCAGGGGTACGCCGAGGGCGGCGGCCAGCGCGACATACAGTCCGTCGCAGAAGCCGACCCGGTCCCGCAGTGACCAGGCCACGTCGGCCAGTCCACGCCGATGCGGGTAGCGATGCTCGACAAGGGACCCGGCGGTTCTCAGCACCACCCGGGCGTGCTCCGCAGAGAGCTCGCCGCGGAGAGTCATGCGGCGCAACGCGCTGCCCACCTCGGCGTCGATCAGATGCGGCGCGTGGCAGTCCGCGGCCACGATCCGCCGCCTGAGGCCGACCGCGGCGGAGTCGGTCCGCACCGTGCTGAACACCAGCGCCGAACAGTCGACGACCAGTTGCATCAGCGGCGGTCCGCGTGGACATCGTCGACGATCTGTTCCCGGCTCGAGCTGGCGCCGCCGAACCGGGCGAGGGCTGCCTCGATCCGCTCCAGCGCCTCGGCCTTGCTCGGCGTAGCCGCCATCTCGATCACCCGGTCGCGCATATAGGCCTGGAGCGACTGCCCGGCC
Source organism: Nocardioidaceae bacterium (assembly GCA_035690425.1). GTDB lineage: Bacteria > Actinomycetota > Actinomycetes > Propionibacteriales > Nocardioidaceae > DASSKO01. The sequence goes on from DASSKO010000151.1 coordinate 19,329, forward strand.
GCCGCGGCTCGCGACCGGATCACCTCGTAGGCATCATCGGGGACCTCACGGACCTGGATCGTTGCCATAGCGCTACTTTAGCGCTATTCCGGCCGCCGGGCATAATGCGCGACGTGAGTGTGGTCGGGGATCTGCGGCTGCTGCTGACCGGTCCAGACTTCCGGCGGCTGTTCGCCGTACGCGTCGCCAGCCAGTTCAGCGACGGTGTCTTCCAGGTGGCGCTCGCCTCGTACGTGCTGTTCTCGCCCGAGCGGCAGACCTCCCCGGAGGCCATCGCGGCTGCGTTCGCGGCGGTGCTGCTGCCGTTCTCGGTGCTCGGTCCGTTCACCGGGGTCTTCATCGACCGCTGGTCGCGCCGGCAGATCCTGGCCTGGTCGAACTTCGTCCGCGTCGTGCTGCTGCTGGCGGTCGCCACGGTGATCGCTGCGGGCGCGATCGGCCCCGTGCTGTTCGTCGCGGTGCTCACAGCGCTGTCGGTCAACCGGTTCCTGCTCGCCGCGCTGTCGGCCGCCCTGCCGCACGTGGTCGACGGTGAACGCCTGGTGATGGCCAACTCGGTGACCCCGACCAGCGGAACTGCTGCCTTCCTGCTCGGCCTTGCCGCCGGTGCGCTGGTACGCGGGCTGGCCGACGCCCTCGGTGGGCCGGGCAACGTCGTCGTCGTGCTGGCCGCGGCGGGCCTGTACGGCGTCGCCGGGCTGCTGGCCATGCGGATGTCACGAGACCTGCTCGGCCCCGACTACGGCCTCGCGCTGCCGAGTGTGCGCGAGCACGCACGGCACGTGCTCATCGGGCTGGTCGACGGCCTGCGGCACGTCTGGTCACGGCGGGACGCGGCAGCCGGGCTGCTGGCGATCGGCTCGCACCGCTTCTTCTACGGCCTGTCCACGGTGGCGACGATCCTGCTCTACCGGTCCTACTTCAACGACCCGGCCGACACCGAGGCCGGCTTCACCGGGCTGGCGCTGGCGGTGCTGGTGTCCGGCACTGGCTTCGTCACCGCGGCCTTCGTGACACCCTTCGTCACCGAGCGGATCAGCCTGCAGCGGTGGGTCGTGGCGCTGCTGGTGCTGGCCAGTGTCGTGGAGGTGATGCCGGGCGCGTTCTACACCGAGCCGACCCTGCTGGTCGCGGCGTTCGCGCTCGGCCTCACGTCGCAGGGAGTGAAGATCTGTGTCGACACGCTCGTGCAGGAAGATGTCGACGACGCATTCCGTGGCCGGGTGTTCGCGCTCTACGACGTGATCTTCAACGTCGCGTTCGTCGCCGCCGCCGCCGCTGCGGCCCTGGTGCTGCCTGTCGACGGCAAGTCCTACGCCGTACTCGCCGTCATCGCCGCCGGCTACGCCGCGACCGCCGCCGTCTACGGCCGATTCAGCGGTGGGACCACCAGCGCAACAGCTCCTCGCGGGCCCGGTCGGCACCGAGCGGGCCGTGCTCGATCCGCAGCTCCAGCAGATGCTGGTAGGCCGCACCGACCACCGGCCCCGGATCGATGTCGAGGACGGCCATGATCTGCCGGCCGTCGAGGTCGGGGCGCATCGCCGCTAGCTCCTCCTCCTCGGCCAACTGCGCGATCCGCTCCTCCAGGGCGTCGTAGCTGCGCCGCAGCCGCTCGGCCCTGCGCCGGTTGCGGGTGGTGCAGTCGGCGCGGGTCAGCACGTGCAGCCGGTCGAGCTCGCCGCCGGCGTCGCGGACGTAGCGGCGCACCGCTGAGTCGGTCCACTCACCCGATCCGTAGCCGTGAAAACGCAGATGCAGCTCGACCAGCCGCGAGACGGCCTCGGTCTCGGCCGAGCCGAACCGCAGCGCCTTCATCCGTTTGCGGGCCATCTTGGAGCCGACCACGTCGTGGTGGTGGAAGCTGACCGAGCCGTCCGCTGCGAACCGGCGGGTGCGCGGCTTGCCGATGTCGTGCACCAGCGCAGCAAAGCGCACGGTGAAGTCCGGCGTCTCCACCGGCAGCCGCGGCTCCAGGTCGATCGCCTGCTCCAGCACCGTCAGCGAGTGCTCGTAGACGTCCTTGTGCCGATGGTGCTCGTCGCGTTCGAGCCGCAGCGCGGGCAGCTCGGGCAGCACCCGCCCCGCGAGCCCGGTGTCGACCAGCAGCGTCAGGCCGACCCGCGGGTACGGCGAGCAGACCAGCTTGACCAGCTCATCGCGCACTCGCTCGGCCGAGACGATGTCGATCCGCGCGGCCATGTCGCGCATCGCGGCGACCACCTCGGGCGCCACCTCGAAGTCGAGCTGGGCCGCGAACCGGGCCGCGCGGAGCATCCGCAGCGGGTCGTCACCGAAGGACTCCTGCGGTGTGCCCGGAGTGCGCAACACCCGTGCCGCCAGGTCTGCCAGCCCGCCGTAGGGGTCGACGAACTCCCGCGCGGGCAGCGCGACCGCCATCGCGTTGACGGTGAAGTCGCGCCGGCGCAGATCGGCCTCGATGCTGTCGCCGTACTCGACCTCGGGCTTCCGGGAGGCCGCGTCGTAGGAGTCGGAACGGTAGGTGGTGATCTCCAGCTGCGCCTCGCCCTTGCGGCACCCGATCGTGCCGAAGTCGCGGCCGACGTCCCACACCGCGTCCGCCCAACCGGAGACCAGCGCCTGCGTGACCTCGGGGCGGGCGGAGGTGGTGAAGTCGAGGTCGTTGCCGAGCCGGTCCAGCAGGGCATCGCGCACCGGCCCTCCGACCAGGGCGATCTCGTGGCCGGCGCCGGTGAACAGCGCACCCAGCTCGTCGATCACCGGGGCGATCTGCAGGAAGGAGCGCACGGCCTGCTGCTGCACCCGGCTCAGTGCAGCGCCCCGGGCAGAACCACGGGCGGAACCGCGGGGAGGATCTTGGGCGGAACCGCGGGCAGACCGCTGGCGGGAAGGGGGCTCGACCACAGGCATCCACTCTAAGTGGTGGGCCCCGACCGGCTACTCACCGCCCGTTAGCATGCCGACCGTGACCCGCCGCCCTCTCCATCGCGCAGCTCTGTGCGCGCTGGTGCTGCTGGTGACCGTGCTGGTGCTATCGGCAACGGCCACCGAAGGCGCCGAGGCCGCCGAGAGGCCGGCCGAGGAGGCGGCGGGCCGGGTGACGATCCGCCACATCCAGCCGACCTCGCTGCAGGTCGGACGGCCGATCCAGCTCAGCGGCGTCGTCCGCAACACCACCGACGAGGTCTGGTCCGAGGTCCAGGTCAGTGCGCTGATCTCGGAGAGCCCGGTGACCACGAGGGAGAACCTGGCCGACGTGCGCGCCGACCGCGAGGCGCTGGCACTGCGCCAGGTGCTGGCGCCGGGTGACTTCCAGGACCTCGGCGACCTGGCGCCCGGCACCGAGAGCACCTTCACCCTGCGCAACAGCTGGAAGAACCTGCCGATCACCGGTGCCTCGGGGGCGTACGTGGTCGGCGTGGAGGTGCGGGCGTTCCTGGAGGACGGGCTGCGCAACACGGTTGCCGACACCACGACGTTCGTGCCTCTGGTCACCCCGGAGACGAGCGCCGACCGCGTCGACCTGGCGATGCTCTGGCCGCTGACTGCGGCTGTGCCGCGCGCGGAGAGCGGGTACGTCAACCGGTCGCTGCAGCGGCAGCTGGCAGCCGGCGGCCGGCTGTCGGAACTGACCGAGCTCGGCGCCGGCGCCGGTGACTTCCCGCTGACCTGGGTGGTCGATCCCGCGGTGCTCGACGCGGCGCGCGACATGTCCGACGGGTTCGAGCTCGTCGCCCGCGCCGCCGCACCAGCGGATGCTGCCGAAACCGTGCCGGCCGACGACGTGCGCGCCCTTGCCGCCGACAGCTGGCTATCGGCCACCCTCTCCGCGCTCGCCGACGCCGACGTGCTCACGCTGCCCTACGGCGACCCCGACGCCGCCTCGCTCGCCCACGGCCGCCTGCCGGGGGCGTTGACGCCGGCGGCGGCCGCGGCGACCAGCACGCTGGAGGAGCTGGAGATTCCCCAGCAGAGCGTGCTGTGGCCGGCCCACGGCTGGATCGACCGGCGCACGCGCCGGGCGGCGAGCCGGATCTCGCCGACCCTGACGTTGATCGCGACGGACTCGGTGCGCGGCTCCGAGGCCTCGACCGTGGTCGCGCTGGGCACCGGTGACCACCCGGGCACCGGTGTGACGTACCCGCGCCGGGCCGTCAGCCCCCGCGAGGGCGAGACCATGCTGCAGTGGCGCCAGCAGCTGCTCGCCGTGACCGCGCTGCGGGCCATGGACGGCGGCGGGCCACTGGTCGTGGTGCCTCCGCGCGACCTCACCCCGGACCCGAACTGGGACGACGGCGAATTCTTCACCGGCCTACGCGGCAGCTGGCTGCGGCCGCGGCCGTTGAGCGAGCTGACGCAGAGTCCGGCCCGGCCGGCGCAGTTGCGCTATCCGCGCGTCGCCCGGCGCCGAGAGCTGCCGCCGGAGAACCTCGACGCGATTCGCGACCTGATGGCGGCCCGGGACACGCTCGTCGGTGTGCTGGCGGACCCGACGTCGTCGCAGCAGCGGCTCGCCGAGGCCATCGGCATCGCCTCCTCGGTGCACTGGCGGGACCAGCCGGAGCTCGGCGAGCTGCTCACCCGGTCCTACGTCGACAGCGTCCGCGACCGGCTGGACGAGATCGTGGTGGAGGCGCCCTCGTTCATCACGCTGTCCGGGGAGGAAGGGCGCTTCCCGGTCACGGTCAGCAACGGCCTCGACGACCAGGCGATCACCGTCAGCGTCGACGTGGACGCCAGCAACGACGCGCTGGAGATCCAGCCGATCGAGCCGGTGACGATCGAGCCTCGGCAGCGTCGCAGCATCCCGGTGCAGGTCAGCTACACCGGCGTGGGCATCAGCAACGTGACCGTGCGCATGCTCGACCGCACCGGCGCCGAGTTCGGTGACCCGGTCGTCCTCAAGGTGCGGACCACGCAGATCGGGGCGGTGATCTGGGTGGTGATGGCGATCGGCGGCATCATCATCCTCGCGGCGGCGGCCCGCAGCGTGGTTCGCCGGGTCCGCCGCCGCGGCACCGGGCCGGACGACCCCTCGACCGACCCCTCCGTCGACACCACCGGATCGTGAGCGTGAGCAACCGCTCCCAGCTGCTGCGCTCCAGCGCGGTGATGGCCGCCGGCACCGTGGTGTCCCGGCTGACCGGCTTCGTCCGCGGCGCGATGCTCGCTGCGGCGATCGGCCTGGGCTTCCACGCCGACATCTTCAATCTGGCCAACACCGTGCCGAACATGCTTTACATCCTGGTGGCCGGTGGCATCTTCAACGCCGTACTCGTCCCGCAGATCGTGCGCGCGATGAGCAACGACGCCGACGGCGGCGAGGCCTACGTCAACCGCATCCTGACGCTGTCGGGCCTCTTCCTGGCCGGCGTGACGGCGGTGCTGGTCGCCGCGGCGCCGTGGGTGATGCGGGTGATCGTCGACCCGAAGATGTTCGCCGCGGACCTGGATGCCCAGACCGAGTCCTTCCTCACCTTCGCGCGGTTCTGCCTGCCGCAGGTGTTCTTCTACGGCGTATTCGTGCTGATGGGCCAGGTGCTCAACGCCCGCGGACGGTTCGGGCCGATGATGTGGGCGCCGATCACGAACAACCTGGTCGCGATCGCCGTACTCGGGCTGTATCTGGGTGTGTTCGGGCCCGACAGCACCGGCGCCTACTCCACCGGGGAGGAACTGCTGCTCGGTCTCGGCTCGACGCTGGGCATCGTGGTGCAGGCGGGGGTACTGGTGCCCTACCTGCGCCGGGCCGGTGTGCGCTACCGGCCGCGCTTCGACTTCCGCGGCACCGGGCTGGGGCACACCCTGCGGATCGCGGTGTGGACGGTCGGGTTCGTGATCGTGAACCAGATCGCCTACGTGGTGGTGATCCGGCTCAGCTCCGACGCGGCCGCGCGGGCCGCCCTCGCCGGTGCGGAGACCGCCGGCTTCACCATCTACTCCCAGGCCTACCTGCTTCTGATGGTCCCGCACGCGATCGTCACGGTCTCGCTAGCGACCGCTGCGCTGCCCCGGCTCTCCCAGCTGTCCGCGGCCGGCGACCTGCACGCGTTGCGGGCCGAGATCGCCGATACGCTGCGGCACGCGCTCGCCGTCATCCTGCCGTTCTGCTTGCTGCTGACCGTGCTGGCACCCTTCCTGGCGATCGTGCTGCTCGGCTACGGCGCCGCGGCCGGTGAGACTGGACCGTTGGCCGTGACGCTGGTGGCGTTCGCGCCCGCTCTGCTGCTGTTCACCGTGCACTACCTGATGCTGCGCGGGTTCTACGCGATGGAGGACACCCGCACGCCGTTCTTCGTGCAGTGCGCCGTCGCCGGCACCAACATCGTGGCGGCGCTGGGCCTCGCCTGGGCGGTCGACACGTTCGACATCGCCCCGTGGCTGGCCCTGGCCTACGGCTGTGCCTATCTGGTCGGCGCCGGCGTCTCGGCCACCGCACTGGGTCGGCGGATCGGCGGCAACCCGGTGGCCGGGGTCCGCGGGTACGTCGCTCGGCTGCTGGTTGCCTCCGTGCCGGCGTCGGCGTCGGCGTACGGAGTGATCATGCTCACTGGCCTGACGGGTATGGACCCGGAGTCGAAACTGGGCGCGGCGACCACGCTGGCCGCTGCGGGGGCGACCGCCGTCGTGGTCTTCGTGGCCCTCGCGCGTGTGCTCAGACTCGAGGAGGTGACGCACATCGTGGCCACGGTGTTCGGGCGACTCCTGCCCGGCGGCGGACGGCGGTGAGCCGGGCCCAGAAGCTCGTGCGGCTCTCATCCTCGCCCTTTACCATGGTGGGGCGAAGCGGGAGCGAGCCAGCAGACGTATGCGGGCGGGAGACCATCACCGCCGACAAGCACAGGAGGGACAGCAGCAGTCATGACGGTCGAGCCAGGTCGCCTGCTCGCCGGTCGCTACCGGGTTGAGGAGCTCCTCACCGACCGAGCCGGAGCCCGCTCGTGGCGAGCCGTCGACGAGATGCTGCGGCGCTCGGTCGCCGTCGACGTCATCTCCGCCGACGCTCCCCGCGCGGATGCCCTCATCAACGCCGCCCGCAGGTCGGCCGCCGTGACCGACAGCCGCTTCCTGCGGGTGCTCGACGCCTCCCACGAGAACGGCGACGCCTACGTGGTCCGGGAATGGGCACGCGGAGAGCAGCTCGAGCGGCTGCTGGCCGACGGCCCGCTGACGCACCGGCGCGCGGCGTGGGTGGTCCGCGAGGTCGCCGAGGCCCTCGGGTCGGCGCACCGGGCCGGCATCTACCACTGGCGACTGGTGCCCGAGAACATCATCATCACCGAGACCGGCGCCGTCCGGATCATCGGCCTGGCCACCGACGCCGCGTTGTCCGGGCTGCGTTATGCCAACTCCGAGGCGGAGTCCGAAGATGTCCGTGGCCTCGGGCGGCTCCTCTACGCCACCCTGGTCACGCGCTGGCCGGGCGGGCCGGACTGCTCGCTACAGACCGCGCCGTCCGAGCACGGCCGGCTGCTGCGGCCACGCCAGGTGCGAGCAGGTGTCCCGCGCCCACTCGACGAGATCTGTGACCGCATCCTCGGTGACCCGCCACGGCACAACAACCCTCGGCTCCGCACGGTCGACGAGATCACCGCCGCCCTGGCCGACGCGGCCGGCCTGACCACTGACCATTCTGTGGTCGACCCCGAGCAGACGGCGATCGCCGGGATGCGTGCCTTCGACGATGACACCGAGCATCCGCCGCGCCGCGCCGATGGACGGATAGGTGTCGGAGTCCCGGCCGGGCCGCCGCCTGCGGTGCTGCCGCCCACGAGCGCCGCCGGGCCGCAGCCGACCACGGCCCGGCACTCGGGAGCCGGCGCCGCGGGTGCCGGGCACGGCGCCGCAGTCGGCGCCGACCGCACGGCCATCGGCACCGTGGAGGCCTATCCCGGCCCGGCCCGACGGCGCATTCCGGGCGGGCGCCGCTGGTCCTGGGTGCTGTTCTCGCTCGTCATCGCGCTGTGCGCGGTCGCCGCGTTCCTGATCGGGTTCAGCCTCAATGCCGACACCGACAGCGAGCCGGCGGGCGCGCCCACCACCGCGCAGTCGACTCCTGCCCAACCGGTGCAGATCGCAGATGTCACCGCGTGGGACCCCTTCGGTGAGGACGGCGAGAACGACGAGCAGGCACCGCTGGCCAACGACGGCGATCCGACCACCAGCTGGACAACGCTGACCTACTACGGCCAGGCACAGCTGGGCGGCCTCAAACCCGGTGTCGGCCTGATCCTCGACCTCGGAGAGGCCAAGGACGTCTCCGAGGTGCGGGTCAACCTCGGCGGCAACGGCACCGACTTCGATGTCCTGGTGGCTCCCGGCGACACCGACCAACCGCCTGCCCGGCTCGACGCGTACCAGGTGCAGGGCAGCGCGACCGACGCGAGCGGTCCCACCGACGTGCAGCTGAACCGCCCCGTGACGACCCGCTATGTGGTGGTCTGGCTGACCAGCCTCGCGGCCGACGGCAACGACTTCAGCGGCCGCGTGCACGAGGTCTCGGTCATCGGATGAGCCCGGCCGCGGGCGGGTCCGCATCCGGCCCCGAGGACGGCCCCGGCTCCCGCGCCGACTCCGACCGGGAGTTGCTGGCCCGGCACGCCGACGGGGACCCCGAGGCCTTCAATGTGCTGTTCACCCGACATCGCGACCGGCTGTGGGCGGTCGCGCTGCGCACCCTCGGCGACCCCGAGCAGGCGGCCGACGCCCTGCAGGACGCCATGGTTTCCGCGGTCCGCCGGGCCGGGTCCTTCCGGGGCGACGCTCAGGTCACCAGCTGGCTGCACCGGATCGTGGTCAACGCGTGCATTGACCACGTCCGCCGCGCCCGGGTGCGCGCGGCCGACCCGCTGCCCGACGCCGCCGCCGACCTCGACCGGATGCCGGCACTCGCCATCACGGAACCGCATGACCCCGCCGACCGGCTCTCCGACCGCACCGAGGTGCAGTCCGCGCTCGCCACGCTACCGATGGAGCAGCGCGCCGCCCTGGTTCTGGTCGACATGGAGGGCTACTCCGTCGCGGAGGCAGCGGTGATGCTGGACTGCGCCGAGGGCACGGTCAAGAGCCGGTGCGCGCGGGGCAGGACCAAACTGGCGCCGTTGCTGCGGCAGGTGTGGAACCCCGACGCCGCTCCGGGCGTCTCACCACAGTCACGCCCCGGCCGACAGCGGACCGAGGAGCGTCACAGTCCCCCGACCAGCCGTGGAGGTGACCCGTCGTGAACAGTCGTGCAGATGGTCCCGGACCACCTGGCGGCCGATCCGATGGTGCCCATGTCGGCCTCGACACGCTCGCCGACCACCAGGAGGGACTTCTCGACCCGGACACCGCGGCCCGGGTCGACAGCCATCTGCGCGACTGCGTCCGGTGTGCAGCGCTCGTCGAGGACCTGCGCGGTGTCAGCATGCTGCTTGCCTCGCAACCGTCGCCGTCGATGCCTGATGCGGTGCGGCTGCGGATCGAGGAGGTGCTGCATACCGAGCAGGCGAGCCAGCCGTCCCCGGCCGACCACACCGGCACTGACCAGGTCGGCGGGCGGTCGCTGCAGGACGCGGGCACGGCACGGCAACGCCGTACCCGGCTCAGCCGGGCGCTGCTGGCGGCGGCTGCCGCGGTTGCCGTGGTCGCGGTCGGTGGCGTGGTGCTGGACGAGGTCGGCACCGGCGGTTCGGTGCCTGGCTCGGCGGGGCAGGGTGGGCAGATGACCACAGCCGAAGAACCGCAGAGCCGCCCGGACGCACCCAGGGCAGGCGCCAGCTCGCTGCAGCCACCGGGCGTCGCGCCACGGAGCCAGGGCCAGCCCAGCCTGATCGAGGAGATCTACCGCACCCGCACGGTCACCATCCAGCGCGAGCGCGCGGCCTGCGTCGGCGCGGCGGTCGGTGACCCGCAGTGGGTCGGCACCTCCTACTCCGTACAGCTCGCAGGCGCGGGGCAGCTCGAGGATAAGTCCGAGGGTCAGCTCGCGGATCAGTCCGAGGGTCGACGCGGTGTCGTGGCGTTTCTCGGGGACGCCGACAACACCGCCCCCAAGACGACCGGTGTGCTGATCGTCTGCGACCCAGAGCCCACGGTCGTCCGGCGCCAACAACTCCGCCGCTGACCGTCCGGGAATGCCCGGCGGCTAGGATCGGTTGAGATAGGTGAACCGCCGAGAGCGACTCTTGAGACGCTTTCGCCGACGCACTGGGTCTGTCAATGGGTGCACAGCGCCCCAGGCAGGCCGCACCGCAGCGAAGCTGCACCGTACAGAAGGAGCCACGTGACTGACGACGTACGCGACGTGATCATCATTGGGTCGGGTCCGGCGGGCTACACTGCGGCGATCTACGCGGCGCGGGCTGACCTGCGGCCGTTGCTGTTCGAGGGCTCGGTCACTGCCGGTGGCGCGCTGATGAACACCACCGACGTGGAGAACTACCCGGGCTTCCGCGACGGGATCATGGGCCCCGCGCTGATGGACGACTTCCGTGGGCAGGCGGAGCGCTTCGGTGCCGAGCTGGTCGCCGACGACGTCACCGCGGTCGACCTGACCGGCGCGACCAAGGTGGTCACCGACGGCGCGGGCCAGCAGCACCGGGCCCGCTCGGTCGTGCTCGCCACCGGGTCGGGCTACCGCAGGCTCGGCATCGCGGACGAGGACCGGCTCTCCGGCCACGGCGTCAGCTGGTGCGCGACGTGCGACGGCTTCTTCTTCCGCGACCAGGACATCGTCGTGGTCGGCGGCGGCGACTCCGCGGTCGAGGAGGCGACGTTCCTGAGCCGGTTCGCGCGCAAGGTCACGCTGGTGCACCGCCGCGACTCGCTACGGGCCAGCAAGATCATGCAGGACCGTGCGTTCAAGGATCCGAAGATCGAGTTCGCCTGGAACGCCGAGATCGAGTCGCTGATCGGCGACGACAAACTCACCGGCGTGGTGCTCCGCGACACTGTGACCGGGGAGACCCGCCAGCTCGACGCCACCGGCCTGTTCATCGCGATCGGTCACGATCCGCGCTCGGAGCTGTTCACCGGCCAGATCGACCTCGACGACGAAGGCTACGTGCTGGTCGACGCGCCGAGCACCCGCACCAACATCGACGGGGTGCTCGCCTGCGGCGACCTCGTCGACCACACCTACCGGCAGGCCGTCACCGCCGCAGGCACCGGCTGCTCCGCGGCCCTGGACGCCGAGCGCTTCCTCGCCGAGCACGCCGAGG
>DASSKO010000152.1:0-33572 GCA_035690425.1 Nocardioidaceae bacterium
TCAGCCACTGGCGGTCGGAGAACGCCTCACCGAGGAGCGCAGTGGCGCCGACCCAGTAGCAAGCCCACAGCACGACTGCGATGACGTCGGCGACGATGAACCGTCGCCACGGAGTTTCGAGAAGGCCGGCGGCGAACATGGTGGCGGTCCGCCCCATGGGGACGAATCGACCGGCGACGATGATACCGCTTCCGTGTCGGTGCATCTGCCGGCGTGCCCAGTCCAACCGCTCCCTGGAGCGGTCACCGCGGAACATCCAGCCGACGAGTGACAGTCCGCCGTACCCTCCCTCAGCGGCGCAACCGCACCGGCAGCGGAACCGGCACCGGGGCCGGGCGCTCGGTCGGCTTCCGCGTCGAGGTGGGCGCAGACGTCGTCCCGCCAGCGGGGTTGTAGAAGCACTTCTCGGCGGTGCCCTGCGCGACCTCACGGGCGAACGTGACCAGGTGATGTGTGACGCTCGCGATGTGGATGACCTTCTCGATTTTTCCCTGGCGCATGAGCGGTAGGGCCATCCGCCAGAACTCTCGGCGGTAGTCGCCGCGCACGCCGACGTACCAGCAGACACGCGCAAGCACCCCGATGCCACGGCGCAGCTCGGCAGAGGTGGGCTTGCGGTGTCGCCGAGACGGCCGGTTGGGGTAGGTGCGCTCGAGCTGGTAGGCAAAGCGGCGGTAGAGGGCCTGCGGCGTGAAAGTCGCGGTGACCGTGTCGCGCCAGCTGTCCACCACGCTGTCGTAGGGCCGCAGGAACTCGACGTTGGTCTCACGCTCGCCGGGGTCCTCGACCAGTCGTCCTTCGGACTGCAGCCGGTCCCACAGCGGAGTGCGTGGCAGCGCGTGCAGCAGGTTGATCGTGAGCATCGGCACCTGTGAGGACTCGACGAAGTCGAGCACCCGCTGGCCGGTGTGCTCGTCGTCGCTGTCGAGCCCCATGATGATGCCGGCGACCGCCTCGATCCCGTGGTCGTTGATGAGCGCGATGGAGTCGAGCAGGGGGGTTCGGGTGTTCTGGGTCTTACGTATCAGCCGCAGCGCGTCGAGGTCCGGCGACTCCACGCCGAGGAACATCTGGGTGAACGACGCCTCCTGCATCAGCTGCAGGATGTCCTTGCGCTGGGTGACGTTGATCGTGGCCTCACAGGCGAAGGACAGCGGGTAGCCGCGCTCCTGCTGCCACGCGATCAGCCCGGTGAGCAGGCGCTTGGCCGCATGCGGGTTCCCGATGAAGTTGTCGTCGACGAAGTACACCGTCCCGGGGTTGCCCTGGGCCAGCATGGCGTCGAGCTCCCCGGTGATCTGCTCGACCGACTTCAGCCGGGGGTTGCGGCCGTACAACGCCGGGATGTCGCAGAACTCGCATTGGAACGGGCAGCCACTGGAGAACTGCACACTGCCGACCAGGTAGTCGCTCAGGTCGACGAGGTGGTACGCCGGAGCCGGGAACTCCTCGAGGGGCAATCGCTCGTCAGTGCGATAGATCTCCTGTTCCCGCGGCCGGGAGATGTCGCGAGCCAGCCGGGCGACGAGGGCGTGGGTGCCGTCACCGAGCTCTCCGACGTGCAGCAGATCGACCTCGGGGTAGAGGTCTTGACTGGCCGACACCGACGGCCCACCGAGCACGGTCAACGTGCCGGCGGCCTGCGCACGCCGGGCCAGCTGCTCGATCCATCCCCGCTGCACATGCATCCCGGTGAGGAAGACGACCTCGGCCCAGCCGAGGTCGTCGTCCTCCACGGCACGGACATTCTCGTCGACGAACCGGATCTCCCAGTCCGCCGGCAGGTACGACGCCACGGTGAGGATGCCCTGGGCGGGCATGAACGCCGACACCCCGACGAGTGGGAAGGCATGGTCGAACGTCCCGAAGGACTGCGCGTAGCGGGGAAAGACACAGAGCACCCTGCGGCCCCGCCCCGGCAGGGACTGCACTCCGCCGCCGCTGTCAGGCATCTCGTCGCACCCTGTGTGCACTGTCACCTCCGGTGTGAGGGCTGGACAGACCGCAGCGGCGAATGTGTCGAGGAGTCTGCGGTCCTTCGCTGGGAGCAGTACACCGATGCGGCCGGGACTAAACGGTGACGTTGTGGCGATCCCAGTCCCTGGCGCGGACTGCCTTGGTCTCTGGTCCCGCACTGCCGTCCGGCCCGTGTGGACGACGCGGTGACGGGTATCGCCGCAGAGAACTGTCCCCTGGTCTGTGGAGGAGTTGACCTGTCCGTGCGCTATCTGGGCGCCGTGCTACGGCGCCGCGGTCCGCTCCTCGCGCTGTGTGTCGGACTCGTGCTGGTGGAGGCCATCGGGCTGCAGGTCACCGGCTTTCGGTCCGCGCTGCCGCTGTCGCCGCAGATCAGCGCCCCGGTGTCGTTGGGGACGTACCACGACCTGCGGTGGCTGTTCACCTTCCACGCGTCGTGGGCGGGCTTCGGGTGGGAGCTCGTGGTGCTGGTCGTCTTCCGTTGCCTCGTCACGGTCGGGATGATCGCTCTCGCCTGGCCCGTCGACGTTCCCCGCGAGAGCATCGCCGGGCTACTGCGCCGCAACGTCGTCGCCACGCTGATTGCCGTTGTCGCGCTGTCGCCGTGGGCGGCGATCGCCTTCGCCGCCCAGGTGGTCGCGTACTCGTGGCTGATGATCGTCTCGATCATTGCCTCGCTTGCCACTGCGCTGGTGCTCCCGCTGGCCGTGACCGGCCGGTGGTGGCGGCGGCTGCTGCTGTGGCCCACGATGGGATGGGTCGTGCTGACGTGGCTGGCCGCGACCGTCGAGGCGCTCGTGGTCAGCCTGAGCCCCGGCTGGGTCGCCGTGCTGGCCGCCGTGGCCGGCGGCCTGGTGAACGCCGCACTGTGGGTCGGCCTGGTTCGCACGATCGTGCGCGCCGGTGAGCCGGTGCATGCCAGGCCGCTGGCTCCGGTGGCGCTCGTGGGTGTGCTCGCCGTCCTTCTCGTCGGTGGCGGCTACCTGGTCGGTGCAGCTGCACCGGACGACGAACAGCCGACCGTGTCCAACCCGGCCCACGGCGGCCAGCCGGTCCTGTATGTCAGTGGGTTCGGCTCCCGCTACGACGGCGGTGACTTCGCGCTCTTCACCACCGCGCTGAACACCCGGCACTACTCCTACAAGGGCCTCGGCGAACAGGGTCCGCTGGCGTACGGCCCGCAGTGGACCCATCAGGCAGTCGGCGTCAGCGCGGCCAAGCTCGCGAGACAGGTCGACTGGCTACACGAACAGACCGGTGAGCCCGTCGCGCTGATCGCCGACAGCGAGGGCACCCTCGTCGCCCGGGAGTACTTCACGCGGCATCGCAACCCACCGGTCGACTACTACATCATGGCCAGTCCGCTGCCCCGTCCTGCGCGGGTCTACTACCCTGCGGCGGGCGAGCAAGGCTGGGGTCTAGCCGGGGGCTGGGAGACCCGACTCCTGCTGCGCATGGTGCAGGCACTGAGCCCGGACTTCACCGCACGTGCGGACATGCCGCTCGCTCGGTCGATCGCAGCACACGCCGGCACGTTCCGCCCGTCCATCCTCTGCCCCGTCGGCGGCGGGGTCAGGACCTACGCCTTCATCCCGCTGTCGGCGGCTACGGTCGTCTACCACGGCCCGGTGTCCCACGTGCCGTGGACGGCCTTACCCGGTTGGCATGCCAGCCTGCTCGACCGTGGCCTCGTCACCCGAGACATCGAGCGGCTGCTGACCACCGGGGAGCTAGCTGCCCACCGCACGTCAACCACTGCGTTCCGCCTGATCTACGGTGCCGCCGCTGCCTGGCAGGCACCGGCGCTTCCGCTGGACTTCCGAGCCGGCTGGGGCGCTGCGCCGCACACCGACCCAGCCTTCGCGCGCTGGCACTGCGGATCGTCCAGCGGTGAAGGTCAGCTCGGCTGAGGACGTCTGGCGCGAGGCGCGGGAGGTTGCCGCTACGGGCTGGTCGATGACGGGCTGGTCGATGACGGGCCGCCCGGCCGGACGCTCAAGGGCATCCGCTGCCACCGTCCGCATCCGTTCCTCGCGAATGAAGCCGCACCTCAGGACAACCCACAACAGGAGCACGCCGAAGAACAGGCTGGCGATCACGTCGGTGAGCCAGTGCGTCCGCGCGATCACCACGCCGCCTGCGACCACCACGGTGATCGCAGCCGTGAGCAGATGCCGCCTACGGGTGGTCAGCCAGCGGCCGACTGGCCAGTCCAGTGCCGCGGCCAGGGCGAACGTCATGCCCCACACCACGATGGCGTTGATGGTGTGCCCGGACGGGTACTCCGTGCCTCCGGCGAACAGTTGGTCGGCTCCGCTGAGCGGGTTGGTGCGGCCGGTCCACAGCTTCAGGCCGGGCACCACGAGTGCCAAGAACACCATCACGGCCAGTGGGACCAGCAGCGGGCGCCACTCCCGGCGCCGCCATGCCACCACCACGGCCAGCACGGCCAGGGGTGGCACGTTGTACAGCCGCTGCCCGGGATCGACGAGGTAGCGCCGCGTCAGGTGGATGACGTCTCGTGGCACATTGTGGTGGACCCACAGATCCACCCTGTGGTCAAGCGCCACCAGCGGCCCGGTGAGCAACACGGCGACGGTGACCCAGAGAAAGCCGAGAGCCAGCAGACCCATCAGCAGGATCTCTCTGCGGTCAAGTCTCAATGCCCATCCTCCATCCGCCGCCTGTCTTCGTCCGGCTGGCGTCGTTGTACTACCCAGCGGTCAGCCGCATACCGCCGCCTCGGTCAGTGTGTCCGCAGGTGAGACTGCGATGACGTGGGCGCACGGTTGGGTATGGTGGTGTGCGGTTGGGAGAGCAGCCGGCGGCCGGTGATGTCGCAGTCAGTTGTTGCTAGCTCAGGAATCGGCCCCCGTGACTGACCCCCAGCACACCCGCCACGACGGGTCGGCCGCCCCGTACTCCTCCGCGGAGCAGGGTGCGCACTCGTCCGCGCGGTGGCAGCCACCCGCGGTGGGCGATGACGCGGTCGACGAGCTGTCGAAGCTGCGCCGGGAGATCTGCGACCTCAAACAGGCGATGGCCAGCAGGGAGGTCATCGAGCAGGCCAAGGGCGTCCTGATCCTGCGCTACGGTCTGCACCCCGAACGTGCGTTTGCCGTGCTGGTGCGCTGGTCGCAGAACAGCAACGTGAAACTGCACACGGTCGCCGAAACGTTGGTGCACGCGGTGTGCCGGGACGATCGCGACAGCGGTTATGACGAGGCGCTCGTCCGGCAGCTCGAGGAGCAGATGGCCAGCACCCTCGACGACGGTGGGCGTGCGCGCGGCGAGGAGATGCCGACAGCTGTGCATGCGGTCAGCAAGGCAGTCATGGACGGTGACGCGCCGCCAGCCGCCGGCCGAGGACGAGCGCACCGGCCAACGCCAGACTGATCAGCAGACGCCGCCGCCTGCGCCGGGGGCGGCCGGCGGTTTCGGTGGTTGGTTGCTGCACCGTCGTGTCCGGGTACGCCGACTGGGCGCTGCTCGCTGCTTCCGATTCGGAGTCGAAGGCCATGTGGCTGACCAGCGACGTCTCCTCCCGCCCCTCGGTGTCGCGCTGCACCCAGCGCCAGCGCCACATTCCGTCCGGCTGCCGGGTGACCTCCACCGTGGCTGAGCACTGACCGCTCACTTGCCTCCCCCGGACCGAGTCTTCATCCATGACGGCACCTCGGACAGCGGGCGTTGGTCCGGCCGCTCCTGTGCTTCCTGCTCTGGCGTGGGCCCGTCGCCGTCGCCGTCCTCGCGGTCGCGGCGGCGCTTGGGCACCAGGTCCGTCCTCGACAGCTGCATCAGCCCAGGCTGCTCGCTCCGGCGCAGGGCGTTCGCGAGCCCGTAGGCGGCGGCGCCGGTCAGGAACGGGAGCCCCAGCGTCAGGCCACGCAGGACCGCACGCACGGTGCCGACAGGTGCCCCGAAGTACTGCACGAGCATCTCTTGACCACCGGCTATCAGCAGCATGGTGTAGAAGGTCAGCGCGGCGACCCCGATGGCCACTCGAATCGGGCAGTCGCGTGGCCGGCCCGTGACATGGTGGGTGCCTCGATCGCCGGTGATCCGGCGATCGAGGAACGGCCATGCGTAGAGCATGAGGAACGTCAGCCCGGGCAGGACCGTGCCCGCCCAGAACTGGTTGGCCACCAGGTGACCGAAGATCGTGAACTCGATCGGCGGGAAGAGGCGGAGCGCCCCCTCGACCCATGCGACGTACCAGTCCGCCACCGACGGCGAGAGGATGGTCGCGGTCTCGAAGTCCCCCCAGACCCAGACCGGGTTGATCTGGGCGAACGCTCCGAGGAAGAACGTCACGGCCGCGACGAAGAACAGCAAGGCCATCGAGCGCAGCGCGTAGGTCGGCCACATCCGCGAGCCCACGACGTTGGCGTTGCTGCGGCCCGGGCCGCGGAAGTGGGTGTGCTTCTGCCGGATGATGAAGGCCAGGTGTACGGCGATCAACAAGCCGATGAGCACCGGGATGAGCAGGATGTGGGCGACATAGAGCCGCTCGATGATGAACTCGCCGGGAAAGTCGCCGCCGAAGATGAAGAAGGCCAGCCACGCGCCGACCACCGGCACGGCCAGCACGACGGAGAAGAAGATGTGCAGCCCGGTGCCGGACAGCAGGTCGTCGGGCAGCGAGTAGCCCGCGAAGGCGTTGATCATGGCCAGCGCCAGCAGCGTGACGCCGACCATCCAGTTCAGCTCTCGCGGCCGGCGGAACATCCCGGTGAAGAAGATCCGGCACAGGTGCAAGACGATGGCGCCGATGAAGATGTGCGCAGCCCAGTGGTGTGCCTGCCGCATCAGCAGCCCGCCGCGGACGTCCCAGCTCAGCGAGACCGTGGACGCGTACGCGCTGGAGAGCTCCTCACCGTGCAACGGCGCATAGCTTCCGGTGTAGACCTGCTCGGCCGTGCTCGGGACGAAGAAGAACGTCAGGAACACTCCGGTGGCCACCAGCAGCATGAAGCTGTAGAGGGCGATCTCTCCCAGCATGAACGACCAGTGGTCGGGGAAGACCT
This sequence comes from Nocardioidaceae bacterium, assembly GCA_035690425.1. Taxonomy (GTDB): domain Bacteria; phylum Actinomycetota; class Actinomycetes; order Propionibacteriales; family Nocardioidaceae; genus DASSKO01. The sequence continues at coordinate 7,005 of DASSKO010000152.1, forward strand.
TGGACAGCGCCGTCCGGCCCATCGACGCGATGGGCATGCGCTCGTCGAACCGCCGCAGGCTGCGCAGAATGCTCACTCGGGAAACCCCCACCATCCGGCGCCGGTCGGCTCCGTGAAGTCACCCAGCGCCACCAGATAGCCGTCCTCGTCCGTGCCGAGCGGCAGCTGCGGGAGCGGACGGGCCGCGGGCCCGCTGACCGGCTGAGCTCCGTGCAGCACGTCGAAGATGGAGTGGTGGCACGGACAGAGCAGCTGGAAGTATTCCTCGGCGTACAGGCCGACAGGGCACCCCGCGTGGGTGCAGAGCCGGGAGTAGGCGACCACCCCGTCGACCACCCACTCCTTGCGCTCCGGCGGCAGCACGAGCGCCTGCGGCTCCACCCGGATCAGCATGGTCGCGGCGTCGGCATTGATGAGCTGGTTGTCCTCGGGGAAGGCCGGGAGCACGCTGCCGTAGTCGAGGTCCTCGGCCTTGATGCGGGCGCCCTCCTCGGTCACCAGCGCCCGTCCGCTGAACCACGAGGTGCGGGACAGGACCGCGTCGGGGTTCCCACCTTGCTTGCCCCACAGTGAGCGCACCGGGAACAGCGCCGTCACCCCGATCGTGCCCAGTGCCAGCGCGAACATCGACCACAGCACCTTCACGCGCGGAACCGGCTGGACGGTGAGCGCCTGCTCGAACGACGACCACTGCGTGGCCGGCGACGGGGAGAGCTCACGTTCCTCGACGTACTCCGGCTCCTGCGTGTCGATCTGCTGCGCCCACAGCGCCAGGCCGACGGCGAGCCCGAGGAACGCGCCTCCGAGCGTCCCACCCAGCCACTGCGTTCCCATCCCGAGCGCGTAGGCGACGGCGTAGCCGAGCGCTGAGAGCACGGACAGCGCGAAGGCCGCGACGATGCCGCGTGGCGCGTGTTCCCGCTGCGACATCAGGGGGCCCGCTTTCCGAGCAGCCGGATCACGAGCACCAGCACGGGGATGCCCAGCAGCCAGGCGACGGCGCCCTCGTAGATGGGGCCGATCCAGTCGAGTGGCTGCCCGCCGATGTCCTGCTGCTCACCGAGCTGCTGCACGTACGTCGCAATGGCATCCGCCTGTTCCTTGTCCAGTTGGGTGTCAGGGAAAGAGGGCATCGGGCCGGGACCGAGCCGCATGGCCTCGACGACTTGAGTCGGTGTGGTGTCGAGAAGCTCGGACGCGAATGCTCCGCCGGGCAGGATCATTCCGGTGCCGGACGAGGAGTGGCACGGCGCACAGTTGTACAGGAACAGCGTGCGACCACGGGCGACGTCACCGGGGGCGACGTCGGGCACGTCCGGCCCGGTGGTGATGGACCGCACGTGGTCCACGATCGCCTCGATGGTCTCCGGCGGGTACGCCGGTGGGCCGGGCTCCGGTTCGTCCTCGGCCGACTGCAGCGGCATCCGGCCGGTCGTCAGCTGAAAGTGCGCACCGGCCGCGCCCGACTCCTCCAGCGAGGGCGCCAACTGCGAGCCTTCAGCGGTTTCACCATGGCACCAGGCACAGTCCCGGAGAAAGATCTCTTCCCCATCGGGAGAGTCGTCGACCACCGTGGACTGGGCTCCCGACTGGGCTCCCGACTGGGCTCTCGACTGGGCGCCTGTCTGGGTGCCCCCGACCACGGCAGCGGCCGCTTGCGGCAGCACCTGGCTCTTGCTCGATCCTGGCCAGGTGACTGCGGTAAGCACCGCGGCCGCGGCGAGCATGCCGAGGACGAGCACTGCCTCCAACGAGCGGATGCGCCGGCGAGAAGTGGCGGCGCGTGGTGGGCGCCCCATGTCACTCCAAGGTATAGAGATAGGCGGTGATGTCGGTGGCCTCCTCGGAGGTGACGCCGAGGTTCGGCATGGCAGTGCCGGGCTCGACCTCCTGCGGGTTGCTGATCCACTTCTGCAGGTTCTCCGCGTTGTTGCGCAGACTGCCCGCGATGAAGCTGCGTCGGGAGAAGTGGTCGAGCGGAGGGCCGACGAGGCCGTTGGCTTCCGGGATGCCGGGAATCACGTGGCAGGTACCGCAGCCGTAGTCGACGATGAGCTGCGCGCCACGCTCGGGGTTGCCGTTGACGACCTCCATCGGCGGTACCCGCTCCGCCTGGTTGCAGCCGGCCAGCAGCACGGCGCTGCCGATCGCAGCTGCCAGCAGGAAACGGGACGACGTCGTCATGCGGAGCCTCATCAGCTCACCCCCGTGGGTTCTGGGTGCGGTGACACGGGTAGCGGTCCGGGATCATGGGACTGTTCGAGTCGGTGGAACCAGCTGGCGAACAGCCCGACTGCCACCAGCACGTAGACGAGGTCCAGCGGCACCCACATCACCAGCCCGCCGATGCGCTGGTCCAGCAGGGGGTCGACACCGGCCGCCGCGGCCGCCGCCGCCTGCGCCGGATACAAGGGTGCGCCGGCGAACGTCAGCATCGCACCCAGCGCCGCGCCCGGCGCCATCGCCGAGACGGTGTAGAACATCGCCGCCGGTCCGCGCAGGCGCCGCCGGGACAAGGTGGCCAGATGCCACCAGAACAGCCACGCCGTGCCGAGGAACGACGCGTGCTCGAGCAGGTGCATGACCTCGGTCTGCAGCGCCGCGTCGTAGGCCGCCGGCAGGTGCCACAGCCACAGCGCGCCGATGTGCAACGCCCAGGCGAGGGGCGGAGTGAAGACGACGGCCAGCGGCAGCCGATGGGTGAGCTCCACGATCCGGCGGCGCGCCGCCACCGGCAGCCCGGCCAGCAGGGGTTGCCCCGGTGCCGCCAGCGCGAGCAGCGGTGCGACGACCATGACCAGCACGACGTGCTGCGCCATGTGGGCGGTCAGTCGCTGCTCGAGCAGCTCACCGACCGGCGGTAGTGACACGGTGAGCAGGACGACCACGGCACCGGCCAAGGCCACCGCACGCCAGGTATGCCGCCGCCGGCCCTGCGGGTGGCGCCGCAGCCGGCGCAGCCCACGGACGTAGCACCAGCCACCGAGCACCGCCAGGCCCGTGGCCCAGGCCAGGAGGAGCAGGGCCGGACCATGCAGGTCCTGCCCGGCACCGTGCGCCAGCACCGTCATCGGATCACCACTGTCATCACGGCCGTCGTCATGTGCAGGTGTCCAGCACGATGATGGCGACGCCGCCACCGGTGATGGCCGCCAGCGACAACAGGTTCAGGATCAGCCCTACCTGGGTCATCAGATCGACCCGCCCCTGGGCGATCTCGTCCAGGTCCGCCCGGCGGCGCCGTACCCGCAGCATCACGGCGACGACCGTGGCGGCCAGCGCGACCAGCCACGGCACGCCGGTCAGACCGACTCCGGTCACGACATTGGTCAGCGTCCCGGGGTTCCCCCGCAGACACGCCAGCTCCAGCGTGCTCCACGCGAAGATGAGGTGGAAGGCCCAGGAGAGGAAACCGCCGAGCACCGCGAACCACAGCAGGCCGGCGCTGATCGTGGGGCCGCCGCCGTCGCGGTGTGCCTTGCGCTCCTTCAGTGTCTGCACGGCGACCTCACGCGTAGGGAGAGATGTAGACGACGACATAGATGGCCAACGACAAGACGGCGAGGAAGTACCAGTACATGGCCATCAGCGCCACCGGCTCCGGCCTGCGTTTGCCCAGCCGTCCCAGTGCGGTGCTCGCGATGACCGCGATGAGCATGAGTAGACCGACGACCACGTGTGCGGTGTGCAGTCCGGTGATGGTGTAGTACAGCGATCCGAACGCGTCCGAGCTGAGCGTGGACTGCGGGTACGACACCAGGTAGTCCATGATCTGGAAGGACACGAAGGCGGCTCCCAGCGCCCAGACCAGCGCGAGCATCAGCAGCCCGCCCGTGCGACGGCCCTTCGCCACCGTCCGGACCGCCACGGCCATCGGCACGACGCTCACCAACAGCGCTCCGGTCTCCAGCGAGGACCAGAACAGCTCCGGCAACGGATCACCGGTCGGCGGCCACGGGCCGGAGCCGGCGAACCGCAGGTAGAAGTAGCTGGCGAGGAAGGTCGCGAACGTCGTCGCCTCGGTGCAGATGAACAGCACCATTCCCCAGTAGCCGGTGGTGTGGCCGACCGGCCGCTCCGGTGCGTGTCGTTCGGTGCGCTCGGGCGTAGTCGGCGTCGGACGCCTCTCCATCGTCGTCATCTACGCACGGCTCCTCACTCCTCGACACCGGGTCGGTGCCACAACCAGTACGCCAGGGCGGCGGTGCCCAAGGCGGCGAAGATGCCGACGAGGAAGTAGACCGAGAACAGCAGCGAGGTGACGGTGGCGAGGATGCATAGTGCCACGATGAAGGGCAACGGCGACTCCTCCGGCATCAGCATCGTCATCTCGAACCGGCCGTCCAGCTCCGACGTGCGCACCGACATGTGTTCCTCGGTCATCGTGCGTTGCTCGTCGTGGCGATAGGTCTCCATCGTCGTCAGCGTCTGCCCGTCCCACATCGGGTTGGCGCTGTGCACGGTGGGCACGACCGGGAAGTTGTACGCCTTGGGCGGTGAGCCCGTCGCCCATTCCAGGGTGTTGCTGCCCCACGGGTCGTCCGGTGCTCTCGGGCCCCGAAGGAGGCTGTGGGCGAAGATCCCCAAGGTCAGGAGCAGGCCGACCCCGAGGACGTAGGACCCGATCGTCGAGGCGAAGTTCCACACTGTCCAGCCCAAGCCGTCGTCGTAGGTGTAGATGCGCCGGGGCATGCCCAGCAGCCCGGAGATGTGCATCGGGAAGAACAGGAGGTTGAAGCCGAAGAACACCAGGCCGAAGCTCCAGTAGCCGGCCTTCGGGCTGGTCATCCGGCCGGTCATCTTGGGCCACCAGTAGAAGAGGCCGGCAAGGATCGGCAGCACCGCGCCGCCGAAGAGCACGTAGTGGAAGTGCGCGACCACGAAGTAGGAGTCGGTGACCTGCTGGTCGAAGCCCACGACGCCGAACATCACGCCGGTCACCCCGCCGATCATGAACGCCGCGATGAAGCCGAACGCGTACAGCATCGCGGGGGTGATCACGATTCGACCCGCGAGCATGGTGCCGACCCAGGCGACCATCTGGATGCCGCTGGGGATCGTGATGGTGAGGGTGGCGGCAGCGAAGAACGTCATCGACACGTTGGACAGTCCGACGGCGTACATGTGGTGCGCCCAGACGCCAAAGGCAATGATCGCGGTGCCGACGGTGGCGAACACGATCAACGGGTATGCCATGATCGCGCGCCGGGAGAACGTCGGGATGATCGAGGAGATGATGCCCAGCGCGGGCAGCACGATGATGTAGACGTCCGGGTGGCCGAACAGCCAGAACAGGTGCTGCCACAGCACGACGTCGCCACCGGCCGCGGGGTCGAAGAACTTCGTGCCGAACCGGAGGTCCATAAACAGCATGAAGTTCGCCAGGTTCAGCGGCGGCAGCGCGAACACCACCATGAACGAGGTCGCGACGACGCTCCAGACGTAGATCGGCATCCGGGCGAGCGACATGCCGGGCGCGCGCATCTTCAGGGCCGTGACGATGAAGTTGATGGCGCCGACAGTCGTGGACACTCCGAGGAACGCCACGCCGAGCGTGTAGAACTCGATGTTGATCTGTTGCTGGTAGTCACCGCTGAGCGGCACGTAGTTGAACCATCCGGCGTTCGGGGCCATCTGGAACGGCAGGCTGGCGAAGATCAGCAGCCCGGACATCATGAACACCCAGTAGCTGAAGGCGTTCATCCGCGGGAACGCCATGTCGCGGGTGCCGATCATCAGCGGCAGGAAGAAGTTGCCGAAGCCGAAGAGCATCGGCGTGACGAACCAGAAGATCATCGTGGTGCCGTGCAGCGTGAACAGCTGGTTGTACCACTCGGGGTCCAGGAACTGGTTGTTCGGCGTGATCAGCTGGGTGCGCAGGACGACGGCCTGGATGCCGGACAGCGTGAAGAAGAGCCCGGCCGTCACCAGATAGCGGCGTCCGATCCGCTTGTGGTTGACGGTGGTGATCCAGCCCTTGAGGCCGGGCTCTTCCTCCCACGTCTCGTCGAGCACCGCACCGACGGTTTGCTCGGCGATCCGGCGCTCGGGCAGCACCCCTGATGTCGACACGGCATCTACTCCAGACTCTGCAGGTATGTCACGACGGCGCGCAGCTCCTCAGGCGACAGTTGCTGCGGCGGCATCAGGTTGCCCGGCTTGACGGTCTGCGAGTTCGCCACCCAGCCGGACATGTGGCCGAAGTCGTTCGGGATGGCGCCGGCAGCGAGCCAGGAGCGGCTGCCGACATGGGTCAGGTCGGGACCGAGCTCACCGTCGGCTGAGGTCCCACGCACGGTGTGGCAGGTGCCGCACGTCGACGTCTGTAGGACATCGAGACCCTCGCGTTCGAGTTCGGTGTCGGGCTTTTCGGCGGGTTCGCTCTGCTCGGCCAGCCAGACTTCGAACTCGTTGGATGGCTCCGCGACGACGTGGAAGGCCATATGCGCGTGCTGTGCCCCGCAGTACTCCGCGCATTGTCCGCGGTAGACGCCGGGCTCGTCGGCTGACATCCAGACGTGGTTGATTCGCTTCGGCAGCAGGTCTTGTTTCGGCATCAGCTCCGGCACCCAAAAGCTGTGGATGACGTCGTCGGTCTCCAGCCGCAGCCGCACTGGAGTGTCAACCGGTATGTGGATTTCGTTCGCGGTGACGACTCCGGCCTCGGGATAGCGGACCTCCCACCACCAGCGGTTGCCGGTGATCTCGATCGTCATCTCCGTCGGGGACGGCGGGTCGGCGTTGCGCGCGATGCCCCCGACACTCGTGCCGAAGGTCGCGATCAGGATCGCCGCCGGGATCACCGCCCCGAGTGTGAGCACGATGCCCTTGCCGGAGGTCTGGTTGACCTTGGTGTCCCCGCGCCGGAAGAACGCCGCCCACAGCATCGCCCCGATCACGAGCGCGGACACGAGGACAGAGATTCCGAAGAGCGCCCACCAGATCGTCGCGATGAGCTGTGACTTGGGGCCGGCGGGGGAGAGCGTCGAGGGGCTGTCGTTGCCGCAGGCGGTCAGCGTGCCGATCAGCAGGACTGTCCAGGCAGCTGTGCAGGCGAGGGCACGTGTCGAGCGCCGCGCGGCGCTGTTCGCGCCACCACGGCGGCGGCGGGGTAGCTGCATGACGCCCCTCGTCCTCCTCGGTGCAGGCGGCGTGCTGGTGACCTGCCGCTGCGTGGTCAACTATGGACCTGCTGTACCACTGTCTGTAGGAGGTAAACCCCGCACATGGTCGCGATTTCGTATGACGCGACGCTGGTGCTGGACCTGGCAGCGGCGGGCGCCCGGTTCGGTTCGCGCACTGTCCTGCATCCGGTCAGCTTGCGTGTCCAGCGTGCGACGACGTGCCTGGTCCATGGTGCGAACGGCAGCGGCAAGACCACTCTGCTGCGGCTGTGCGCAGGGCTGCTGAGTCCCACCGGCGGCGAGCGGTGGGCGAGTGGCCCTAGCCTCTATCTACGCCCGGGCAGCGGCGCGCGGCGTCGGCAGACCGTCGAGGAGGCGCTGGAGACAGCACGGACGCTCAGCGGGCATGGTCGGGCACGACTCGGCCCGGCCCTGGAGGCGGCGATGCTGTCGCCGCTGCGCAAGCGGCGAGTCGAGACTCTCTCGAGTGGTCAGCGCAGCCGACTGGTCATCGGCATCGCCCTGGTCGCGGCGCCCGCGCTGGTGTGCCTCGACGAGCCGAGCGCTCACCTGGACGACGAGGGTCTGTCGATCGTTCGCGCCGGTGTACGACAACTGGCGGCAGTCGGGACTGCCGTGCTGATCGCCACCCACGACCGCGACCTGCTGGCCGACCGGCCAGACGCCAGGCTGCTGGTGTCCGACGGCGCCGTGACGGACATCGGGTGTTCTGGCGTCAGGTAAGCGCGCTCGTGCGTCGTGACCTGGCTGTGGAGGCCGCGACCCGCGAGGCGCTTGCGACCGTGCCGCCGCTGATCCTGGCGGGGCTGCTGCTGGCGGGGATCGGCTTCGAGCTGCCCCCGGCGGAGCTGGCGGCGGTGGCACCGGGCCTGCTGTGGCTGCTCGTCCTGACCGCAGCGGTGCCACTCGCACGCGGGGTCCTGGCGGCCGAGCGGGACGACGACGCCTGGGACCTGCTGCGTTCGCTCGCCCAGCCCGCCGCGCTGCTGACCGGCAAGGCGACGTCGCTGTGTCTGCAGATGCTCATCGCATGGGGCTTCGGAGCGGCGCTCGCGGTGGCCCTGCTCGGAGCGCGGTGGCCACCGGTGGCCGTGCTCGCCGCCGTGCTCGCGATGCCGGGCGTCGCCACGAACGTGACCGTCTTCGGCGCGGTCCTGGGGGAGCATGGTCGGCCGGCCCTGCTCACGACGCTGATCCTCACCGCCGGTCTGCCGGCGCTGGTCGCCGGCTCCCAGGCGGCGGTCAGCGAGGGCGCCGAGGCATGGCTGGTGCTCATCGCCGTATACGACGTTGTCGCGATCGTTACCGCGTGGGCCATATTTCCGGCTCTGTTGGAGGAATAGCATCGGCCCGTGCGGGCACCGACGTACCGCACGGTTTTCTGACCGAACGTGCCGGCGCCGAGAAGGGGTTTGAATGGCAGAGTCTGCGCAAGAGCGTGCGGGTCGCGCGCCGCGACCCGTGCTGGGCCTGCTGGCGACGGTCGCGGTGGTCGCCGCCCTGGTGCTGGGCCTCGTCGTGGCCCCGGCCGAGGCCATCCAGGGGCAGGCACAGCGGCTGATGTACGTGCACGTGCCCGCTGCATGGACGGCGTTCTGCGCGTTTGCCGTCGTCCTCGGGTGCAGCGTCGCCGTGCTGATGGGCCGGAGCCGGCGGTGGGACGCGCACGCGCAGGCCGCGGCCGAGCTGGGCGTGGGGATGACCGCCCTCGCGATCGTCGAGGGCAGTATCTGGGGGCACTCGGTGTGGGGCGTCTGGTGGACCTGGGACGCGCGGCTGGTGACGACCGCTGTCTTGCTGTTGCTGTATCTGGGCTACCTCGGTGTCCGCGGCCTCCCGGGCGATTCACGCCGGGTGTCCCGCCGGGCGGCCGTCGTGGGGGTGGTGAGCTTCGTGCAGGTGCCCGTCGTGCACTTCTCGGTGCTGTGGTGGCGCACGCTCCACCAGCCGCCGACGCTCGTCTCGCCGAGCAGCTCACCCCCGATCGCCCCGATGATGCTGGCCGCCCTGCTGGTCAGCGTGCTGGCCTTCATGCTCGCCGGGGCCTGGTTCGTGCGCCGTCGTGTCGCTCAGCTCGTGGACGACAGCCCCGCCGAGGAGATGGCGGCCGTGCCCGGTCGCGCATCGTCCCCGCTCATCGTCACCCGGGGGTCGTCGTGAGTGGCTGGGGCGTGGTCGTCGTGGGGTACGCCATCTGCGCGGCGGTCTGGGTGTGCTACGTGCTCAGTGTGCACCGCGGCGGGCGACGGAGGGAGGACCGGTGAGCCAGGCGACGACGGGCTCACGCGCGTCCAGGAAATCGCCCCGTAGGCGGGCGGCGCTGGTCGCCCTCGTCGTGCTGATGGGCGCGGTCGTTCTCGCGGTGAGCGGCTTCGAAGGCACGCTTACCTACTACCGCACCCCTACCGAGGTGGCGGCGAAGCCACCACCTCCTGATGAGCGGTTCCGGGTCGGCGGCATGGTGGTTCCCGGCTCGATCCGACACGACGACGCCGGTGTGCACTTCGTGCTGACCGACGGTGCCACGGACCTCGAGGTGGTCTCGTCCAGCTCTCCGCCGCGCACGTTTCGCGCCGGCGAGGGTGCCGTCGTCGAGGGTGACCTCGTCGCAGACGGCGTGTTTGCGGCCGAGCTCGTCGTCGTCCGCCACTCCAACGAGTACCGGCCGCCGGACGGCGCGGGGTAGCCGGTGACCCACATGACAGCATGGCTGGGCACGTTCGCGCTGGCCCTGGGCTTCTCCGCCTCGCTGGGATCGATCGGGCTGTGGGCCCGCGCTGCCGCACAGGGTGGTGCCGATGGCTCCCACAGCCCGCCGGCGCGCGCCGCGCGATACGGAGCATGGCTGATCGCGCTCGGTGCCGTCGGTGCCGTCGCCGCGGTCGAGTGGGCGCTGGTGACCCACGACTTCTCGCTCAGGTTCGTGGCCGAGAACGGCAGCACCTCCACACCGCTGTACTACACGATCACCAGCCTGTGGGCGGCGCACGACGGGTCCCTGTTGCTGTGGCTGCTCGTGCTCAGCGGCTACATCGCCGTGCTCGCTTTTCGTCCACCGCGCGCGGCCGGGGCACTGCATCCCTGGGCGATGGCGGTGCTCTGCCTCGTCGCCGCCTTCTTCTTTGGGCTCGTGCTGTTCACCACCCAGGCCTTCGAGACCGTCGTACCCGCGCCCGCCGGGGGCCCCGGCCCCAATCCGCTGCTGCAGGACCACCCCGCGATGGGGATCCACCCGCCGTTGCTCTACATCGGCTTCATCGGGATGGCTGTTCCGTTCGCGTTCGCGGTCGCGGGGCTGATCACCGGCGACGTCAGCCGCCGCTGGCTGGACGCCGTCCGCACCTACACGCTGTTTGCCTGGACTGCGCTGACGGCCGGTGTCGTGCTGGGGGCGTGGTGGTCCTACGCGGTCCTGGGCTGGGGTGGGTACTGGGCCTGGGACCCGGTGGAGAACGCCTCGCTGCTGCCCTGGCTCGTCGCCACCGCCCTGCTGCACTCCGGCTTGGTGCAGCGGCACCGTGAGGCGCTGCCCGCCTGGACCCTCTCGCTGGCCGTGGCCGCCTTCCTGTTGGCCTGCCTGGGGACGTTCCTCACCCGCTCGGGGGTCGTGGTCAGCGTGCACGCCTTCGCCGACTCCCCGGTCGGGCCCATCCTGCTCGGGTTCGTGGTGGCGCTGGCCATCGGCGTCGCGGCGCTGGTCGTGTTGCGCGCCGACCGTCTCGGCCCACCGCGTCCGACGGGGTCCATGCTCTCCCGGGGGTCCGCGCTGCTGCTCAACAACGTGCTGCTCGTCTGCCTCGCGCTGACCGTGCTGCTCGGCACGTTGTTCCCGCTGGCCGCGGAGCTCCTCGCCGACCGGCAGTTGTCCGTCGGACCGCCGTACTACAACCGGATGGCGGTGCCGATCGCTCTCGTGCTACTGCTGCTGATGGCGGTGGGCCCGGTGGTCCGGTGGCAAGGGGACGAGCCCGCCCGGCTGATCAGGCGGCTCGCCGTCCCGGTCGCCGTGGGCGCGTGTGTGGTCACGCTCCTGGCGCTGTCGGGCACCCGGGGGACGGCCCCCCTGCTGGCGTTCGGCCTCGCCTCGGTGGTCGCGACCACGATCGGTGCCGAGTGTGTTTCCACGGTGCGGCGCACCCGGGCTGCTCGGTCCTGCGGCTGGGCCCGCGCCGTCGGCATCTGGGCGGTCCGCCGCCGCCACCGCAACAGCGGCCTGCTCGTCCATCTCGGTGTGGCCGTGGCCGTGGTCGGCATCGCCGCTTCCTCGGCGTACACGGTGTCGACGGAGCAGCGGTTGACGGTCGGAGAGCAGGTCAGCATCTCCGGCGTGAGCGCCGAGCTCAGTGGCGTCGAGCGCACCCGCACCGAACGGGTCATGAGCACCGCGGCACAGCTCGTGCTGCGGCGCCCGGACGGAGAGGTCAGCGAGGTCGACCCGGCGCTGCGGTTCTTCCCCGCGCACGGCATGACGGTCGCCAGCCCGGTAGTGCTCAGCGACATCACCGGCGACGTCTACGTCACGCTGCTCGCCGTCGACCAAGACGGCTCCCAGGCGACCGTCCGGCTCGCGGTCAATCCCCTGGTGGGATGGATCTGGGCAGGTGGGGCCATGATGGCTCTCGGTGCGGCGCTGGCGCTCTGGCCCCGTCGGCGCTCGCGGGGGTCGTCCCAAGGCACGTCCCGCGGCACCTCCCGGGGCGACCGTGTCGGGTCGGTGGACCCCGAGCCTGCCTCGGACGTCGAGCTCGACGAGGCGGTACGGCAGTGACCGCCGGCCAGACGCGACATGTCGCCGTCGCGGTCTCAGTCCTCGCCGTCGCGGGCCTCGCCGTCCTTCTCGCCACCGGGCTGGGCAGCGCCGGCAGCCAGTCCAGCAGTTCCGCCCTGGTCGGCGACCCGGCGCCGCCGCTGGCGGGTCGCACCTTGCAGGGCACGCACTTCAGCCTGGACTCCCTGGACGGCGCGGTCGTGCTCGTCAACATCTGGGCCTCGTGGTGCGGTCCGTGCCGCGAGGAGATCCCGCTTCTCGTCGCCGCGAAGCGCAACTGGGCAGACTCCGGCGTCGAGCTCGTCACCATCAACACCCGGGACGGCCCTGCGGCCGCCCGGTCGATGCTGCGTGAGCTGGGCGCCACGGAGCTGCGCAGCGTGCGCGACCCGCAGGGCGAGCTCGCCGTCGCGTGGGGGGCGGCCGGGGTGCCCGAGACCTACGTCGTCGACCGAGACGGGATCGTGCGCGCCCGCAGGGTCGGCGTGGTGACCGAGCAGTGGTTGCGCGAGCAGCTCTCTCCGCTGGTGGCACGATGAGCCCGGCGCGGCGCACGCTGGTCGCGGGAGTGGTCGTGGCGGTGGCGCTGTTGCTGGCCGGCTCTGCCGTCTGGCTGGGCGGCGGGGACCAGACGCGCCCGATGAGCGCGCGCGTCGACGACGTCGCGGACGGGCTGCGATGCCCGACCTGCAACGCCGTACCGGTTGCGGACTCCAACAGTCCCATCGCGCAGAGCATGCGTGCCCAGATCGAGGAGCAGCTGCGCGCCGGCCGGTCACCGGAACAGATCCGGTCATGGTTCGTCGACCGGTACGGCGAACAGGTATTGCTGCTGCCGGGCACCGACGGATTCGGGTTGTTGCTGTGGGTGCTGCCCCTGGGCGCAGTCGTCGTCGGCGTGGTCGCCATCGCCATCAGCTGGCGTGGCCGGCGGAAGGCCCCTGACGACGGGTCCGGGGACGGCACTCGCTCGGCCCTTTCGACGCGTCGGGTGGCGGTGGCCGCGGTGGCGTTCGTGGCCGTCGGCGCGGCAGTTCCGGCCGCGCTGTGGCAGAGCTCGTCAGGTGACGCTGCCGCCGGGGCCGCCAGCGCCACCGGCGACACCGGCGACACGGCAGCGATCGACGCGCGCGACTGGGTCCGCGTGGCCCGGTCGCTGGAGGAGCAAGGCGACTACGACGCCGCAAGCGATGCCTACCGCGAGGTCCTCCAGCGGCGGCCCGATGATGCCTCCGTGCGGACCAGGCTCGCGTTCGTGCTGCTGCGGGGCGAACGGCCGGGTGAGGCGCTGCGCGTGGTCGAGCCGGTGGCGAGCGCACCGGGCAAGCCCGACGGTGAGGCGCTCCTGGTGCTCGGCCTGGCGCAGCGGGCGGAGTCGATGCCACAGGCCGACGACACGTTGCGACGGTTCCTGTCCGTGGCGCCCGAGCACCCTGCCGCCGCGCAGGTACGCCGACTACTGAAAGGGCAGACGTGACGAAGCGGACCTGGTCGTCTCGGGTGGCAGTGGGCTGTGCCGTCGCGGCGTTGGCCGCGGGGGCGAGCGCATGTGCGGCCGGCCACGAGCACAGCGCGTCGAGCGGGCACGAGCATGCGGGTGTCTCGTCGGGTTCGACCGCGACCGGTGGCCACGACCAGCACGACGCGACGGCTGGATCGGCTGCGCCGGCGGACGTGCGGATCGGGCTCACCGAGTGGACGATTGCCACCTCGACCTCGCGGGTGCCCGCCGGCGAGCTCACGATGCGGGTGACCAACACCGGAGCGACCGAGCATGACGTCCTCGTGCAGAGCCGGGCCGGCACCCGGCACTCGACCCACCTCGATCCCGGTGAGCAGACCTACCTGACCGTGCACGCCGAGGCCGGCGAGACGCTGACGTTGTGGTGCTCCCTGCCGGGACACGAGGCGAGCGGCATGCACACGACCATCGAGGTGGGAGACCGGCCGGCTCCCGGATGAGTGGCCCTCCGGACAGCTGCAGAACGAAGGGCGAGCGCATCATCGCTGCCAACGTGGGTAGGGCGCTGATGTGCCTGACTTCGACCCGCAGATTCTGCGCGAGTACTCCCTGCTCGCGGACGGCGAGCGCGGGATCATCGTCGGCCCGCGGGGCGACTTCTCCTGGATGTGTTTCCCGCGCTGGGACGACGAGGCCGTCTTCTCCTCGATGCTCGGCGGCCCCGGTCTCTACGCGGTCGCTCCCGCTCGTGACCCGTTCGTCTGGGGCGGTCACTACGAGGAGGGAACGCTGATCTGGCGCAGCCGTTGGGTCACGACCGGCGGCATCATCGAGTGCCGCGAGGCCCTGGCAATGCCGGCCGAGACCGACCGCGCCGTCGTGCTGCGCCGGATCGTCGCACTGCGCGGTGCGGCGTGTGTGCGCGTTCAGCTCGACGCGCGCGCCGGGTACGGCGAGTCCACGATGAGCGACCTTTCCCAGGATGCCGGCGTGTGGACAGCGCGCAGCGGTCGGTTCCGGCTGCGGTGGACCGGCGCCGAGCACGCGCAGCGACGCGATGGTCGGTTGCAGGTCGAGGTCGAGCTGGCCGAGGGCGAGGAGCACGACCTCGTGCTCGAGATCGCCGAGCGAGCGTTGCCCGACGAGCTGGTCGATCCCACGGTGGCATGGGACGGCACCGAGAGCGCCTGGGCGCAGGCAGTGCCGACGCTGGCGGCGACAATCGCCGCGCGAGACGCTCGGCATGCGTACGCCGTGCTGAGGGGGCTGACCAGCCGCGCCGGCGGCATGGTCGCCGCCGTCACCACGTCATTGCCCGAGCGCGCCGAGGAAGGCCGCAACTACGACTACCGATACGCATGGATCCGTGATCAGTGCTACGCCGGCCAGGCGGTTGCGGCCAACGGCGCGCATCCACTGCTCGACGACGCGGTCGGTTTCGTCTCCGCCCGCCTGCTCGACGACGGTCCGCAGCTCAGACCGGCGTACACGGTTGCCGGCGGCCAGGTGCCGGCCGAGTCCCACGTCGGGCTGCCCGGGTATCCGGGCGGCGCGGACAAGGTCGGCAACCAGGTCGGCACCCAGTTTCAGATCGACGCGTTCGGTGAGGCACTACTGCTGCTGGCCTCCGCTGCTCGGCTGGACCGGCTCGACAACGACCACTGGCGCGCGGCCGAGGCCGCGGTCGCGGCGATCGAGCAGCGGTGGCGGGATCCGGGCGCGGGCATCTGGGAGCTCGGAGACGAGCGGTGGACACACTCCCGGCTGATCTGCGCGGCCGGGCTGCGCGCGATCGCGCAGGCTGCCCCCACGCGGCAGGGCGCGGCCTGGCAGGGACTGGCCGACACGCTGGTGGCAGACGCCGCTCGCGACTGTCTGCATCCGACGGGTCGGTGGCAGCGCAGTCCCACCGACGGCCGCGTCGATGCAGCCCTGCTGCTGCCGGTCATCCGCGGCGCACTGCCGGCGCACGACCCGCGCAGCCGCGCGACGTTCGAAGCCGTGCGAAGAGAGCTGGCGGAGGACTACTATCTCTACCGCTTCCGTCAGGACGAACGGCCCCTGCACGAGGCGGAGGGCGCCTTCCTGCTCTGTGGCTTCGAGATGGCGATGGCCGTCCACCAGCAGGGTGAGACCGCCGAGGCGTTGCGCTGGTTCGAGCGCAACCGCGCCGCGTGCGGTCCGCCGGGGCTGTTCACCGAGGAGTACGACGTGGTGCAGCGTCAGCTTCGCGGCAACCTGCCACAGGCATTCGTGCATGCGCTGCTGCTGGAGTCGGCTCGGCGGCTCGCCGGTCCGTGGACAGACGACCACACCGCACTCGGCTGAGGTCCCGGGACGCGGGGCAGGCCGGGCCGTGTCAGTGGGTCCAGCCCAGGGCGGCCGCTTGGTCGGCCGGAAAGTCACCGGCCGCGGCGGCGAACTCCTCCAGGGCGCTGGCCAGGCTGTCGCGGCGAGACGCGGGCAGTCGGCGCACGACATCCTTGACGGCACGGCGCCGGTGGTCCAGCACCGAGTCGACCAGCCGCCTGCCCTCACCGGTCAGCGTCAGAGACAGGTGCCGCCGGTCGTGCGGGAGGTCGGCGCGGGCGAGCAGCCCCGACCGCACCAGCGGATCGCAGGTGCGGGAGGCGGTCGAGGAATGCACGCCGAGCCCTGCGGCCACGGCCGAGAGGTTGAGCTGGCCGTGCCGGTGCACCATGACCAGCACCCGCAGCTGCGGCAGGCTGACGGTGTCCTCCACCTCCGCCACCGACTGTGCCACCACGGCGACGAGCACCCGGGCGGCGTCCATCACGGCGTCCACCTGGCCGTCCATCTTGCTGCGCGGCGCCTTGGCGCGTCCCGACGGGGTCACGAAGGTAGTTTTCCACGGTCATTTGTATGGCTGCAATCATTGCGGAGTAGGCCTGTGGCAGCGCCGCCAGGACTGGACAACGTTTCGGTGATCGCGATGGGCAGTGGCGGGTACAGGAGCACCACACGACGACCACGACGCGTTCTACGAGGCCCCGGCGTCGCGGGCGGATGGCCGTGACACGGAGATCCGACGGAAGGAGAGTGGCAATGCCAAAGGTGTCCGACTACATGCTGGCCCGTCTGCAGGAGTGGGGGATCCACCGGATCTTCGGCTATCCCGGCGACGGCATCAACGCCTTCCTCGGTGCGCTGCATCGAGCCGACGGCGATCCCGAGTTCGTGCAGACGCGGCACGAGGAGATGGCGGCGTTCATGGCCACCGGACATGCGAAGTTCACCGGTGAGGTGGGCTGCTGCATGGCCACATCCGGCGGTGGTGCGGTGCATCTGCTCAACGGCCTCTACGACGCCAAGATGGACCGCCAGCCAGTGCTGGCGATCGTCGGTCAGCAGAAGCGGGTGTCCAACGGTGCGCGCTTCCAGCAGGAGATCGACCTGATGTCGCTGTACAAGGACGTGTCGGAGTTCGTGCAGGTGTGCATGGAGCCGGCGCAGGCACGGATGCTGATCGACCGCGCCATGAAGACGGCACTGACCACCCGCGGCGTGGCCACGATCATCGTGCCTGACGACGTAGCCGAGCTCGACGCCGTGACGTCGCCGCCACGCGAGCACGGGTCGGTCTACACCAGCGTGGGGTGGAGCCGGCCACGGATGCTGCCCGACCCCGAGGAGCTGCAGCGGGCGGCCAGGGTGCTCAACGAGGGCAAGAGGGTCGCGATGCTCGTCGGTCAGGGCGCTGCGGGCGCGCAGCAGGAGGTCGTCGAGACCGCCGAGAAGCTCGGTGCCGGTGTTGCGAAGGCACTGGTCGGCCGCTCGGTCCTCCCCGACGACCTGCCTTATGTGACCGGGCCGATCGGCCTGCTCGGTTCGAGCGCGAGCGACGCGATGATGACCGACTGCGACACGCTGCTGGTGGTGGGCTCCAGCTTCCCGTACTCGGAGTGGCTGCCAGAGGAGGGCAGCGCGCGCGGGGTGCAGATCGACACCGACGGCTCGATGATAGGCACCCGCTATCCAATGGAGGCGCACGTCGTCGCCGACGCCAAGGAGACGCTGCAACAGCTGCTGCCGTTGCTGGAGAAGAAGACCGACCGGTCCTGGCGGAAGAAGGTCGAGGGCGACGTCCAGGAGTGGTGGACCATCTTGGAGCGCCGCGCCGAGCAGAAGTTCGACGCGCTCAACCCCGAGCTGGTCGCCTGGGAGCTGTCGCCGCGGCTGCCCGACCGCTGCATCCTGACCTGCGACACCGGCTCGATCACGAACTGGTGGGCACGTGGCCTGAAACTCCGCGGGGGCATGGACGCCTCCCTCGCCGGTACGCTGGCGAGCATGGGCCCGGGGACGCCGTACGCGATCGCGGCCAAGCTCGCCCATCCGGACCGGCCGGTGATCAGCTTCGTCGGTGACGGCGCGTTCCAGATGAACGGCATGGCCGAGATGATCACGGTCAAGCGGTACATGGATCGGCTGGCCGGCTCGCCGCTGATCTTCGCGGTGTTCAACAACGAGGATCTCAACCAGGTCACGTGGGAGCAGCGGGCAATGGCCGGTGACCCGAAGTTCATGGGTTCCCAGTTCGTGCCGGACGTGCCCTATGCCGAGTTCGCCAAGCTGCTCGGGCTGACGGGCATCTACTGCGACGACGCCAAGAACGTGCCCGCCGCCTGGGAGGAGGCACTGGCTTCGGACCGTCCGGTGGTGCTGGAGTTCAAGGTCGACCAGGAGGTCCCGCCGATCCCGCCGCACATCAAGTCGATGCAGGCCAAGAAGGCTGCCAAGGCGATCGCGAAGGGCGACCCGGAGGCGGCGGGCGTGGTCGCCACCGGTGCCCGGCAGAAGCTCACCGAGTTCTACGCGAAGCTGTCCGGCGGTCGGTGAGCTCAGCGCACCCGGTAGGGCTCCGCGTCGGCGGTCTTGAGGGCGAGCCCGTGCCCGGGCCGGGAGAGGTCCGGGCGCAGGGCGCCGTCTACGGGAGACAAGCAGCCGTCGAAGACCATCTGTTCGATCCGCTCATGGTCGTGGAAGTACTCCAGATGGCGGTAGTTCGGGGTCGCGACCGCCACGTGCGCGGAGAGGTTGGGCGCGCAGTGCCCCGAGATGTCGATGCTGTGTCCGGCGGCTGCCGCGGCGGCGCGCAGCCACTCGCCGTACCCGCCGCAGCGAGTCACGTCGATCTGCATGCAGTCGACCGCCTCCGCTTGCAGCATGTGCGAGAAGTACGGCAGGTCGTAGCCGTACTCGCCGGCGGCGACGTCGACCGACGTCTGCGCTCGCACCTGGCGAAGGCCGGCGAGGTGGTCGCTGGAGACGGGCTCCTCGTACCACGTGACGCCGTGCTCGGCGAGCGCATGGCCGACGCGCACCGCCTGCGCGACGCTGTAGCCGCCGTTGGCGTCGACGAAGAGCTCGACGCCGTCCCCGACGGTGTCACGTGCGAGCCTCACCCGGTGCAGGTCGCGCTCGACATTGCTGCCCCACGACTCGCCGATCTTGATCTTGACCCGACCGAGGCTCTGCTCCAGGACCCAGCGCCTCAGCTGGCTCCGCGTGCGGTCGTCGTCATAGGTGGTGAAGCCACCGCTGCCGTAGACCGTCGCGGCGTCGCGGCAGCGGCCCAACAACGATGCCAGCGGCAGGTCGAGCAACCGTGCCTTCGCGTCGTACAGGGCGGTCTCCACTGCCGACATCGCGCACGCCGCAAGACCGGGCCAGCCGAGGTTGCGAATGCCGCGCTGCATCGACGCCCACGCGCCGGGCACATCCATGGCATCCACGCCTTGCACCAGCGAGGCCAGCTTGTCCTCGATCAACGGGACGCAGGACTTGTCGGCGTAGGTGTAACCAAGGCCGGTGGTGGCGCCGGCCGTGACCTCACATACCACCAGCGTGGTCGAGTCCCACGTCAGCGTGCCGTCGCCCTCGGGTGCGTCTGTGGGGATGACGTAGGCCGCCGCCCGCACCCTGTCGATCGTGGTCTGCGAACCCTGCGAACCCGCCATCTGTCCGTCCTCCATCGGTGCCGTTCTCACACAACTGCGACTCCAACGACACTAGCCGTCGAAAGGCGAATGACATGACCGCGAGCGACCTCATCCAGATCCCGGCTCCTCCTCCGCGTGGGCGCCCCGACCTCGACGTGACCGCGCTGGAGCAGGCGCTGACCGAACAGGTCGACGGCGAGGTCCGCTTCGACGCCGGCAGCCGCGGCGCCTACTCCACCGACGCTTCCAACTACCGCCAGGTGCCGATCGGTGTGGTGGTGCCGCGCAGTGTCGAGGCGGGCGCCAAAGCTATCCAGGTGTGCCGGACGCACGGCGCGCCGGTGCTGTCCCGCGGTGGAGGAACCAGCCTCGGCGGACAGTGCACCAACGTCGCGGTGGTGCTCGACTGGACCAAATACTGCAACCGGCTGATCTCGGTCGACCCGGAGGCCGAAACCTGTGTCGTCGAGCCGGGGATCGTGCTGGACGACCTGAACTCCCAGCTTTCGCCCTACGGTCTGGAGTTCGGCCCACGGCCCTCGACCCACAGCCACTGCGCGCTCGGTGGGATGCTCGGCAACAACGCATGCGGTGCCACCGCTCAACGCTCCGGCAAGACCGAGCAGAACATCGTCGCGCTGGAGATGCTCACCTACGACGGACTCCGGTGCTGGGTCGGGCAGACCAGCGACGAGGAGTACGACGCCATCGTCGCCGACGGTGGACGCAAGGCCGAGCTGTACCGGGGCCTGCGCGAGATCGCTGACCGGCACGGGGCGCAGGTGCGCGACCGGTTCCCCGACATTCCACGTCGGGTGTCGGGCTACAACCTCAACGCGCTGCTGGCGGAGAACCACTTCGACGTCGGTCGGCTGCTGGTCGGCAGTGAGGGCACGCTGGCCACGGTGTTGCGTGCCGAGCTCAAGCTGATGCCGACGGTCAAGAGCAGGTCGATGGTGGTGCTCGGCTACGACGGCATCGCCAGCGCTGCCGACGCCGTACCGACCATTCTCGAGCACTCCGATCCGATCGTGCTCGAAGGCGTCGACGACCGGCTCATCTACTTCGAGGCGGCGGAGGAGATCGGCGAGGGGGCGCGTTCGTTGCTGCCCGAGGGCACCGGGTGGCTGCTGGTGCAGTTCGGGGGAGACACCACGGCAGAGGCCGAGCAGCAGATCCGCGACCTGTTGGACGTGCTGGGCCGCTCCGAGCACGATGCGAGGGTCAACTTCTCCGACGACCCGGCCAAAGAGGACCAGATGTGGAAGGCCCGGGAGGCCGGCCTCGGCGCGACCGCGCGGCCACCCGGCATGTCGGACACCTGGCCGGGGTGGGAGGACTCAGCGGTGCCTCCGGACCGGCTGGGCGACTACCTGCGCGACCTGACCCGCTTGTTCCACGACTACGGTCTCGACGACCCGTCGCTGTACGGTCACTTCGGGCAGGGCTGCGTGCATGTGCGGATCCCGTTCGACCTGATCACCGCCGCCGGGGTGGACAACTTCGGGCGCTTCCTCGACGCCGCCGCCGACCTGGTCGCGCGGTACGGCGGGTCGCTGTCCGGCGAGCACGGCGACGGACAGGCCCGGGGCGCGTTGCTGGAGCGGATGTATGGCGCCGACATCGTGCGCGCCTTCGGCGAGGTCAAAGCCCTGTTCGACCGCGAGAACCGGATGAATCCGGGCAAGGTCGTGCTGCCGTTCGGCGTCGACGAGAACCTGCGGCTGGGGACGGACTGGAAGCCGACGTCCTACCGGAGCAAGTTCCAGTACCCCGACGACGAAGGCAGCTTCACGCGCGCCGCGATGCGCTGCGTCGGCATCGGCAACTGCCGTCGCGAAGAGGGCGGCGTGATGTGTCCGTCGTACATGGTGACGCGGGAGGAGGAGCATTCGACCCGGGGCCGGTCCCGGCTGCTGTTCGAGATGCTCAACCCGCACGAGGACTCGCCGATCAAGGACGGATGGCGCTCCACCGAGGTGCGAGACGCACTCGACCTCTGCCTTGCTTGCAAGGGATGCAAGTCCGACTGCCCGGTCAACGTCGACATGGCGACCTACAAGGCGGAGTTCCTGCACCATCACTACAAGGGTCGTCTGCGGCCGGCCGGGCACTACTCCCTGGGGTGGCTGCCGGTGCTGGCGCGCATCGCCTCACGGGCTCCCAAGCTGGTCAATCGAGCACTGCGAGCGCCGGGTCTCGCCAAGGTCGGCAAGAAGGCCGCGGGGGTGGCCGTCGAGCGGGACGCGCCCGCGTTCGCCGAGCAGACCTTCCTGCAGTGGTGGTCGGAGCGCAATGCCGATCGCGGGGCCGGCCGTCCGCGGCCCGACCCGCGTGCCGAGACCACCGTCGTGGTCTGGCCGGACACCTTCACCAACCACTACGACCCGCAGATCGGGCGTGCGGCCGTGGCGGTGCTGGAGTCGGCGGGCTTCGACGTGGTGGTGCCCGACGCGGCGGTGTGCTGCGGGCTGACCTGGGTCTCGACCGGTCAGCTCTCCGTGGCCGAGCGGGTCTTTCGGCGCACCGTGCGGGTGCTTCGGCCCTGGCTGGCCGCGGGTACGCCGATCATCGGCCTGGAGCCGTCTTGTACTGCGGTGTTCCTGTCCGACATGCCGGAGATGCTGCCCCACGACAAGGACGTGCAGCGTCTGGCCGGCCAGGTGCACACACTGGCGGGATTCCTGCTGCGGCACGCCCCGCAGGGATGGCAACCGCCACAGGTCGGCCGCAAGGCGGTCGTGCAGACACACTGCCACCAGCACGCGATCATGGGCTTTGACGCCGATATCGAGTTGATGCGCCGGGCGGGGATCGAGGCGGACGTGCTCGACTCCGGCTGCTGCGGGCTCGCCGGCAACTTCGGGTTCGAGGACGGGCACTATGAGGTGTCGATGGCGTGCGCGGAGCGGGTGCTGCTGCCGGCCGTGCGAGACGCCGACGCCGACACCCTGGTGCTTGCGGACGGCTTCAGCTGCCGCACCCAGATCGAGCAGGGCGGCACGGGTCGCACCGCCATGCACCTAGCCGAGGCGCTGCAGCTGGGCCTGCATCGCGGTCAGTGAGGTGGGCAGTGGGAGAGCTGTGGGCAGCCGGGCGCGACGGCGCCGAATGACGCCGCGGGTCGCAGCGTTGTCACGGAGCTGCCTCGGTCGGTAACATCGGCATCGGTTGGGAAGTCAGCCGGCGGCGTTTCGGCCGCGGCGACTTCTGCGTAGGAACCGACTCGATGACCGATCTAGGGGACGCATCCCGTAGCAGCGCTGCCCGCGCCGCGGCCCCGACCTCTTGCGGCGTAGCAGGTTTCCAGGCCTGGTCCGCCGCCCGCGGCCGGCGGACACGCATCACTGCGGCTGCCAAGGACCTGGTTCTGCAGCTGCACCGCTCTCCGACTCCGAGCGAGATCGCGCGGCAGGCCGAGCTGAGCCTCGACGACATCATCGAGACGGTGGCTGGCGGCGCAGTCGGCTTTGCGTGCGTCCACGCCGAGGATCCACCCCTCTAAGCTGTGCACGAGCCCCCCTTGCGCAGCCGGGGGCTCGTGCACATTTCTGTGACAAGCCCGAGCCGGAAAGCCTGAGCCACCCGCGTAGCCCGGCCCTGGGCGGGTAAGGGAAAGCGATGTTCGCGAACACGAACACGCAGAGCTCGAGGAGGAGTGTGCGATGAAGCTGGCGCGACTGGCTGCCCGGACCATCATCGGTGGCCTGTTCATCGGGCATGGCACGCAAAAGCTCAAAGGCTGGTTCGGCGGACCGGGCCTGGAGGGCACCGGTGAGATGATGCAGGCGCTCGACATGCATCCCCCTCGTCGCAACGCCATCGCCGCTGGCGCCACCGAGACCGCCGGTGGAGCGCTGCTGGTGCTCGGCCTCGCGACCCCGCTGGCCAGCGCGGGCCTGATCGGCACGATGATCACCGCAGTCCGCAAGGTCCATCTCGCCAAGGGGCCGTGGGCGGCCGGTGGCGGCTATGAGTACAACCTCGTGCTGATTGCGGCGCTGCTGGCGCTCGCCGAAGAGGGCCCCGGTGACGTCTCGCTGGACGCCGCCCTCGGTCTGGAGAAGACCGGCCCGGCTTGGGCCCTCGCCGCGCTGGCTCTGGGCGCCGCCGCCTCCACCGCCTCGATCGAGCTCGGTGCCCGGCAGGGCGAGGAGCCTGCTCATCGAGGCGGGGACGCCTGAGGCGTTACCTGTCCAGCTGCTGGCGCAGCAGCGGGATCACGCCACCGGCAAGCAGCATGTCGACCTGCCGCGGAGACAGCCGGTGCCGCAGCTGCACCTGCTGGTCACCGAGGCGGGCGGTGATCTCGCCGCCGTGGGTCAGTCCTCGGTGCAGGTCTTCCAACACCAACGTGTCGCCCGACTGGACGGCGTCGTACTGCGACCCGTCCGTGAACTCCAGCGCGAGCACGCCGAAGTTCGCCAGGTTCTGCCAGTGGATCCGCGCGTAGGACTTCGCGACGACGACGCGCAGCCCGAGATAGCGCGGGGTGATGGCGGCGTGTTCCCGCGACGAGCCCTGCCCGTAGTTCTCCCCGCCGACCACCGCGTGCTCGCCCAGCTCGCCCGCTCGATCGGCGTACCCGGGGTCGGCGGGGCGGAACGTGAACTCGGCGAGCTTGGGGATGTTGGACCGGAACGGCAGCGCGGCGGCTCCAGCCGGTGAGATCTCGTCGGTGGAGAGGTTGTCGCCGACCTTGAGCGCCACCGGCGTCTCGAGTCGGTCCGGGAGCCCGGCGAAGTCGGGCAAGGACGAGATGTTGGGGCCTTTCTCCAGCTCCACCTGCTGCGCCACGTCGAGCGGGAGCGGGCCGACGAGCATCGAGGTGTTGACGCTGTGGCGGGTGGGCAGGTCGAGCCGCGGGTAGTCGACCCCCTCCTTCTCCGCCCACTCTCGAGGGTCGGTGAGCACGCCGGTCAGCGCGCTCGCGGCCGCGGTCTCCGGCGAGCACAGGAAGACGGAGTCGTCCGGGGTGCCGCTGCGGCCCGGGAAGTTGCGAGGGAACGTGCGCAGGCTGTGCGAGCCCCGCGCCGGGGCCTGTCCCATCCCGATGCAGCCCAGGCAGCCCGTCTGGTGCAGCCGCGCCCCGGCACCGAGCAGGTCGAACGTCGCGCCCATCCGGGTGAGGTCCTCGAAGATCTGCCGCGACGACGGGTTGACGTCGAAGCTGACGGCGTCGTTGGTCTGTCGCCCCTTCACCATCGCGGCCGCGATCGCGAAGTCGCGCAGGCCGGGGTTGGCGCTCGACCCGATGACGACCTGACTCAGCTCGGTTCCGGCCACCTCGCGCACGGGTACGACGTTGCCGGGCGACGTCGGCTTGGCCACGAGCGGCTCGAGGCCGGACAGGTCGATGTGGTCGGTCCGGTCATAGGTGGCGTCCTTGTCGGCGGTGAGCTCGGTGAAGTCGTGCTCACGGTCCTCGGCGCGCAGGAAGGCCCGCACCGCGTCGTCGGCGGGGAACACCGTGGTGGTCGCGCCGAGCTCGGCTCCCATGTTGGCGATGACGTGCCGGTCCATCGCGGACAGGCAGGCGAGGCCGGGGCCGTGGTACTCGATGACGCGGTTGACGCCGCCCTTGACGTCATGGCGGCGCAGCATCTCGAGCACGACGTCCTTGGCGGAGACCCAGGGCGGCAGCTCGCCGGTCAGCTCGATGCCCCAGACCTCCGGCATCGTGAGATAGAGCGACTCCCCGGCGATGGCCAGGGCCACCTCGACGCCGCCCACGCCGATGGCCAGCATGCCCAGCGACCCTGCGGCGCAGGTGTGTGAGTCCGAGCCGGCCATGGTGGCGCCCGGCTTGCCGAAGCGCTGCATATGGGTGGGATGGGACACGCCGTTGCCGGGCTTGGAGTACCAGAGCCCGAACCTGCGGGAGGCGCTCTGCAGGAACCGGTGATCCTCGGCGTTGCGCTCGTCGGCCTGCAGCAGGTTGTGGTCGACGTACTGCGCGCTCAGCTCGGTGCGAGCCCGGTCGAGCTCCATCGCCTCCAGCTCGAGCATCACCATGGTCCCGGTCGCGTCCTGGGTCAGGGTCTGGTCGACCCGCAGGCCGACCTCGGAACCAGGCACCGGCTCGCCGGAGACCAGGTGCGAGGTGATCAGCTGCTGTGTGACGTTCATGCCCATGCTGTGACCTCCGTGTGGGGTTGGTACCCAGTGGCCATGGTGGCTCACCCCCCGAGGCGGAGTACATCGTCTCGGGCGCGCCGGAGGGCGCCGGCATTTCTGTCCGCGGCGTACCCCCGCCTAGCGTGGGGGTATGCCAGCCTCCACCGCGACCTCCGTGCCGGCGGCCGCGACGACCACCCGGGTGCCTCCGCAGCTGCTCGTCGTCGGTGCCGCCGTGAGCCTGCAGACCGGCTCCGCGGTCGCGACCCGGGTCTTCCCGCTGGTCGGTGCGGCGGGGATGCTGGCGCTGCGGATGGGGGTGGCCGCGGTCGTCCTGGTGGTGCTCGGCCGGGCCTGGCGGCACCGTCCGCGCGGTGTCGCACTGCGCGGAGTGCTCGTTTTCGGCGCCGTGCTGGGCTCGATGAACCTGCTGTTCTACCTGGCACTGGAGCGCATCCCGCTCGGTGTCACGGTGGCGCTGGAGCTGATGGGTCCGCTCGGTGTCGCGGTGCTGGGCTCGCGCCGGGCCGCCGACCTGCTCTGGTGCGCACTCGCCGCCGCCGGGGTCCTGGTGCTGACCAACCCCTCGACCACGGGGCTCGACCCGGTGGGTGTGGCGCTGGCGCTCAGCGCTGGCGCCTGCTGGGCCGGCTACATCCTGGTGGGGTCGCGGATCGCCCGCGGACTGCCGGGCACCTCCGGGCTGGCGTGGGCGATGCTGGCCTCGAGCCTGGTGCTGGTCCCACTCGGCATCGGCACCGCCGGTGATGCACTCCTCGACCCGCGGGTGCTGGTGGCCGGGGTGGTGGTGGCGCTGATGTCGTCGGTGCTGCCGTACGCGTTGGATCTGAAGGCGATGCGGCGCGTGAGCCCCCGCGGGTTCGGCATCATGCTCAGCATGCAGCCGGCGGTCGCGGCAGTCGCCGGCCTGCTGGTCGCCGGCCAACGGTTGTCCGTCGGCGGCCTGCTCGGCATCGCCCTGGTGGTGGCGGCGAGTCTGGGCGCCGTGCCCGCGCGCAGCTCGCGGCCCGCCGACTGAGGCAAAGGTGCGATCTCGCGAGGAGGGTGCTGCCCGCGCCGTCCCCTCGCCGCGAGATCGCACCTTTGCACCAC
>DASSKO010000153.1:0-14441 GCA_035690425.1 Nocardioidaceae bacterium
GTACTACTTGCGCCACCGCAGCGAGGTCGAGGCCTACCTCGCCGAGCAGGAACGCGACGGCGAAGAGATCCGGGCGCGCATCGAGGCCGAGCACCCGCTCGATGAGGGTCTGCGCGCGAAGCTGTTGGCCCGGCTGGATTCGTGAGCCCTCGGTTCCTGGCCGACGAGAACATTGATCCCGACCTCGTCTCGGGCCTCCAGCGCCAAGTCGGCGAGGTCAACGTCGTGCGCGTGCAGGACGTCGGACTCCGTACGGCGGATGACCCCGAGATCCTGCAATGGGCAGCCGATCAGGGTCGGGTCCTGATCACCCACGACCTCAAGACCATGCCCCGGTTCGCCGGTGAACGGCTGAACGCGGGATTGCCGATGCCGGGGGTAATCCTGCTTCGCGCAACCCTGTCGATCGCGCAGGCGATCGACGAGCTCGCCGTGGTCGCGAGGGCCACTGACGCTGAGGAGTGGGTCAACCAGATCGCCTACATCCCGCTTCGCTGATCACCCTTCTTTGCCATCCTGGCCGGTCCTCCATCAGCCTGCCCGTGGCGCAGGGACGAGCAGGTGAAAATCCACCGCACCGAGCTGCCGAGCCCGATGGTCCCAGGTCGTGGAGCTCGAGAGCATCCCGCGATCGAGCACGGGCGCACTCTCAGGCGCGCGCCGCGGCGACGGGGACCAGGCGCGTCGAACCCATCAGTCCCTCCCTGTGGGCGACGAGGGCGGCCAGTCCGATCGTCGCGAACGCCGCGAACACGTTGATGGTCAGCATCGAGATGCTCTTCACCAGCACGAAGGTCTCGAGCGATTGCGACTGCAGCAGCCACAGCGTCATCGTCGCCTTGGCCAGACCGAGGACGGCCCACAGGACCGTCAAGTGCCAGAACAGGCGGCGGATGCGCGGGCGCATCGCAAGGTCGTGATCCATCGGGTAGAAGTCTCCGGCCAGCCGCGCGACCATTGGCCGGGCGCTGGCGAGCGAGAGCAGGAACAGCGCGGCGACAAGGCCGTCGCTGATGACGGGCTGGAGGAAGTACAGCCAGGCGCTGTCGGTCGCCAGGGAGAGCGCGGTCCGTCCCGTCAGCAGGATCGCGGCGAGGATCAGCAGGCCAGACGTACGCCGCCTGGTCACCGCACGACATACGATCGCACCGTATGACCACGCGAGCGCGGCGATGATCGCGGTCCACACGCCGGCGACCACGAAGACGCCGTAGAAGACCGCGGCGGGGACGATCACCGCGATCAGCAGGCTCAGTGAGACGCGGCGGACCACGGTTGTCAGAGTGGGACGCTGCGGTCCCTCGGCGCTGGGGCCGGGGGTGGCGGGCATGGCCACGGTCGGCGTGCGGAGAAAAGCCAAGGGGATCCGGTCCTGCCGGCCGTCGTGCAGCCGAACGTCAGTAGCGTTCACCGCGAAATGACGACGCGAACTCGACGTCTGCGGGTTCCTCGGCTCTTCCACTCTACGCCACCCGCCCGTCGCCGACCATGCCAAGATGTTCCGCCCCAGGTCGGCCGCCTTGCCGCGCCCCGTCCTGCTGACCGGACCGACCTTCCGCAGTCACCTCTCCACGAATCGTGGGCGTGGGACCGGGTAGCTGCCGAGCTGTCAGGCGACCGCAAGGAGAGGTCCTCGCGCAGCTCCCAGACGCGTTCGAGCAGATCATGCATGGTGTATCGGGTGAGGCCGAACGGCGACCGCACCGACCGAGGTGCCGTCGTGGTCCGCGAGCCGCTGGAGCCTACGCACCACGTCCTCGGGCACCTTCCTCAGGTACAGAGTCCTCATGTCGCACTGTGCAAGCAACTGGCAAGCACAAGCGCGAGCGGCTGCGCTGCCGCCATGGAGGAGGCGCAGCACCTTCTGCTCGGCGCCTCACAGCAGTTCCCACGGCCACTGAGGCCAAGTGGCCCGCGTGTACGTCCTGCCCAGGAGCTCCGCCTGCCAGTCGTGCCGACACGCGGGATTGATCGCCTGCTTCTCCGATGCCTGGGACACCGGAATGTCCGCGTCGCCACAGTGAGGCCCCATCACGTACCACGGTGCGCTCGGGTCCATGAACGGGCGAGGCTTGATTGCGTACAGAACCACGTGGGTCGCCAGCGTGATGGCCGCGAGGAGCACGACGACGGTCACGGTGATCCGCCGGACCGTGCGCCGCCTGTTCGCGGTGGCCGGGTCGACGTGCGCGTAGAGCACGGCGGAACTGTCTCACGCAAACACGGCCGCTGGCTAGCGGCTAGCCGGTTCGCCCGTCAGGGCGAGTTCCACGGCAGCGTCGACGTGGATGCGGGTGGTGGGGAAGACCGGGACGGGGCTGTCGGTCTGGCTGACGAGGAGCTCGATCTCGGTGCAGCCAAGGATGATTCCTTCCGCGCCGCGGTCGGCCAGGCGTGTGATGACGTCCTGGTAGGCGGCCCGGGAGGACGGCAGCACGACTCCCTTGCACAGCTCGTCGTAGATCACGCGGTGGACCAGCTCCTGGTCGGTCTCGTCGGGGGTGAGCACGGTGAGTCCGTGTCGCTCGAGCCGCTCGCGGTAGAAGGGCTGCGCCATGGTGAATCCGGTGCCGAGCAGCCCGACGGTGTCCAGGCCGGCCGCCGTGACCGCGTCAGCGGTGGCGTCGCCCAGGTGCAGCAGCGGGATGGACACCGCGGCCTGCACCTGGTCGTAGACCTTGTGCATGGTGTTGGTGCACAGCAGCGCGAGCTCGGCTCCGGCCGCTTCCAGGCACCGGGCCGCCTCCGTCAGCCGGTGGCCGGCGTCGTCCCACCGGGCCTGGACCTGCATCCGCTCGATCTCGGCGAAGTCGACCGAGTACAGCACGCACTCGGCCGAGTGCAGGCCGCCGAGGGTCGCGGCGATGCGCTCGTTGAGCAGTCGGTAGTACAGGGCGCTGCTCTCCCAGCTCATCCCACCGATCAGTCCGATCCTGCGCATGGGATGGCTCCTTCCGGGTTCATCTCATCCTCCCATCGGCGGGCTGTTCACCGGGCGTGTGCCCGGGCGAACATCTGCGCGTCGAGGTGGGTGGCGTCGCGCTGGACGAAGCCGAGGAGGGCGGAGCCGCGGGTGCGTTGCCAGGGGAGGCCGAGGAACCACAGGCCGGGCACGGCGAGGCTTCGTCCCCCGTCGTGGCATGGGCTGCCCGAGGAGTCGGTGACCGCGTCGGCCTCGATCCAGGAGTAGTCGGGCCGGAAGCCGGTGGCCCAGACGATGGCGTCGATGTCGACCGCGCTGGCGTCGGCGAACCACGCGGTGGTGCCAGACCCGCGGACCAACCGCGGCCGGAAGTCGACGCCGGCAGCGCGCAACGCCCTTCGGCTGGTGCCCACCACGAGGTCGCCACGGGCACGCATCCGCTTCGCGAGCGCCGAGTCCGGGCCCTTGTCCATCAGGCCGAGCTTCGTCAACCACCAGAACAGGTCCCGGCCGGCGATGCGTTGCGGCACCGCGGGCGGGTTGCTGGCGGCCGCGAGCGTGACGTGGTGGGTGGCGGTGAGCTCCTCGGCGATCTGCAGGCCCGAGTTGGCGCCGCCGACGACGAGCACCCGGCCGGAGGGAAGGTCAGTGGGCCGGCGGTAGACCGAGGAGTGGATCTGCGGGATGCCGATGAACGAGTCGGACAGCGACGGCACGACCGGCCGCTGGAAGGCGCCGGTCGCGACGACCACCTGGCGGGCGTTCAGCACCCCTTGGGTGGTGTGGGCTGTCAGACCGCCGTCGTACGGGACCAGCCGGGTCACCTTGGTGTTGGTGAGGACGGGGAAGGCGTTCCGCTCGGCGTAGGCGGCGAGGAAGTCGGCTACCTGATCCTTGCCGGGGTAGCTGTCGGGGTCGGCGGGGAAGGCGGCGCCGGGCAGGCCGTCGTACCGCGCGGGGCTGAACAGGCGCAGCGAGTCCCAACGGCTGCGCCAGGAGTCGCCGACCTCGGGGGCGGCGTCGACGAGCAGGTAACGCACGCCGCGCCGCGCCAGGTGCCAGGCCATCGAGAGGCCGGCCTGGCCGGCACCGACGACCAGGACGTCGAGGGGGGCCGAGAGCCTGCCTGCGCCGGCACCCGCTGCCAGGAGTGCGGTGGTGTTGTCCATGGCCAGGACGCTATGGCCACCGCCAACCTGGTCGCGCCGGTGGAATCGCCGGGATCTCCGTACCCGGCGTCAGTCCAGGGCCAGTTGCGCCAGCTCGGTCCGCGAGGTGACGCCCGTCTTGGCGAAGACGTTGCGCAGATGGAAGTCGACGGTGCGGGGGCTGACGAACAGCTGAGCCGCGACGTCCTTGTTCGACAGGCCCGAGGCGACGAACTTCGCCACCTGCCGCTCCTGCGGCGTGAGCCCCTGCCCGGTGGAGGCGTCGCGCCGCCGGGCGGTTTCACCGGAGGCACGCAGCTCCTGTCGGGCCCGCTCTGCCCACGGGGTCGCGCCGACGTCCTCGAAGGTGCTGAGGGCTTCGCGCAGGTGCTCGCGCGCCGCGACGCGCCGGCGACGCCGGCGCAGGAACTCGCCGTACGCCAGTCGGGTACGAGCGGCCTCGACGGGGCGTCCGCTGAGGGCATGATGCTCCAGGGCCGCCTGCCAGTCCGGGCCGGCATCCTCGCCCGCCACCAGGGCGGCGCCGAACGCAGCCAGGGCGCGAGCGTGCGGCCAGTCCACCGCCGAGGCGAAGGCCCGGAGCTCGTGCGTCCATGCCTGCGCCAGATCGTGCCGGCCGGCGCGCATGGCGGCTTCGAGGCGGGCGTACCCCGCCAGGTGGATCAGCGGCGGCGTGCGCATCTGTTCGAGATGATGCAGAGCAGAGGCGTACTGCCCCGCTGCCAGGTCACGTTCGCCCAGGGCCCACCGGCGCGCGTCGTCCACGAGCGCCCCGAGTACGCCGACCTGGTGGCCGGCGATCACCCGGTCGAGCTCCTCGACGTACCCGTCGTACCTCTCATCGCCCTGGAACGCCGCGTAGAGCGCCAGCTCGGCCAGTGGCATCGCCGACAGCCCCAGCTGACCCGACGCGGAGGCCAGCTGTCGGGCCTCGGACGCGTGGGAGACGGCATCCCCCAGTCGCCCGGCGCACCAGTCCGCGAGCGCGAGCCGCGGCAACGCGAACAGGACCAACCCGTACGCGGCCCGTTCGCGCGCGTGAGCCAGGACGGAGGTGAAGGCGTGCCGGAACGTCTCATCATCGGCGAGGTGGAACGACGCGATGCCGATCGCGTTGACCAGGTCCGGATCGGACAGGCCCGTCGCTGCGTCGAAGGCCGTTCGTGAGGGCCCGATCGCCAGGGACAGCTCACCCTTGAGGAGGTGATGGAAACCGATCAGGAGGCCGGCGACACACCGCTCGCGAGGCGGAGCCGCGTGGTCGAGCTCCACGGACAGCTCCGCGGGGTCCAGGTCCGTGCGGTCGGGCGGAGCGGCGAAGGTGGAGGCTGCCGAGGCCATCACGGCGATCTCGCGCGCTCGCACCGGGTCGACGCGGGCGACGTCTCGTGCTGCTTGGGTCCACACGCGTACGGCGGTGGAGACCGAGCCGACATGGAACTCCGTCCGGCCCCGGAGGCGCTCGAGATCGGCTCGGAGGGTGGGTTCGGTGGTGCGCAGGTGCCCGTCGAGAGCAAGCGTGCCGGCGCGACCGGGCTGTCCGGCCAGCCAGGCGGCGGTGGCTGCCTCGTGCAGGCGCCGGGCCTGGGCATCGTCGGACACGGTGAGGAGTGCAGCACGTTCGTACGCGGAGCTGGCTGCCTCGTAGCCGCTGCGACGGAGTGCACGGTGTGCCGCGTCGTCCAGTGCGGCAGCGACCTCGTCGTCGGGGCTCGTGGCGGCTTCGGCCAGATGCCAGGCACGCTGGTCGGCCTCGTCAGGACCTGTCATCGCATCGGCTAGCGCTGTGTGCGCGGCCCGCCGGTCGATGCTCTTCGCGGCGTTGTAGATCGCCGAGCGCACCAGCGGGTGCCGCATGCGCAGCTCGCCGCCGGTGACAGTCGCGAGCTCGGAGGCCTCCACCTCCGCGAGCGCGTCCTCGCCGACCCCGAGGGCGGCGCCAGCCGAGACCACCGTGCCGACCCGGGTGGAGTCGTCGGCCGACGCCACGAGCAGCAGCCGCTGGGCGTCCGGGCTCAGCCGACGCGCTCGGTCCAGAAAGGTGCGCTCGAGCGTGCTCGTCACGGGCAGCCGGCCGGGCAGCGGTGATCGCCCAGCGAGCTGGTCGGCCGACAGCAGGCGGGGCAGCTCGACGAGAGCGAGCGGGTTCCCACCAGTGCTGGCGAGCAGCTGGGCGGCGACCTCGGTGGCGACCTCGGTGCCCGACTGCTCGTCCATGAGAGCGACGACGTCGCCCAGACGCAAGCCGGTCAGGTGCAGGCTGTCCAGGTCCGGCGCCTCGAACGTGCGCACGTCACCGTCGCGGACGGCGAAGACCAACGCCACCTGCTCGAGCTCCAGCCGGCGGGCCACGAAGAGCAACGCCGCCGCCGAGGCGTCGTCCAGCCAGTGCGCGTCGTCGACGACAGCCAGCACCGGCTCGTGCTCGGCCGCCTCCGCGAGGAGGCTCAGGACGCCGAGGAACACCAGGAACCGGTCCGCCTCACCGATCTCCTCACCGAACGCGATCCTGAGCGCTCGGGCCTGTGGCGCGGGGAGCCGGTCCACGTGGCGCATGACCGGCCTGAGCAGCCGCTGAAGGGCTGCGAAGGCGAGCGGCGCCTCGGACTCGATGCCCTGCGTGCGCAGGACGGTCACGCCCTCCTGGGTCGACGCGACCTCCTCCAGCAGCATGGACTTGCCGGTGCCTGCCTCGCCGTGCACCAGCAGCGCACCGCCGCGGCCGGCGCGTGCGTCGTCGACGAGCCGCTCGATGAGCGCCCGTTCCCGTCCTCGGCCGTGCAGCACGCGGTGACGATAGCGCCGGCCACCGCGACCCGGTGCACAACCGGCGATTTTCCCGGTGTGAAGCCGCAGTCACCGGCGGCACGATCGTCCTGCTCCGCGACCCGGCGGGACCTTCATCCAGCCCGACAAGAGAGGACTCGTCCATGTGCTTCGACTTCGACTCCCGCCCACCCGTCAGCTCTGAACCGGGCGACGGAGTGACCACGGCCCGTGTGGCGTTGACGAGCTCCGACGGGACACGCTTCTCAGGCTTCTACGTCGCGCCCGCGGCCGACGACCCGGGGACGAACGGGTCAGTGGACGAGTCAGGAGACGGGGCGACAGGCGTGGTGGTGCTGCCGGACGTGCGCGGCATCTACCCGTTCTACGAAGGCGTGGCCGTCGATCTCGCCAACCACGGCTACCACGCCGTGGTGATCGACTACTACGGCCGCACCGCGGGCGACGGGCCCCGAGGCGACGACTTCGACCCCGCCACCCACGTCATGCAGACCACCACCGCCGGCGTGCAGGCGGACATCCGCGCAGCCGCCGCCCATCTGCGAGACGCTGGCGCCGAGCGCATCGCGTGTATCGGGTTCTGCTTCGGAGGCCGGCATGCCTTCTGGGCCGCGGCGCCGGAGTTCGGCTTCGCGGGCGTTGTCGGGTTCTACGGCGTCCCCGGCACCGGAGGACCGCTCGGGCCCGGCCCGACACAGCACGCCGCCCGGCTCGAAGCACCGATCCTCGGCATCTTCGGTGGCGCCGACGACTACATTCCGCGCAGCGAGGTCGACGCGTTCGACGCGGCGCTCGCCGAGCACGGAGTCGACCACGAGACCCGGATCTACCCCGGCGCGCCGCACAGCTTCTTCGACATCAAGCACGCCGAGCACGCCTCCGCGAGCCTCGATGCATGGCGCCACACCCACCTGTTCCTGAGCCGAGTCACGGCGACCGCCGCCCGTACCGCCTGACGACCGGCGCGCCGAGCCCGCTCGTCGGTAGCGGTCCCTACGACTGTCGCCAGAACTCGACGTCGAAGACCCAGTCGTCGACCGAGAACGACCGTGGACAGTCGGTGCCGGTGGGGTAGCAGACCAACGTCCACTCGACGGCGAAGACGTGGATCCCCTCCGACACTCCGCTGATGGTCCGCTCCATCGCGTGGGACTCCCGGGCGTCGCCCCCGGCGCTGTCGAAGGCGAAGTTGGTCCCCGACTGCGGGACCATTTCGATGCCGTCCATCCGGATGCGGGCCGAGCAGTATCCCGCCAGGCCGCGGCACAATGACTCGGCGGCGAAGTGAGCCACCATCAGTCCGCGCTGGCCCGGCGGCACGCTGATCGAAGTCGCGGCCAGCGTCTGGTACGAGCGGGATGTCGTGGTGGACGAGGCCGTCTCCCGCAGTGCCACGATTCGAGTGGCGCCCAGAGTGGCCGTGACCTCGGTGGCTGCGGCAGGTGCGTGGTCCTCGTTCGCCACCACGTGATACTGGACGGCGGCGGTCAGGATCGCGGCAGCGGAGACGACGGCGAAGAGACGGGCTGGACTCTTGATATCCATGACGGGTCCTTTCCATGGCGAGAGACGGTCGGCCTCATCGGCTGCGTCCGTGGTGGACCCAGCCGGTTCAGCGGAGCGCTGGGCGGTATCAGCGGGGTATCAGCCACGGACGTCCATCCTGAAAACCGGTCGACAGCGCACCAGCACCACCGATGAGATCGACGTCATGACGCACGCGCTCCATGACGACGAGCTGCCGATCGACGTACCGCTCGTGCGGGCCCTTCTCGACCGGGCGCTGCCGGAGACCGCC
Source organism: Nocardioidaceae bacterium (assembly GCA_035690425.1). Classification (GTDB taxonomy): domain Bacteria; phylum Actinomycetota; class Actinomycetes; order Propionibacteriales; family Nocardioidaceae; genus DASSKO01. The sequence goes on from DASSKO010000153.1 coordinate 8,678, forward strand.
TCCCTGCCGCTCAGGCCGCTTCCGTCCACCGGCTCGAGCAACGCCTTGTTCCGCCTGGGCGACGACCTCCTCGCCCGGCTTCCGCGGCAGCCCGGCGGGTCCACGACCATCGACAAGGAGGCGCGGTGGCTGCCGCACGTTGCACCACGGCTGCCGGTCGCCGTCCCGGACGTCGTGTACGTCGGTGAGCCGGACCTCGGCTACCCGGAGCGATGGATGGTCGTGCGCTGGCTCGACGGAGACGTCCCGTCGGTCGCCGACCCGGGCCCGGATGCGGGCACGGCGCGCGACGAGCTCGCAGTCGACCTCGCCGACGCCGTCAACGCCCTGCGCGACATCGACGTGCCCGAGGACGCCTCGGCGGACCCGGGACTTCGCGGGTACCGCGGCGAACCGCTGGCGACACAGGACGAGCGGACCCGCCGCGACATCGAGGCCTGCCGCACGATCGCGGGGCTGGGGCTCGACCTGGACGCCGTACTCCGCCTGTGGGAGGACGCGATGGCCCTTCCCGGAGTCGACGAGGTGGCACGTGCGCGCTGGTATCACGGCGACCTGCTGGCCGAGAACCTCCTGGTCCGCGACGGCCGTCTGGCCGCCGTGCTGGACTTCGGCGGGCTGGCCGTCGGTGATCCGACCATCGACCTGATCGCGGCGTGGGAGGTGCTGGACGCCGGTTCGCGCGAGGTGTTCCGTGAGGCCGTGACGGTCGACGAGGCGTCATGGCTTCGCGGACGGGCGTGGGCGCTGACGGTCGCGCTGATGACGTTTCCGTACTACTGGTCGACGATGCCGGACCGGTGCTCGAGCCGACTGGCGATGGCGCGCGCCGTACTCGCCGACGCCGCGGGCTGAACGTCGCGCGGCCATCAAATCCGCGGCCGACCACCCGGTCGGCGCGTCGGCTACATCGCCTCCTTCAGGCCCTTGCGGACCAGCCAGGCGTTGACCGGCATCGCGGTGAAGAACCCGAGGATCATCGACAGCTGCATCATCATCCAGTACGTCGCGGTCGTCTTCGGCAACGGATCGGCCCAGATCACCATCTGGTAGATCGCCATCCCGGCGAAGAGACCGACCTGGAAGGCGAGGATCGAGAGCGTGTCGGCCTTGATCGCGGCCCAGATCCCCTGGCCGCGGCCGATGTCGCGCATGGGCACGATGCTGAAGTACTGGAACACGATGCCGAGCGTCCACGCCCAGACGAAGTCCATCGGGATGTCGGCGTAGAGGCTCTTCCCGGCGATCGTCAGCCCGAGACCAGCGACGAGCCACTCGGCCGCGATGTCGCCCAGGGTGCAGCCGGCGCCGCAGTGGCTGACCGCCTTCGAGAGCATCGCCCACCGCGGCGGGTCGTTCGACGGGCGGGCGTCGCTCGCGTCCCGACGGCCGTAACGGAAGTAGAACCACAGCGCCACCGGACCCCAGTACAGCGCGGTCACCGGGTAGACGACGTTCATGATCGTCATCTTCTGCCGGTGTCCGCGAAGGAAGATGTCCGCGCATATCACCAACGCCGACGCGAAGGCGATCGCCAGGCTGAACCAGCCGATCGCCTCGATCCATGCTTCGGGGTGCGAGTGCTGTTCCACGCCGTGCGGGCACTCCCGTCGTCCTCGTCGGTCGGGTCATGGGGTCGGAGGCTGCCGAGCAGGACAGCGACTCACGTTCGATACCCAGGCCCGCAGGCGCCCATGCGGCAGGGGAGCGGCAGCGCCGACTCAGCCGCCGGAGCCCGCGGCGACCAGGTGGTCCACCGCCGTCGGTTCGAGCGCGCTGTCGACGATCAGCGCGGCCAGGCCTGTAACCGCGGACTCGTCGCCGAGCACGGTACGGCCGACGGCGATCCCCTGGGCCGCGCGGGCGTAGGTCAGCTCCTTGATCGAGCCTCGAGCCGTGTCGACGAACGGCTCGAGCCGACCGAGCGCGCCGCCGAAGAGGATCGCGCCGGGGTCCAGCATGGTGGCGACGTTGGAGAGCACCGTGCCGACCGTCCGTCCGGCGTCGGTGACCGCCGCGAGCACGGCGGGGTCGGCGCCTTCCACCGCGTCGACGACGTCCTCGAGCGTGGACACGCCGAGCGGTGCCAGTTGTCTGAGCAGCGCCCGGCCGCTCGCGACGGTGGCCAGGCAGCCGCGCTCGCCGCAGGTGCACAGCTCCTGCATGCCCGCGCAGGTGGCCGAGCTGCCCGGCCCCGTGGGAGTCGCCGATGTGCAGCCGCCCGTTGACCACCAGGCCGGCACCGATGCCGGTGGCCACCTTGACGGTGACGACGGTACGTCGGCGCCCGTGCTCGAGGTCGGTGATCGCCACCATGACGTGGGCGGCGCCGACGTCGAGGGTGAGGGTGACCCGGCTGGTCTCGTCGAACTCCATCATCACCGGGGGCCGGCCGTTCGCACTCGGCCCCCGACGACCCTCGCGGATCAGCCGCAGCCGTTGCAGGGTGTCGATCCGCTCCACGAGCGTGGTGCGGGAGAGCCGGGTGAGCTCCTGCAGCGCGCGTCGGGTCGTCGGTCCCCGTCGGCGCAGGAGGGCGAGCACGTCGCCGTGCGTCATCCTGCCCGGGGACGGGGCCGGGCGGGTCTCGTACCCGACCCGCCGACTTCGTTGTCGCCTACGGCGGCGCCTCGACGCCGTCGAAGGCGACTCCGCGGTACGCCGCCAGCCGCTCGCCCTGCTCCTCCAGCGGCCCGGACGGCACCGCGCTCCACGCGTCGACCAGCAGCCGCAGCCGCTTGCCGCTCGTGCGCGGGCGCCACGTGCCGACGACCTCGGCGCCGCGCAGGACCGCGCCCGGCCGTCCGAGCACGACCCAGAGCTGCTTGCGCCGCTCGGCGTCCGGGACCAGCAGCTCCCGGTCCTTTGCCTGCAGGAACAGGTCGAACGGCGCCAGCAGACGGACGGCATCGTCGACCGGCGCGGCGGCGAGGGCATCGCGATCCTGGCCGAGCACCGACCGCTTCTGCCCGGCGACCGTGACCTCCTCCGCGTCCTCGGGCCAGCGGGCCCGCACCTCCTTCACCGGCGCGTCGAGGAAGCCCGCCACCATCTGCGGCGTCGCCGGACCCAGGAGGCGGAGGTAGCCGCGCACGACGTCGAGCGCCTCCGGCACCGTGCGCGCCGGGCCCCGCCAGCCCGCGATCCGCGTCAGCACCGGCGGTGACGTGCCAGGCACCAGCTCGAGACCGGCCCGCAGCGCGGCGAGCCGGAACGGCTGCTCGTAGGTGTGGAGCGCGTGGCAGGGCCGGCAGTCGCGCAGGTACGGCGGGTCGAGCCGTGCGGTCAGCTGTGCGGACAGCTCGCCCTTGACCGTGGGCCGGGTGACGATCTCGCGCATCTGCCCGGCGACGACGTCGAGCGCCGTGAGTATCTCGATGCCGGCCGCTCGCAGCGGCCGCGCGGCGTCGAAGATCCGCTTGGCCGCGTCCGCCTCCGAGAACGGCGCGACGGCTGCCGCCACCCCGGCGGCATCCCTGCGACGGTAGAGGTGCGGCGCACCGCGCAGCGTCCACGCCAGGACGAGGTCGTCGGCGGCTCCGGCCGGCGGTCCAGCGTCCACGCCGCGGTTGAGGAGCGCCCAGCCGGCGCCGTCCGCACCGGTGTCCTGCACCCCGAGGTCGAGCACGGCCCGGTCCTCGAGGGGGCCGCCGCTGTCGTGCAGCTGCTGGGCCCGGACCCGGTAGGCGAGCACCTGCTCGCGCGAGACGTCCACGGCCCCTGTCTACCAGTGGGGTGGGCTACCAGTGGGGTGGGCTACCAGTGGGGTGGGCTACCAGCGGGCGCGGGCGTTCCGGTGCGAGGTCAGATCCACTGGCGGAACCAGATCCGCTCCAACCACTCCGGCGTACTGATCAGCTGATCGGTGTAGATCGGCCAGAACCACGCGAAGTTCACCACCACCAGGAGCACGAAGGCGCCCGCCGCCGCCGTGCCCCACAGCCGGTGGGCGGACGACGCCCGCGCGCCACCGATCAGCCGTCCGATGATCAGGGTGACGGCGAGCACCGTGAACGGGATGATCGCCACCGCGTAGTAGGAGAAGATCGGCCGGTCGTCGTACCGCAGCCACGGCAGCCAGCTCGCCAGCACCCCGACCACGGCCACGCCGTAGCGCCAGTCGCGGCGCGCGACCCAGGCGTACGCCGCGTACAGCAGCGCCGGCACGCCGCCCCACCACAGCGCCGGCGTGCCGAGGAGCAGCACCTGGCGCAGGCACGTACTGCCGGCCGGAGCCGCGCAGCCCTGCGCGCCCGGCTGGATGTCGAGCTGGGCGTCCACGCCCACCGGCCGGTTGAGGATCAGCCAGCCGGCGGGGTTCGACTGGTAAGTGTGCTCGGCGTCGTCGAGCGCCTGGGTGTGGAAGGTGAAGACGTCCTGGTGGTAGTTCCACAGCGACCGGAGCGACTGCGCCAGCTCGGCGAAGAACCCGTGGGCGTCGGTCTCGAGATAGCTGCCCCAGTAGGGGCCGTACTGCGTGTTCGACAGCGTCGTCTCGTAGGCGTGGGCGTGCAGCAGCCAGCCGGTCCAGGACGCGACGTACACAACGCCGCCGACCAGCACCAGGTAGCCGAAGGCCGGCAGCGCGTCGACCAGTGCCGACTTCCACACCGCCTGACGCACCCCGATCGACCTACGGGCACCGGCGTCCCACGCCCACACCAGCAGACCGAAGGCGGCGAGCGGGAAGAGCGCGTTCCACTTCGTGGCGACGGCCAGTCCGAACAGCACCCCCGCGGCCAGGCGCCACGGCCTGAACCGGAGGCCGCGCACCGGCCCGAAGCCGGAGCCGGCCTGCCCGCCGGGGCCGACGAGACGAGCCAGCCGGAGCCGGCCCCAGTCCCGGTCGGCGACCAGGCAGGAGACCGCCGACAGCAGGAAGAACGCCATGAAGACGTCCAGCAGCGCCAGCCGCGACATCACGAACTGCAGACCGTCGACGCACAGCAGCAGCCCGGCGGTGCAGCCGAGCAGCGTCGAGCCGGTGAGCCGGCGCGCCAGGCGGACCATCACCAGGACCATCAGCGTGCCGACCACGGCCGCGGCGAACCGCCAGCCGAACGGGTTCATCCCGAACGCCCACTCGCCGGTCGCGATCAGCCACTTGCCGATCTCCGGGTGCACGATCATGCTCGGCCCGTCGGTGAAGATCCCGGTCACCCGGCCGTCCAGGATCTTCTCGTCCGCGCCGTCGACGTAGCCGGTGACGTAGCCGTGCTGCAGCAGTGACCAGGCGTCCTTGGCGTAGTAGGTCTCGTCGAACAGGAACTGTCGCGGCGTGCCCAGGTGCCACAGCCGCAGGAAGCCCGCGAGGAGGGTGACCGCGAGGGTCGCCACCCAGCCGCCGCGTCGGTCGAGTCCGCGGATCGCCGGCGCAAGCCGGCTGCGAGCGCTGGGGACCGGTCGGCCGTCGGCGGTCCGCGAGAGCCCCGTGGTCCGGCGCGGGGTCTGCGTGGCGGCGGTCACGCTGGTCATCGTACGGGCGGCGCGGTGACTCGCGGCGGACTCCTCGGCGGGCTCCTCGGCGGGCTCCGCGGCGGGCTCCGGCGGCCGGCGGCATGGGCGGCTTGCCTACCATCCGGCCTCGCTTCGCTCGGCCTCCCGCCAGGCCCGACCACGGCTGCGCCGCCCATGCCGCCGTCCACCTCTTGCCCCCCGCCCCACCCTGCACGCCAGGCCCGACCACGGCTGCGCCGGCCGTCCCTGCGCCCGCCGCTCAGCCTGCACCGGCACCTCCCTGCGCCCCGCCCGCTGCCGACGCCAC
>DASSKO010000154.1:0-25547 GCA_035690425.1 Nocardioidaceae bacterium
CAACGCCCGGCCCTGAGCCCGCCTAGAGTCTTGGCGTGCACATCACGTCGCTCGGCTACCGGACCGACCTTGCGCTGCTCCAGCTAGGCGGCAGCGAGATCGAGGACCGCGGCGACCACATCGCCGTACGGACTCCGCACAATCCGGGCTACTGGTGGGGCAACTTCCTGCTGCTCGATGCGCCGCCGGCGGCCGACGACGCCGACCGCTGGCTCGCGGCGTTCGCCCAGGTCTTCCCGAGGGCCGACCACATCGCGCTCGGCTTCGACGGGGTCGACGGGACGACCGAGGCTTTGTCTCCCTTCACGCGGAGGGGCTTGAGCATCGAGGGTCAGGCAGTCATGACGGCCACCAGCGTCCGTGAGCCACCGCGGCCGAACCGAGATGCCGACTACCGCGCCTTGGCGAGCGACGACGACTGGGAGCAACTCGTCGAGCTGCGGATGACGTGTATCGATGCGGGCCTTGATCCGCAGTCCTACCGCGAGTTCTCGGTCGCCAAGGTGGCGACCGTTCGTGGCCTGGTCGAGGGCGGTCACGGTGCCTGGTTCGGCGCCTTTGCGGATGGCCGGCTGCTGTCCGGGATGGGACTCTTCCGCGCCGGCACGGGACTTGCGCGGTTCCAGTCCGTGGAGACGCGTCCTGATGCGCGCGGCCGCGGGCTCGCCGGGACGCTGGTGCACCACGCCAGCCGCTACGGCTTTGCTGTGCTCGGCGCGCGCACGTTGGTGATGGTGGCGGACCCGGAGTACCTGGCGATCCGCATCTACCGCTCCGTCGGTTTCGCTGAGACGGAGACACAGTTGCAGGCCGAGAAGCCACCTGCTTCGGGCACCTGACTTCGCACGACGCGGAACGGCGAGTACGGCAGCGGGGGAGTCAACATCCGACGGCCGCAGTGAAAACACGGCATGCGTGGTGCATACGAACTGCTGACAAGGTGGTCACCCGGCGTCGAAAGGTCCCCTTGGGGAGCGTGTGCACGTTGTCGAAGTTGACGACGCATACGCTCGGCACTCCGTCGTCTTCCGGACTGAGTTCGAGTTCGGAAACCAGACTGCGGACTGTCCGGGTCAACGCAGCGACGACGACAGACCCCATCCGGTCCGCCACGGGGTCCCGGGTCAGGATAAGGACCGGCCGGTCCCCGCCGGGCGTCGCGGCGAACCAGATCTCACCTCGCCGCATCGGCCCAGTCGGCCCAGTCCTCGGCCGGGCCCCATGCCTCGATCGCGGACAGCGACTGCTCGTCGGCGGTCAGCGGACTCCGCTCCCATGTCTCGGCATCCCGCTCACTCGCCAGCCGGAGCAGATGTCGGCGGAGAGCGTCACGAAGAATCTCAGATCTGTCCACGCCAAGCCGCTCTGCCCAGGCTTGCGCCTCACGAGCATCAATCTCGTCCACCCGGAAGCTCAACATTGTCATACATGGAGCGTACGCCGTCATACGCAGTGCGGACGTCAATCACTGCCGATGGCGCGAAGATGTCGGCGGTGGCTGATTGTTTGCGTCGAGAACGATCACGATGAGGTGCGCGGAACCGTCGTGACTCGCCGTCACAGCGGCGGCCTTCCATGCCGCGGGAGAGCGCGGTCAGACGAAGATCGGACCGACTGCGGGGTAGCGGCTGATGAGTTGCTGCCGCATCTCGGACAGGCGCCTGGGCGGGCCGTTTGTGGGCGCGTCGTCGGGGGACCCGAACCGGGTGTCGAGGAGCATGTCGCGGCCCCACGCTTCGACTCGCTCATAGTCGGTCTGTTCGGTGATCTGGCCGACCCAGTCGGGTCGCCCGTAGACGATGTCGCCACCGATCATGACCAGATCGACCCAGGACGGATATGCGGCGACCACGTTGTCGTAGGGATCGTCGTGGAGTCGCTGCAGGATGACGAGGTCCGCGGTCCGGCCGACCTCGAGCGTTCCGATCAGGTGGCCCAGCCCAGCGATCTCGGCGGCTTCGGTGGTGGCCATTTCCACCAGGTCGGCCGCGGAGACGTCCGCGCCCTGCCGGGCCAGAACACGTTCGGCGATCTTGAGCTCGTGGAGCAGGCTCGGGCTGCCCGAGGGCATCCAGTCGGCGCCGAGCCCAACGCGTACGCCGGCCGCCAGCGCAGCGTTGACATCGGTCGTCTCGTCATAGAGGCGGAGGTTGGATTGCGGTGACCACACGAGTTTGCCGCCCACTGCAGCGATTTGCTCGAAATGCGTGCGGGTGAGCGCGGTGCCGTGGATCACGACGGTCGCGGGGCCGAACAGTGGTGAAGCGGCGAAGTCCATGAACTCGTTGACGGAGGTCGTGTTGCTCTTCTGGCCTTCGGCGAGGTGGACGTAGTGAGCCTTGATCGTGTGGTTGTCGAAGATGCCCTTTCGGATGCTCTCGATCCGGTCGGGCGCGAGGCGGCCGAAGTCGATGGTGCTGCGGGCAATCTGTTCGCCGAAAACGACAAGATCGACGTTACGGACGAGTGCCTCGGCCTTGTTCGGGTAGTCCTGAGACGCCCCTTGGATCGCGGTGACGCCTCCGACCGCGGCCCGCACCTCGGCGTAGCGGGTCATGGCGGTTTTGACCGATCGTGAGGTCCCCGCACTGGTCAGGAGACTCCATGGCGTCTTCACCAGCGCGTCGTACTCGTCGCTGTTGCGCCACTGGCCCCGGTTGATGAATGTCTTGGGTGGCTCCCACGGTGAAAACACGTTGTACTCCGGGTGCCCATGGAGATCGATGAGTCCGGGCAGTACCACGCCATCGGTGGCGATGGAGACCACGTCGCTGGGCTTCGTGCTGCGGATGTCGACGACTCGACCCTCGGAGACGACCACCCAGCCATCGGCCACTGTGCCGCCGGCCCGGATCACCGAGCCGCCGAAAGCCACGGGCTCCGCCGGCGCCGCCTCTGCCTGCGACTGGGCGGCACGTCGAGGCGCGCTCTCCACGGGCACCGCTCGGTCGATTCCGGTCCCGTAGGCCTTGTCGAACGAGTCGAGGTGCGGCATCGCGGGTTTCCTTAACGATCGATCCGGTCGGACTCGGGGATGGTTGTCGTGATCCGACTTGCGGTGGGCACCGGGGCGCGGTCGTCACCGCGCACGGCCCAGGTCTGTGCACCGGCCATCCAGGCGGGCAACCCGGCTGGCAGGTCGAAGCCGGGGATCGCGACCAGGTCGACCGAGTCGTCCCAGTCGTCGGCGTAGTGGATCAGCGGAAGGTTCTGGTCCGGGAAGCTGATGGCTGCGTGCGCACGATCGAGCGCCGCGTTCCAGTTGTCGAGTAGCTGCGCGTCGGAGAGGTGAGCGGTCGGATGGACGGCGGCTACCTGGGTCACCGGCGTGGCCGGGGGCCGGTTCTGTAGGTACCGTGCCCATACCTTGTTTGCCACGGCGCCGAACGTCACCACGACTTCGACGGCGCCGGTCTCGAGGATGGCCTCGATCCAGTCGAAGCGGTCATCCAGCTGATCCTGTGTGTGCGTCGGCGCGTCCGTGCCGAATAGTGAGTACAAGAACGCGTTGATCATCACGTAGCTGCGGTCGATGCCAAGTTTGGCGAGAAAGCCCTGCACGCGGTGGCCGGCGACACCACACAGGATGCGACGGGCAACGGCCTCGTGCGCGGCCGGGTCCTGGCCGATGACCAGCACCCGCGCCGTGCCGTCGAGACGTCCCCGATGAAAGATCGGGCCCCACTCAACCCTGAAACGGTCGACGGGGTACACGGACGAGGTCGGTGCGTTCTCACACAGCTGCCGAAATGGTTCAACGTCGTAGCCGACATCGAACATGGCCACCTCGACCTTCCCCTCTCTGTGGCTGCGTGGCGGACCGCCACTTGGGACCACGACTTGCCGGCCACCGCCGCCACGCTGAGGTCGCGACGAGCACGGGCTACCGCAGCCGGCGTCGCACCGCCTCGGCCCGCGAAGGTGTCAGCGACTCTGTGAGTTCGACGCCGAGCAGCCGGCCGACGACCTCGGGTTGCTCCTCGCCGGAGTGCACGACGGCCTCCGCCAGCGGCAGCCCGGACCGCGCACTTGTTGTCTCGGCGAGCTGGGTCGTGCGGGCCGGCCGCATCAGGTTGATCTCCATCTGCGACAGTTCGTCGGCTGTCACCTCCGCCAGTGGCACCCGGGCGACGAACTGGTATCGGGCCGTCTCCCCGGCGCTGTGTCCGATGCTCGGGTCGTCCGGAGGCGCGAAGCCGTGCTGCTGGCTCAAGTCGTCGAAGGCGTCCGCGGCCACGCGGCGACCGTGCACCAGAGCCTCGTAAGCCATCTGGCCGGTCAACTCCGTCTGCACCAGAGGTCCATCCACGACGGCGGCGTCGGTCAGCCGCAGGACCCCGTCGTCAACGTCGATGACCAGCCTGAGATACCCGTCCTGCTGACCCTCCGGGTTGGAGGCCTCCTGCGGCGGGCCACCGAACTGCTCGTCGGCCGTCTCCATGGCCGGGTACTCCCCGCCCTCCTCCACACCCTGCGGCGCCGGCTCGCTCATCCGGGCCCCGTGGCCCTCTGGCAGCGGACCATCCATCACCTCACCGGGCTTGGGTGCCGTCATGGCGGGCGCCAAGGGGTCCTCTGTGACGGGCTCGGCGTTAGGGTCCATCCGGCCGGCTGAGTTCGCCATCGTCGTCGCCTCTCCTCACCAGTTGCGGCCGTGCCGGTAGTTGTGGATCCACCGGTAGTAGATGCGCTGCAGCGACAGCGCCGGGGTAGCGCGGATCAGGCCGAGCCACTCCTGGTTGTGGACCACGAGGTTACGCCGCCCGCCCGCCCCCTCGTAGTTGCAGGACTCGAACTGGTCCACGCTGCCGAGGTTCCACTCGCCGACCCAGTCCGCCTTCCACCCGCAAACCAGTGCGTTCCCTGTCGAGACCATGGTCCCGAGGTACTCGGTCGCCCAGTCCTGGTGGTTGTACACAAACAGGTCGGTCCGGCCGTTGCCGTCGATGTCCGCGGCGTAGTGCTGGTCGTGGCGGCGCATCTGCCAGCCCGGAGCATTGCCGTCGTACCGCCGCGTCATCGTCAGGTTGTCGCCAGTGGAGCTCAGCATGCCCAGGTAGGCCATCGACCAGTCGTCACCGTTGAAGACGTATACGTCGTCGCGGCCGTCGCCGTCGAAGTCACCGACGACGTGCCGGTCACCCTTGGCCATGCTCCATCCGCCGAGATTGTTGTCGAAGCGGCGAACCATCGTGTACGACGTACCGGTGGAGCGGAGCATGGCGAAATACCGCACGGACCAGTCGGTGCCGTTGAATACGTACAGGTCGGCCTGTCCGTCACCGTCAAGGTCGCCTGGCAGATATTGGTCGCCCTTGCGCATCTGCCAGCCGGCGAGCGACCCGTCGTACCGTCTAACGACGCTGAACCCGTTGCCGTCCGAGCGCAGCATCCCCAGGTAGGGCATCGACCAGTCGTCGCCGTTGGCGACGACCAGGTCGGCGCGGCCATCGCCGTTGAAGTCCGCGAGCACGAAGCGGTCGTGGCGATGGAACTGCCAGCCCGTCATCGCATCGTCATACCGGCGGATCAGCCGGAGCCCGCCGCTCCCGTCGTCCGCGAGCAGGCCGAGGTACTCCTGGTTCCAGTTCGTCGAGTTGTAGACGACCACCTCGTCCTTGCCGTCGCCATTGATGTCACCGACGAGGAACTGGTCCCCTGCAGAGAACTGCCACGAGCCGGGGACCCGCTCCACGCCACTGAAGGCGAGGTCGAGAGCGGACCCGTCGGAGCGGTACAGCTGGATGCAGTTACCGGTGTGCACGAGGATGTCGTCGCGACCGTCGCCGTTGAAATCGCCGGTGTAGACCTTTTCGAACGTGCGGCCGGTGAAGGGGTGCTGGATCCGCTTGATCTCGGAATAGCAGATCGGGCAGAACGGGGGAGCATTGCCGCGCATCCGGCAGTTCTCGGCCGGCCGGTACAGGCCCTGGTCCCGGTACTTCGCGCCCTCGAAGACGCCGGCATCGAGGGCGGAGTCCCACCAGGAGGGCCGGGTGCCCTGGTTCCATCCCGTGCACGCCCCGTTGCCGGGGCTGGGGTTGACACCTGTCGGCACGGGCGTGCTCGACCGCACGTAGCGCCGCCACTTCAGGCTGGCGCGGTCGGTGTTCGCGGTGACGTTCACCTCGCCGGGCTCTCCTCCGGCGTGGCTGCCGGCGCGGCAGTACTCGTCGGCGAGAGATGCAAAGCCGTGGCCGAACTCGTGGGCGATGACGTCCCACCCCACGCCGCGGGTGACGTAGAGCCGGTTACCCCGCCGACACCCGCCGAAGCCTGTGGTGTTGAGGACGATGAGCACGAAGTCCCAGTCCGGCACCCAGGTGGTGAGTGCATTGGTCAGCCTGGTCCCGGTGTTGGGCCCGTCCTCCATCCAGCACCGCGACCACTCACCGGTGTAGATGGTGTCGAGGGCGGTGTTCCGGTCGACCCTGTTGACGAGGTTTCCTGAGCTGTCGTAGGTGTGGGTGGAGACACCGGAGTCGGTCGAGAAGAGATTGACCCGAAAGACGTTGAACGCCTGCGAATCCTCGTAGTAGTAATCCCTGCCGAAGACGCCGTTCATCACCGCGTCTCGGACATAGTTGTCGTACACATCCTGGTCGGACTCGGTGAACCCGTCGCCGACGATCGCGATGTCTCGCTTCGCGCCGGGTGGGCCGACTCGGATCAGAGGCGTCATCGACTCCGGCATGCCCCGCCCCCGTTCGATGATGGGGCGGGCCCTCCTAGCTGCGCGACGACCGCGCCCGTGTTTTCCAACCTGCCACCGTTCGGGCTGGCTGTCCAGGGAGCAGTCGATCCAGCGACCGAGGCGCCACGGGTGAGCGCTCACAAGCGGCGAGACGGGGTCGCAGTCTTGACGCCGTACCAGTTCGGGAGCACCGTCGATTGCACTACCGGTGCTGTAGGCATTACTCAATGTTTGCGGCGGAGCCTCGGTTTTCGGGCGCTCCACTGTCCCGACTGTCCGCGCAAGGACGCGTGCGCGGGATGTTGTGTGAGGGGGTTCGAGCCGACCCCTCGCTTCGAACCCGCGGCCGAGGAGAAATGGCATGCGCTATCGACCGATCGACGATGATCCCCAGGACGCCAGGCTGGGACGATTCATCCCCGACGACTGGGAACACGTCGACTCTTACCCGCTGACGGCGCTTGCGCCCGAGGAGCGCCCCGCGCGCGTCCCGGTCGTGCTAGGCGTCAACTGGTACAGCGAGTTCGACAACCCACAACTCGACGACGGGTCCGGTGAGTACTTCGTCGCGCCGGATGGCGCGGATTCACTCACGCGGATACGTGGAGGCCACTGCGTCTGCCTCGAGCCCGGCGGCGAACCCGATACGGAAGAGTGGTGGGACTTCTACGACCAGGGTGCCGAGGGAGCATGTGTGGGCTTCGGCTGGTCACGTTGCATGACGATGCTCAACGGGGGAAGCCTCTATGCGGCACGGTGGCTGTGGGACCGCTCGAAAGAGCTGGATCAATGGCCGGAGACCAATCCCGGCGACAACAACGGAACGTCAGTACGCACGGCCGGTGACGTCTTGCGCCAGGCCGGCCATGTTTCCTGGCAGCCGGACTATTCCGACGACGACCACAATGAACGCATGACCTACATCGCAGACCAGGGGGCGGGGATCCAACGCTTCCGCTGGGCGCGCTCGGTCGATGAGGTGCACCAGGTGTTGGAGAACGCTCGTGCCGACGAACTCGGTGCCGTGCCGTTCCTCAACTCCTGGGGCCGCAACTACCCGCACCGCACCTGGATGCCCGACGACGTCCTCGAGCGCTTGATCGCGGAAGACGGCGAGGTCTCCATCCCGACTGATCGCTGACTCGAAGATTGCTTCCGAGCAGGGACTGGGGTCGGCGCTGTGCGTCGTGATGAGCTGCGGACTGGCCTCGCGAGTGCCGATGGTGCCCACTTCCTCTGCCACAGCCGATGCTGAGTTGATGAATTCCTGGTGGCGAGGCGGGCCGCGCGCATGCTTCCCGGGGCGTTCTCGTGCCTCCCGAGGCTTGCAAGGCTCGGCCGCCCCGAGAAAGCCATGGTGACATGGCGTTCAGGGCAGGGCGGCCGGCCGGCCGGTTGAGCGTCCCCCGAACGACCCGCGCAGGCTGCTGTTCGGCGGGTGATGGTGGTCGGGGCCGGGGTCGAACCGGCGACCTTCCGCTTTTCAGGCGGACGCTCGTACCAACTGAGCTACCCGACCGGGCAACGCGACGGCAACCCTACCGTAGCGCCCCGGCCGGCTCAGAATCGACCGAGCACGGCGTCACCCGGTGGTGACCGGTGCCCCGGACTCGATCAGCCCGCGGATCTCGTCGGCCACGTCCCACACGTTGACGTTCATCCCCGCGACCGTCCGGCCGTCGTGCATCCAGAACGCCACGAACTCACGCGTCGCCGGGTCGCCGCGGTAGACGATCTGGTGCTCGACACCGGGATCGACATACCCGGTGAACTCCATCCCGAGGTCGTACTGGTCGGTGAAGAAGTACGGCAGGGAGTCGTGCCGCACATCCTGGCCGAGCATCGACCGCGCGGCCACCTCACCGGTGCGGATCGCGTTGTCCCAGTGCTCCACCCGCAACTGCCGCCCGAGCACGGGGTGGAAGGCGTTCGCGACGTCCCCGGCCGCCCACACGGCAGGGTCCGACGTCCGCATCGACGCGTCGACAAGCACACCGTTGCCCGTGCTGAGTCCGGCCCGTGCCGCCAGCTCGGTGTTGGGGATCGCGCCCACGCCCACCACCACGACGTCCGCAGGAAGCACGTCTCCTGCGCCGGTGCGCACACCGGTGACATGGCGGTCTCCGGTCAGCTCGGCCACGCCCGTGCCCAGCCGCAGGTCGACACCGTGCTCGCGATGCAGCCCGGCGAACACCGCACCGAGCTCGTCGCCGAGCGCTGCCCGCAGCGGCACCGGCTGCGGCTCGACGACCGCCACGTCGTTGTCCCAGCCGCGCGCCGCGGCAGCCACTTCCAAGCCGATCCAGCCGGCGCCGATCACCACGACGCGTCGTCCACCGGCACGCAGGGCTGCGCGCAAGCCGTCGGAGTCATCCAACGTGCGCAAGTAGTGCACCCCTGCCAACGACGCTCCGGGCAGCGAAAGGACACGCGCTCGCGACCCCGTCGCGAGCAGCAACCGGTCGTATCCGACCCGCTCACCCGATTCGAGTACGACGGTGTGCGTGGCGGTGTCCAGACGGGCCGCCGGTGACCCGAGGTGCATCTGCACCCGCTGGTCGGCGTACCAGTCCGGCCCGTGCACGAAGATCGACTCCTGCGCAACCGAGCCCGCGAGGTAGTCCTTGGACAGCGGCGGCCGCTCGTAGGGGCGCCACCGTTCCGCCCCGACCAGGTGCACCGGGCCGGCGAAGCCCTCGGCTCGCAGCGTCTCGACGGCCTTGGCACCCGCCAGCCCGCCCCCGACGACCACAAACTTGCGTTCAGCTGACATGGCCGGCTCCTCTGGATGCGGTCAGGGACAGAAACTCGGCGCGGGTGCGGTCATCGTCACGCAGCGCCCCGATCAGCGCCGAGGTCACCGTGCGCGACCCGACCGCACGCACGCCGCGCAAGGACATGCACAGGTGCTCGGCCTCGATCACCACACCGACCCCGCGTGGGGCCAGCCGGACCTGGAGCCAGTCGGCGACCTGCTTGGTCAGCCGCTCCTGCACCTGCAGGTCACGGGCGAACAGCTCGACCACCCGCGCCAGCTTCGAGAGCCCGAGGATCCGCTCACCGGGCAGGTAGCCCACGTGCGCGACGCCGTGGAACGGCAGCAGGTGGTGCTCGCACAGCGAGTGCACGGGGATGTCGCGGGCGAGCACCAGCTCGTCGTACCCCTCGTCGTTGGGAAAGCAGGTCAGGTCGAACGCGCACGGCGTCAGCATCTCGACGTAGGCGTCGGCGACCCGCCGAGGCGTGTCGGCCAGGTGCTCACTCCGCGGATCCTTGCCGAGGGCCACCAGCAGGTCGGTCACCGCGGCCTGCGCACCCGCCAGGTCGGGCTCGGCCTGCTCGGCCACCACCCGCAGCGTCGCCGCGCTCATCGACGGGTACGGCGGTGCGAGGTGGCGAGCAGGGTCAGGGCCACCGCGGCCACGAGCAGGCCGAAGTCACGCAGGGCCACGTCGTAGTAGTCGCCGACGATCAGCAGGTTGATGATGATGCCGCTCAGCCACGCGGCCACCAGCAGGCCGCCGTAGCGCGGTGCCAGCCAGACCACGATGCCGGCGACGATCTCCACCACCCCGACGACGTACATCAACTGCTGGGCCGACCCCGGCAGCAGGTCCGGGAACACCGGCGCGAGGTAGACCGGCCAGTCGGCGAGCAGGTTGGCGAACTTGTCCAGCCCGAACGCGATCGGCGCGACCGTGAAGACCGTGCGCAGCAACATGAACGCCCGGTCGGCAGCCGGGTCGGCGGTCGGCGTCACACGAGGTGACGATGTGGTGGTGGTCATGGTGGGCTCCCTTCTAAAGTCCCTTGTTGTTGACTTTAGAAATCAGCGTCTCTTGTGTCAATAGCCGTTGGCTTTAGAATGAGCGGCATGCGGACCTGGAGCGAACGGCTGGCCGCGGTCAGCGCCCTGGCCGAGCCGGTACGCCGCTCGCTGTTCGACCTCGTCGCCCGCAGCACGACACCGGTCACCCGGGACACGGCGGCCGAGGAGCTCGGGCTGGCCCGCAGCACGGCCGCGTTCCACCTCGAGCGGCTCGCCGAGGAGGGGCTGGTCGACGTCGAGTTCCAGCGCCTGACCGGGCGCACCGGCCCCGGCTCCGGCCGTCCGGCGAAGGTCTACCGCCAGGTCGACCACGAGGTCGGGGTCAGCGTGCCCGACCGCCGCTACGACCTGGCGGGAGAGCTGCTGGCGACCGCGGTCGAGGAGTCCGCGGCGACCGACGTACCCGTGCGCGAGGTGCTGATGCGGCTGGCCCGTGAGGAGGGCCGTGCGCTCGGTGCTGCCACCGGCTCGCTGAGCGGCGTACTCGCCGAGTGCGGGTTCGAGCCGCGAGTGGACAGCGACGGTGGCGTGCAGCTCACCAACTGCCCGTTCCATCGGCTCGCCCAGCGGCACCCCGGCACGGTGTGCGGTCTCAACGTGGAGCTGCTGCGGGGGGCTGCCGAAGCCGCCGACGAGCCCGCGGATCCCCGAGACGTCGTGCTCGATCCCGCCCCCGGGCGATGTTGCGTGCGCATCCTCGCCGCGGCGCGCCCCTGACGATCGCGTCCGTCGCGGTAACGCTGCAGTGACGGGTTTCGTCGCAGCATGGCCGCTTGATCGGAGTGAACATGGTCGAAACCGGGAGCCCGCTCCAGCGATCGTCGTCTGGCGTGGGCAGGAGCGTCGCCGGGCTGATGACGATCGCCGTGGTGGGCGCGAGCGTCCTGGCCTGGACGTGGTCGGGCGATCCCGCCAGTGACACGCTGCGCTACGAGTTGGCGAAGACGTCCATGCAAGTCATCGCCGTCGCCGCCTTCGGTGGTCTGGCATCGATCGCGACGTTCGCCTTCCAGGATCGACGCGCCCAAGCGGCCAAGGACCGGGAGCGACGCGCCGTGGAGACGCAGCGCGACGTCGACAGGCTCCGAGACGAGAGGACCCGCCTGGACGACCTCCTCCGCTCGACGCTGCAAGCAACGCTGACGTCCTATCACCAGGTCAAGCGTGCGCGCCGGTTGCTGGTGGCGGACACGCGCAAAGCAGACGGCGCGCATGTGACGATCGATGTGTACGACAAGCACATGGCGTGCATCCTCGATCAGCAGCTGGAGTTCGAGCAGTTCAAGAAGCTCGCGTTCCTCATCGACGAACTCCCACGCCGGCCAAGCGGCGACCAGACGGCGACCCCTGCGGAACGTGCCACGCTCCGGCGCAGTTACAAGCGCATCGAGAAGTATCTCAACAAGGTGATCAAGGAATACAAGGAGAAGCGCCACCTCGTCGCTGGAGGCAGCGGGGTCCCGCTCGAAGAACTGACCACGCTGTCAGCATTCTTGGGCAGCGCCTTCAAGCCGGCCGTCGCGGACCGCATGGACGACATCATCAAGGTGTTGCAGACCGCGCTCCTGCAGCCGCTCGACCTCTCCCAGCTGACCGAGACCGACACAGCAGCTGCGCCGCGGCCGAGAACACCGACGTAGCGTTGACGGCTGGGTGACGCTCGAAGACCCAGCATGGGCACCATGAGCAACGCGCTCGCGGTTGCCACGGTGACGGCTACCCTGGCTCGGGTCCTGGACGAGGCGTTGGCCGCGCAGGGTGACGGTGGGGTGTCGAACGTGCACACCACGACGTTGCGGCCGGACATGCTCGCGGCCGCAGACGGTGCGGCCCGCGGCGTCAACGTCTTCCTCTACGAGGTGACACCCAACGGCGCCTGGCGGGACGCGGACCTGCCCACCCGGCGTGGTGACGGGACGTTGGTGACGCGGCCGCAGCAGGCGTTGGACCTGCACTACCTGCTCACCTTCTCCGGAGAGGAGAACGAGCTCGAGCCGCAGCGGCTCCTCGGCCTGACCGTCACCACGCTCGCGGCGCAGCCCGTGCTGTCGCGCGAGCTGGTGCGCCACGCCATCACCCACGGCGAAGCCCCCGAGTATCTCTCCTTCTCCGACCTCGCCGACCAGATCGACGTCGTCCGGCTCACGATGTCGTCGCTGAACCTCGAGGAGATGTCGAAGCTGTGGTCGACGTTCTTCCAGGCGTCGTACCGGCTCTCCGTGCCCTACCAGGCCACGGTCGTCCTGCTGGAGAACGGCGACACGCCACAGACGGCGCTTCCGGTGCGGTCCCGGAACCTCGACGCCGCCGACTTCCGGGCGCCGTCGATCAGCAAAGTGGTGGCGGACTCCGCACCAGCTGACCCGGTGACGTCCGCGACGGTGATCCGGGTCGAGGGCCAGCGGCTGCGGGGAACGGTCAGCCGGGTCAGGATCACCGGACCCGGCGGCGTCATCGAGGCAGACCCGCCGCCCGCCGATGTGACCGACACGCGGATCACGCTGCCACTGCCGGTTGGGGTCTTGGCCGGTGTCAACGGCCTACAGATCCTCCAGCCGTTCCTCGTCGGCGACCCGCCCGAGGAGCGCGCGGCGGCCGAGTCGAACGCCGCACTGCTGCTGGTGAGCCCGAGCGTGGCGGGGACCGTCACCACCGCGCTGGACCCGGTCACCGGGGTGGTCCGCGTCGGCGTCCCGGTCGAGCCGCCGGTGGGTGCCCGGCAGCGGGTCGCGCTCTTCCTCAACGAGATCGGCGCACCACCCGACCGGCCCGCCCGCGCGTACTCCTTCGTCGCGCCGGCACGCACCGACCCCGCGACGCCCGACCCGGCCACAACCGTCGCCGTCACCACCCGCGAGGTGGCGGACGGTGACTACCTGGTGCGGATCCAGGTCGACGGCGTGGCCAGCCCGCTGGAAGTCGGGGCTGACGGCCGTTTCGACGCCCCGGCCGTGACGTTCCCGTGAGCATGCACGCCGTCACCGGTGAAGCCGTCGACTGGTCGTCGGCCAACCAGGCATACGTCACGGCCGCCCTGAGGGTGCTGCGGCTGCGGGTGCTGCAGCATGCGGAGAGCGGGTACGACGAGGAAAAGGTCGCGCGGGCCGAACGGGCACGTGCCGCCGCCGCGAACGCACTGCCCGGCCCAGCCGGCATCGACACGGTGGTGCAGGCGTTCGGGTTGTCGACCTTCGAGCGGGACCTCCTGCTGCTGTGCGCCGGGGTGGAGATGGACACCGCGGTGGCCGATGCGTGCGCAGCCGCGCACGGTGACCCGACGCGTCGCTATGTGACCTTCGGCCTCGGCCTCGCCGCGCTGAGCGCCCCGCACTGGAGTGCGATCACGCCCGCGGCACCGTTGCGCCGCTGGCACCTCGTGGAGGTCGTGCACACTGACACGCCGACGACGAGCCCACTCCGCGTGGACGAACGTGTCTTGCATACGCTCGCCGGGATCTCCTACCTGGACCAGCGGGTCGAGCCACTCGCGGTGCTGCTCCACCCGCCGGCCGCGCTGCCCGCGAGCGCCCACGACGCGGTGCGGCGGGTGGTCGCATGCTGGGAGCAGCCGTCGCGCCGGTCGACGATCCAGCTGCACGGCCGGCCAACCGCCGACCTGCTCGACGTCGCCGCGAGTGCCGCGCACGCACTGGGGCTGGGCGCGCTCCGGGTGCGCACGTCCGACCTGGCCGGGCCGGCCCACGAGCGGCAGTTCCTCGCGCGCATCCTGGAGCGCGACGCGGCCCTCAGCGGGCTGGCGATCGTGCTCGAGGTCGACGACGTGCTCCCGGAGGGTGTGCGCCTGGCGCTGGATCTCGCCGTCCGGCTGGACTGCCCCGGTGTGCTCACCGCCCGCGAGCCACTTGCCGTGGCGGATCCCCGTCCGGCGCCCATCCAGGTCCGGGCGCCCACGGCTAGCGAGTCCCGCAGCCTGTGGGAGTCCTCGCTCGGCCCCGGCAGCCGACGCCTGGGCGGCCGGCTGGACCGGGTGATCGGGCAGTTCGAGCTGGATGTGGACTCCATCCGAACGGTGGCGGCCCAGGTCCGTCCGGTCCTCGACCAGGAGCGTGCCGACACCGAGGCGATCGGACGACAGCTGTGGGACGACTGCCGCACTCGGGTCCGTCCTGCCCTGGACGGCCTCACCCAACGGATCGAGCCGCGAGCGGGGTGGCCGGACATCGTCCTGCCCGAGCCGCAGCTGCGCACGCTGCACCAGATCGGGCTGCACGTCAGGCATCGGCTCGTCGTACACGAGGAGTGGGGGTTCGCAGCCCGCAGTGCCCGGGGCCTCGGCACGGCGGCACTGTTCAGCGGCCCGAGCGGCACCGGCAAGACCCTGGCCGCCGAGGTGCTGGCCACCGACCTCGGGCTCGACCTGTACCGGGTCGACCTGAGCCAGGTGGTCAGCAAGTACATCGGCGAGACGGAGAAGAACCTCCGGGTCGTCTTCGACGCGGCCGAAGGCGGCGGAGCGGTGCTCCTGTTCGATGAGGCCGATGCGCTGTTCGGCCGGCGCAGCGAGGTCAAGGACAGCCACGACCGGTACGCCAACATCGAGGTCAGCTACCTGCTGCAGCGGATGGAGGCCTATCGAGGTCTGGCGATCCTGACCACCAACCTGAAGAACGCCCTGGACCCCGCATTCATGCGGCGGCTGCGTTTCGTCGTGCAGTTCCCGTTCCCCGAGGCGGCGCAGCGCGCGGAGATCTGGCGTCACTCCTTCCCCGGTGCGACACCCACGAGCGGGCTGGACCCGCGGCGGCTCGCCTCGTTGACCGTGTCCGGCGGCACGATCGCCAACATCGCGCTGCTGGCGGCCTTCCTCGCTGCCGACGCGGGCGAGCCCGTGGGCATGGCGCACGTGCTCTCGGCCGCGCGCGCGGAGTATGCCAAGCTCGAGCGCCCACTGACCGATGCAGAGGTGCGGGGCTGGGTCGGATGAGGCTCTCCGGTGGTGTGCTCAGTGCTGACGTCCGGCGACCGGCCGCATGGCCACGTCCGCGGGTCAGCCTGCCGGCCCGGACAGCGCAGACCGCGTCGACCGGCGCCGATCGCCTGCGGCACGACTTCGGCGAGGTATCCGTCCGGGACCCCGGCCGCCGATCTCCGGGCCGTCACCCCTCGATCTCGTTGCAGCCGGCGTACTCCGCAGCGGCTGCGGACGAGGGCATCGAGATCGATGACGAGCTGCGGATCCTGCCGACCTGGACGATCGCGCCGGCCCCTGCTGCCCTGCAGCGGCAGCGCGCGGCTTCCGTCGACGCGTGCACCGTCCCGGCCACGATGCGGAAGGTCATCTCCGGCCGGTTCGAGGGCGGCAAGACGCTGGACGACTACTTCCCCGACCTGGCCGGCACCGACACCTGGGGCAGCAACAACACCGCGGGGCCGTTCGACAACGGCGTCCGTGCCGGGTCGTCGGTGCAGCTGATCGGCGAGTATCCCAGCGTCTGCTTGAGCGGGGGTACGCCGTTCGCCCTCGGGCAGACGGTGACCATCAAGCGGCTGCGCGGGGACGGCCGCAAGATCATGGACAGGGGCCGACCGCTGGAGGGACAGACCCTCGACGACATCCGCCGCAGCGGACGCGACGCGAGCCGCGCACCCTTCCGGCAGGAGTTCGGCTTCGCGGTCAGCATGGCCGACCCCATCTCCGGGGCTCCCTACTCTGCCTTCGGCCGCTACGAGTTCAGCGCTGACCTGCGGACCTCGCTGACCGGGCCGGGCGGCGGGAGGTCGGTCGACTGGGGCGTGACCGTGGAGTCCAGCGGTGGCGCCGTCACCAAGAACACGGTGCGCTAGCGATGACCGAGCAGCCAGACGACACCGCCCGGCTGGTGGCGCGCCTGGCAGAGGAGACGCCGCCGTTCTCCAGCCTGGGGACACCCATGCCCGCCGACACCGAGCTGACTGATGCGCTGGTACGACGGGGGCCGTCCGCCGTGCCCGCCCTGCTCGACGGACTGGCCACCGGGAACACCACCATCGCGATGTACTCGGCGTACTGCCTCGGCCTGATCGGTGATGCCACCTGCATCCCGGCCCTGCTGGCGGCGTCCGAGCGCTACCGGACACGTGAGCGTCACGAGCAGTCCGACTACGGCGTCGTCGGCGCCGCCGAGGAGGCGGTCCGGCGACTCAGCGCGGCGGGGGACGAGCATGCGTGAGGTGCTGGCCTCGACCGTCGCCGGCAAGGACCACGGCAGGCACTCCTGGATCCCACGGTCCGCCGGCGGCTCCCAGGCCAGCTCGGCCGTGCGATCGGTCACGAGCACCGAAGGAGCCAAGCTTCCCGAGCCCGTCAAAGGCGACATGGAGTACCGACTCGGCGCCAGCTTCGCGGACGTCAGGGTCCATACCGACCAGGAGGCGGCGGCATCGGCCCGAGCCGTCAACGCCCGTGCCTACACCACCGGCCACCACATCGTCTTCGACACCGGCCACTTCTCGCCAGCGACCCCTGCCGGCCGCCACACTCTCGCCCACGAGCTGAGCCACGTCGTCCAGCAACGTCATGGGCCCGTCGACGGAACCGCACTCGCCGGCGGCCTCAGCCTGAGCAGTCCGGACGACGCCTTCGAGCGAGCCGCGGAGGCGAGCGCGGCGGTCGCACTCAGCCGGCCGGGTCCGTCGACGCCATCGCCGGCGGCCCGCACAGACGCTCGCCTCCAGGGCTTCCTTGGAGCATCACCAGGCGCGGGTCGACACCCGCCGCACCTGCAACGGCAGGAGTCGGCGCCGCCCCCAGGATCGCAGCAGCCGGGCATCCGGCCGGCCGGCGCCTTCTCGCTGTCCGCGGACGCGGTGGACGACGCCACCGCGCAGGCGATGGTCACCGATGCTCTCCGCATGCTGTCGGCCGTCGGCGGAACGACACGACCATTCCCGGCTGCGGTGTCGGGGGCAGCATCGCCTCCGCAGACCACCGTGCAGACATTCCTCGCTCCGGGGGCACTGCCGGTGCAACGTGCCGGCGAGGTCCAGCGAGCGGGCGGTGGTGGATGGAGGCCCGAAGGTGGCTTTATCAGCGCACTTCAGCTCTGTTATGACTTCTGCAACCAGGAGTGGAGCGTGGTCGGCTGGGTGTGGGCCGGCGCCGGGGTAGGCGGCTCCGGCCTACTCGGCGCGCACAGCTTCTACGGCGCTTTCGTGTACGCCGAGCAGACGTTCTGGAAGGGCAAGCTCGACTGGGGCCCAAAACTGTCCTGCGGCACGTGCGCGACCAAGAAGCCCGGCAAGGACGAGGAGTCGTTCGAATGGGGCGCTGGGCTGGCGGGGTTCCCGGTCATCGTCAAACCGCGGCAGAAGGTCGAGGTGAAGTCCGCCGGAGCCGAGATCGGCGCACTGCTCGTGCCACATCCCTCCACCGCCAGCGCGACCGTCGAGGTCATCGTGCTCGTCGACATCACGCAGTTCCTGGGGCCGGTCGGCCTCGCGGTCAAGCGAGCCCAGGACTGGATCAACATCTGGGCACCCCGACTCGGTGTCGAGGTCAGCTGCGGCGTCGGCGTCAACATCAGTGGATTGCTGCACCTGTGTCACAGCGTGCCCGGCGGCGGGATCATGGGCGTCACGGCCGACAGCGCGAAGCTGTGTGGTGGTGTCCATGCCGGCTGCGACATCAACCTACCCCATGACAAGGCGCAGCTGCCCCGGTAGCCGAGCATGGGTTGACGATGCCGTGACGGCCTGGGCAGATCATCGTCCGGCAGTGCTGGTCCCTACCAGGCGGGCGGCCGGGTCAGACATCCGGAGGGCGATCGATGAGCACGGCGCAGCGTGCCGCTGGCGTCGATCCAGCGGCGCACAACCATCGTGTCCCGACCCTGACCCGGGTGCCGACCCGGACACTTCGCCGGTGCGGTGGCGTCACCTGCCCACCGGGCACCTGCAACCACGAGGACGAGCCGACGCTGCGCCGACACTCAGATCCGCACGGCGGCACCGCACAGGGCAACGCGGGGGGTGCCGCGCCACCGATCGTCCACGAGGTGCTCCGGTCGCCGGGACGGCCGCTGGACGCAGCAACTCGGCAGTACATGGAGCCGCGGTTCGGCCATGACTTCAGCGACGTGCGCGTGCACTCCGACGCCCGCGCCGCGGAGTCTGCGCGGGCGGTTCAGGCCCACGCCTACACCGTCGGGCACGATGTGGTGCTCGGCTCCGGCCGGTCCACCGGTGACACGGGCCGCCGGACGCTCGCCCACGAGCTGACCCATGTAGTGCAACAGGCTGGTGCAGGCGCCGGCACCACAGCAGGGCTCAGGCTGGGCGACCCGGCGGACGCGGCCGAACGCGAGGCCGAGGCCGCGGCCAGCCACCTCGATGCCCACCCGGCCGCAGGGCGCGTTGCCCCGCGCCTGCAGCGCATCGGTGACCCGAGCGCCGTCCCGGCCATGAGCTGTCCGATGGCTGACAGCTCGCCGGCGAACGTCACCAACCGGTTGCTGTTCGCTGTCGGGTCCGCGGCGTTGACCGTCCTACAGAAGCTCGAGATCGCCGCGTTCGTGCACAACTGGCGGGCGGCGGGTGGCAACGCGGTCGTCCGCGTCGACGGGCACGCCAGCTCCGACGGCCCACAGGCACTCAACTGGGCGCTGTCGTGCGACCGGGCGAAGGCGGTCGAGCAGGAGCTGACCACCCCCGCCCTCGGCCTCATCTCCGGGGTCCCACCCAACCTGCTCCGGGTCTTCGCCCACGGCGAGGGCGACGAGCTGGGGTCGGCCAACGAGAACCGGCAGGCGTCGATCGCGACCAGCGCCGGCGCGGCACCACCCCGGCCGGCCTGTCCGGCACCGAACCGGAGCACGCGCCGGACGGGCACGCTGCAGCCCGTGGTCGTCGCCGACGACGACGGGACAGCACCTACGCCTGCGGCGCCGCTCGGATCGGTGCAGACCATCTGGCGCAAGTGCTGCACGGAGTGGACGATCGCCGCCACGGTCACGGTCAGCAAGAGCAGCCTCAAGACCCTCGACATCCGGCCGCCGGTCGGGGGTGCCGCCACGGCTGAGGAGACCGAGCTGTTCACCGCGGCCGGGGCTCCCAACGGCGTCCAGGTCATCACCGTCGACCGGTTCTTCCGCGACGGCGTTGCGGGCAAGAACGTCGCCGGCGGAGGCAAGACCTACGACGCCGGCACCGCAAGCCCTCGGATCGTCGTGGTCTCCGGCGTCGCCCCCGAAGTGGTCGCGCATGAGGTCGGCCATGCCACCGGATACCTCGGCCATGACGCCAACGCCACCGTCATGCAGCCCACCGGCGCCCACGACGTCGGCAACCCGACAGCGGTGTCGCCCGATGTGTGCACCCGCGCCCGCGGCGGCTCGGCGTTGACCGCGACCGCGACCGACTGCTGCCTCGACCCCATGTAGCTGGTGCCGCGCCGGGTGCGTACCCAGTTTCCCCATCCGTGGCGTGCATCGTTGATGCGCGCCACGGATGGGATAACTCGCCCACCGCGTCCTCCGCCCACCGCGACGTCGGCTTCTTCTTCAACGGCTCGCGCCTGGTTCATCGCGGTGACGATCGGGTGACGGTCTGGTGATGAGCAGGCCCGACGATCGAAAGAACACAGACCGCGGCCCCGACAGTGCACGTTCTGACGGCTCCGGCGTCCACATCGCGCACCGGCAGGGACCGCAGGAGGGATGGCACACCGTGCCCAGCGCACTGACGTACCCGGGCGTCTACGTCGAAGAGATCCCCAGCGGAGTCCGCACGATCGTGGGAGTCGCCACCTCGATCACCGCGTTCATCGGCAGGGCCAGCCGCGGGCCGGTCAACGAGCCTACGACGGTCTTCGGCTTCGCCGACTTCGAGCGGCAGTTCGGCGGGCTGGCCGCCGACAGCACCATGAGCTATGCCGTCCGCGACTTCTACCTCAACCGCGGCAGCCAGGCTCTGATCGTCCGCGTGACCGCGACCGCCGAGGACGCCGACCCCGCGGCGTTAGCAACGATCACGCTACCCGCGGAGCCTGCAACCGACGGCGACGGCGACGGCGACGGTGATGGGGATGGCGACGGTGGCGGTGCCGACAGCGAAGCGCTGACGCTGGAGGCAGCCAGCCCAGGGAAGTGGGGTGACTACCTGCGCGCGTCGGTCGACCACACGACCGACCCCGCCGACGACTCCTCCCTCTTCAACCTGACCATCGTGCAGGTCGACCCGGCGACGGCAGCCCCGGTAACCAGCGAGAAGTTCCTCAACGTGTCGATCAAGGACGACAGTCCGCGTTACGTGCCACGCGTCCTCGCGGACGGCGGCACCCTGGTGAAGGTCGCGAAGGAGTCCGACGGCACCTGGGCGGTTCCGAGCACCCGGCCGAGCAAGACCGCAAAGCCGGTCGAGGACGACGACGGCAACGGGAACGGCGACGGCGACGGCAACAGCGACGGCGATGGAGTCGTCACCGCGGAGGAGGACGAGCCGATCGCAGCCTCCGGTGGCAGTGACGGTGGCGACCTCGAGGACAGCGACCTGACCGGCAGCCCAGCCGCCAAGACGGGGATCTACGCGCTGGAGCGGAGCGACCTGTTCAACCTGCTCTGCATCCCACCACCGGTCCGCGACGGCGACACCGGCGACACCGTGTACCAGGCGGCCCTGGCGTACTGCAAGAAGCGGCGCGCGATGCTGATCGTCGACCCGGGGACCAGCTGGACGGTCACCAATGCCGCGCAGAAGGCGAGTGCGCTCGGGCTCACCGGCCTCGACGCGCGCAACGCGGCCGTCTACTTCCCGCGGCTGTCCGTGGCCGACCCGCTGCGGGACAACCAGACGGTGTCGGTGGTGCCGTGCGGTGCACTGGCCGGCGTCATGGGCAGGACCGACACCGAGCGCGGTGTGTGGAAGGCGCCCGCTGGGCTCGACGCCTCGATCAACGGCGTGCGGGGTCTGGCGGTCAACATGACCGACGACGAGAACGGCACGCTCAACCCGCTCGGTGTCAACTGCCTGCGCACCTTCCGGCTCTTCGGCAGTGTGGTGTGGGGAGCGCGGACGATGCGCGGTGCCGACCAGATGACCGACGAGTACAAGTACGTGCCCGTGCGGCGACTGGCCCTCTTCCTGGAGGAGACGCTCTACCGCAACACTCAGTGGGTCGTCTTCGAGCCGAACGACGAACCCTTGTGGGCACAGATCCGGCTCAACATCGGCGCGTTCATGCAGGGCCTCTTCCGGCAGGGAGCCTTCCAGGGAGACAGCCCGGCAAAGGCGTACTTCGTCAAGTGTGACAAGGAAACCACGACCCAGGACGACATCAACCGCGGCATCGTCAACATCGTGGTCGGCTTCGCGCCGCTGAAGCCGGCCGAGTTCGTGGTCATCAAGATCCAGCAGATCGTCGGCGAGCTCGAGACCTAGGGGACAGGGAAATGGCGCAGTTCACCGTCAACCAGCAACGCTTCGACCCCTACAAGAACTTCAAGTTCCGGGTCAGATGGGACGGCAGGTACGTCGCCGGAGTCAGCAAGGTCGGCGTGCTCAAGCGGACCACCGAGGTCGTGAAACACCGTGAGGGTGGTGACCCCAGCAGCAGCCGCAAGTCCGCGGGGCGCACCGAGTACGACGCGATCCAGCTCGAGCGCGGGGTCACACACGACACAGAGTTCGAGAAGTGGGCCAACAAGGTCTGGAACTTCGGATCCGGCCTCGGTGTCGAGTCCTCACTCGCGGACTTCCGCAAGGACATCATCATCGACCTCTACAACGAGGCCGGACAGCTGGTGATCGCCTACAAGGTCTACCGGTGCTGGGTCTCGGAGTACCAGGCGCTGCCCGACCTGGACGCGAACGCGAACGCGATCGCCATTCAGCACATCAAGCTGGAGAACGAAGGGTGGGAGCGCGACTACGAGACAGTGGAGCCCCAGGAGCCGACGTTCACCGAGCCGGCGGCATAGACGAGCGTCTCGGCGCTGTCGACGCGGGATCTGCTGCTCGCCTGGGAGCGGGAGGCCGAGCGGGCGCCGGCTCAGCGGGGCCTGGAGCTGCTGAGGATGGCCGCGGACGTCGCCCCCGACCCGGGCAGGATGACCCTCGGTGCCCGCGACACCCAGCTGCTCGAGCTGCGTGCGGCGACGTTCGGCGACGAGCTGGTGGGGCTGGCAACGTGCCCCGGCTGCGGGCAGGACCTGGAGCTGACCTTCTCGACGCGGGAGCTGGTCGCCGCCGCCCACCCCGCCGGGGAGGAGTCGATCGCCTCGTCTGTCGGCGGCTACGAAGTCTCGGCCCGTCAGCTGACCGTCGCGGACCTTGTCGCCGCCACCCATCTGGCAGCCGATGTCCCCGAAGCACGGCGCAGACTGCTGTACGGGGCCGTGCTGGAGGCAACCCGCGACGGCAGCATCGTGCCGGCCGGTGAGCTGCCGGAAGCGGTGCTCGACGACCTCGAGGCTCGGCTGGGTGCGGCCGACCCGGTCGCCGACACCCAGCTCACCGTGCACTGTTCCGACTGCGGCATGGCGTGGGCGGAGACGTTCGATATCGCGTCGTTCTTCTGGGTGGAAGTGAGCGCCTGGGCAGCCCGCACTCTCGAAGACGTCCACCAGCTCGCCTCTGCATACGGATGGCCAGAAGACCACATCCTCGACATGGCCGAGCGGCGTCGACGGACCTACCTCGAGCTGGTCAGCTCGTGAACGGCTTCGCCACGCGACAGGCGGCGCGTGTCCTCCATCCCGGGTACGGCGTGCGGCCGCGCGTCGCCGCCCGTTTCGAGCCTTCGGCCCATCGTGCCGGTCCGCTCCTGGAGCATGTCGTCGAGCGTGACAGCCTCCGCACCAGCACCGCCGACGCCCCCACGCCAATCGGCGGGCCGGTCTCGGCCGCCAGCAGTTCGGACGGGGCACCTGCGGCCGCAGTCCCGGGTCAGGACCGGGCGCAGACGCATCCCGATGACGTCGCCGACATCGCGGACGAGGCCACAGCGTCCCCGCTGGTCACCCCGGCGCTCCTGCACCAGCCGGCCACCGGTGCGGCAGATGCTCCTGCAGTAATGGCGCCAGCCGCCCCGACGGACGCGGTCGCCGCCCCGACGGCCGCGGTCCCCGCGTCCGGCCCGCGCGAACCCGGGAATGCACAGGCTGAACATGGCCAGGTTGGATATGGCGAGGTTGGATATGGCCAGCGGAACCATCCCCGGCCCGGCCAGGACACACAACAGGTCTGGACCATTCCCAGCATGCCTGCCGTCGCCGCGCACGGCATAGACGCCGGACCCGAGGCGCTCCGCGAACATCGACGACCGACGGCCCGCCGGACGACCGCCGGAACAGCCGGCGACGAGCATGCGCCTGCGAGCCAGGGTCCCACCCCGCCAGCCGCCCTCGCGCGCACCGCAGGACCCGTCCGGGCCGCGGACGGGCCGCCGCACGTATCGATCTCCGCTCCCGTCGTCACCCCGACGGTGCCTCTCGTCCGCACCAGACGACAACCGACGAGCCAGGCGCAGCCCGCTGTGCACGTGACGATCGGGAGCCTGGAGGTCACAGCCGTGCCCCCACCGGCACCAGCGGTCCCCAGGCCGAGGCCACGTGCGCAAGCCATGACCCTGAGCGACTACCTCGCCAAGCGTCGCGGAGGTGACCGCAGATGACCTCAACCGACCGCACCGACGTACACATCGAGCGCGTCGCGCTCCACGGCATCGCCCTCGGCGCCGACCAGCGCGACCAGCTGCGCCGGGCGCTCGAGACCGAGCTCGCCACACGTCTCGACGCCGAGCCGCTGACCACCCCGATCCCACCGGCACCGGCACATCGGGAGAATCCGGAGGTCGGCTGGTCGCCGGAGGACGACGCAGGCCGGCTCGGTCGAGACCTCGCGCGGGCCGTGCACCGGAGGCTCGGCTCGTGAGCGCCTTCCCGCGGTCGCCGCGGCTGCTGAAGGGAGCGATCATCGGCACCGACCCGGCCAACCCGCTCGCGAGCGTCATCGTGTTCCAGTACAACCCCGACACGATGACCCGGCGGCTCGATGCGCGCGCCGCCGGTGGCAACGACGTCGGTGAGCGGTCGGAGCCGTTGAGACTGCTGGGGCCGCCACGCGAGACCATCACGCTCGCAGTCGACGTCGATGCGGCCGACCAGCTGGAGGTCAACGACCCGGTGACCCGCCTGGCGGGGGTTTCGCCCGCGCTGGCGGCGCTGGAGATGCTGCTGTACCCGAAGAGCTCCGTGGTCGCGAAGAACGCCGCACTGGCCGAAGTCGGCAACATCGAGATCATCCCTCCGCAGGCTCCGCTGACGTTGTTCGTGTGGGGTCCGCAGCGGGTGCTGCCCGTCCGCCTCACCGGACTCACGATCACTGAGCAGGCCTACGACGCCGTGCTCAACCCGATCCTGGCCAAGGTCGACCTCAGCCTCGCGGTCCTCAGCTATCTCGATCTCAAACGCACCGACCCTGGTCATGCGCTATTCCTCGCCTACCAGATCGCGAAGGAGATCACGGCCACGGCCAACGTCGCCCAGTCCGCCGCCCACGTCGCCTCGGCTGCCAAGCTCGCCTAGAAGGTCACTGCCCGATGTTCACCGCGACCAGCCGCTACCACGGGATCGAGACCGCACGGATAGCCCGTCCGGACGGGCGTGAGGTCGTCTACGTGCAGCGGAGGCTGTTACCCACCGAGCCGCCCGTGGGCGTGCTGGCCCGGCACACTGTGGTGCAGGGCGACCGGCTGGACAACGTGACAGCGACCTACCTCGGTGATCCCGAGCAGTTCTGGCGTCTGTGCGACGCCAACTGCGCCGTCCGGCCGGACGACCTGTGCGCCGAGGACAGACTGGGCAGGCGCCTTCTCATCCCGGTGCCCGAGGCCGGGAGCCTGTGATGGCCGACCTCGGCGTACGGCTGCAGCTGCTCGTCGGGGCGACGATCGCACGACCGGCGCCCTACGACGTGGTGGACGCGCTGGACTCGGTCACGGTGACCAACCGCGACCGGGAGCGGGACGGGTTCCAGCTGACGTTCGGCGTGGGCAAGGACTCCCTGGTCGACTACCAGCTGCTGCGCAAC
>DASSKO010000155.1:0-2430 GCA_035690425.1 Nocardioidaceae bacterium
GCCGGTCGCCGCGTTGCGCGCCGCTGCTGACGAAGGTCTCGGCGGCGGCGCGGTACTGGCCCTGTGCGGGGGCACCCCCGGCCAGCAGCCCGGTCGCTACCGGATCGCCGACCCGAGCGCTCTGGTGCCAGCCTCGTGCCCTGTGCATCTCATCCACGGCCGCGACGACGACATCGTTCCGATCAGCCAAAGCCAGCGCTACCGGAACGCTGCCGACCGCGCCGGCGCGAACGTGTCACTGACGCTGGGCACCGGTGGGCACTTCACCCATCTCGACCCCACCAGCCGTGCCTGTCAGCGGCTGCGGGTCGTGCTCGCCGACGCCCTGAGCGCTGCCGACCTTGAAGCCCGTCCTGCGGGCATCCACCCAAGCATCGGCGGCTGACCTGTCTCGGAGATGTGGGGTGGCAGTCCTTGTCTACGGCGACAGCACCCAAATAGTGGT
Organism: Nocardioidaceae bacterium; assembly: GCA_035690425.1. Lineage (GTDB taxonomy): Bacteria > Actinomycetota > Actinomycetes > Propionibacteriales > Nocardioidaceae > DASSKO01. The sequence goes on from DASSKO010000155.1 coordinate 446, forward strand.
GGTGGTGCGCTCTCACGCAGGGCTGCGGCCGAACGTCAACCTGATCTCGTCGCGGACCGTCGATGGATCCTACGACGGTCGAGAAGCACCAGGACGCCGAACAACAGCGGGACGAGCGCCTCGGCGACCGCCGATGCCGGTTTGTCGGGGGAGGGCATCCAGGTGCCGTCGTTCATGTTCGGCAACGGGCCCAGCGCTCCGACGTCGACGTAGCGGTAGAGCATCACCGCGGCGAACGACGACAACCCGATTCCGGCCGCGGCCAGCCACACCCACCGGTTGCCGGTCACGAGCAGCGCGAGCGCGATCACCGCGGCCGTCACGCCTTGGATGTCGAACAGTTGCGTTCCGGTGATCGTGCCTGGATACGGATATAGGTGCGCCAGATGCAGGTGAACGTAGGCGCTGACACTCAACGCCGCTACTGCCAGCACTCGCACTATGACTCGGCTCACCGAAGACCTTCGCTGCCGCGAGCGATCCGGTTCACTCGGGAACAATCGAACCGGATGACTGGCTCGGACGAACTAGCCCCGACTACCTCAACCTGCTGCCGGGAGCCCACCATGCGCATCACCCGACGAGGCCTGCAATGGGCGTTGGCCGGCCTGTGGCTCCTCGACGCGGCGTTGCAGTTCCAGCCCTACATGTTCAGCGCCGCGTTCGGCCGCGAGGTGATCGCGCCGACCGGAGCCGGACAGCCGTGGATCGTCGCCGCCCCCGTGCACCTCGCCGCGCACCTCAGCAGCGCGCATCCGATCGCGACCAACACAGCGTTCGCGCTGGTCCAGCTCGCACTCGCTGTCGGTTTGCTCGTCCGCCGCACCGCACGGGTCGCTCTGCTCGCCTCGGTCGGGTGGAGCCTCGCCGTGTGGTGGCTCGGGGAAGGTCTCGGTGGCCTGCTGTCGGGGCACGCGATGCTACTCACGGGAGCACCCGGCGCGGTGATTCTCTACGCGCTGGTCGCCGTCGCCGCATATCCCGCGCGCGGGCGCGACGGCTGCGGCGACGCACCGTCGCCGGCGGCCGCTATCGGCTGGGTCGCGACCTGGACCGTCGGCGGCATCCTGCAAGCCTTGCCCGGCCAGAACCGTCCCGGTGACATCGCCGGTGCTTTACGCGACAACGCTGACAACGTTCCCGGCTGGTTGTCGCACCCCACCCGCTCCCTCGCGGCCACCGTGGACCACCACGGCATGATCGTGCTCGCGCTGATCGTGCTGCCGCTGCTCATCGCCGCGGCGGCGACCGTGCCGGGTGCCAGCCGGACCGCCTCGACGGTTGCGGGTGCCGTCCTCGCCGGCGGGTTCTGGATGTTCGGCGAAGGCTTCGGTCTGCTGTTCAGCGGACAGTCCACCGACCCCAACAGCGGCCCGTTGCTTGTGTTGCTGGCTGTGGCGACGGCAGCCGCGGCCACCCACCGTGCAGGTTCGACGGCTGTTGCGCCGCGCCGAGTCCGCCACGAGGACGCGACCCCGCGGACTCCGCTGGTACGGGCAGCGTGAACGGGTCCGTCACCGTCACGGTCGCCGCGCCCGCAGCCGCCCTGTGGGACTTGGTCGCCGACGTCACCAGGATCGGAGAGTTCAGCCCGGAAACCTTCGAAGCGCAGTGGATCACCGAACCACCCGGCCCGGCCGTCGGCGCGATGTTCCGTGGGCACGTCCGCCGCAACGGGCGCGGTCCCGTCTACTGGACCGACTGCCGGGTGCTGCGATGCGAGGCGCCGACCCTGTTCGAGTTCGGAGTCCACGTCGGCGGCCGGCCGGTGAACACGTGGACCTACCAACTCCACCCAGTCGCGGGCGGCACCGCCGTGACGGAGTCCTACACCCTCGCCCCGACCGCGCTCACCAGGCTGTACTGGACGATCGCCGGGCGATGGCGGTCTGCCACTAACCAACGCGGCATGCTGCAGACCCTGCAACGGATCAAGGCTGTTGCGGAGTCGGCGACCCCGCCTTCACGACGGAGCTAACCGCCCC
>DASSKO010000156.1:0-34068 GCA_035690425.1 Nocardioidaceae bacterium
CGGCCAGCGACTCGGCGGGCATCGCCCGGTCCGTGGAGTTCTGGGTGCAGACGACCGAGGAGAGCACTGGTTCGAACGCGTCCAGCACACCTTCGACGTCCTTGTCCCCCATCACGCCGAGCACGCCGACCAGCGGGCTCAGCGCGAACGCCTCCTGCACCGCCTCAGCGGTGGCTCGGGCGCCGTGCGGGTTGTGTGCGGAGTCGACCAGCACGGTGGGGCTGCGCCGCACGACCTCCAGCCGGGCCGGTGAGTCGGCCTGCCCGAAGGCCTCCGTGACGATCTCGGGGTCGAGCGCCTCGCCGCCGCCGCCCAGCGCCTCCACGGCTGCCACGGCACAGGCCGCGTTGTGTGCCTGGTGCACGCCGTGCAGCGGGAGGAAGATCTCGTCGTACTGCCCGGAGAGCCCCTTGAGGCTGACCATCTGGCCACCGACGCCCACCGAACGCTCGGCGATGCCGAACTCCACCCCCTCGCGGGCCACGGTCGCCTCGACCTCGACAGCACGGCGCAACAGCACCTCGGCCACCTCGACCGACTGCTGCGCGAGGACGGCGAAGGTGCCCGACTTGATGATGCCGCTCTTCTCCGCCGCGATCTCCTCCGGCGTGGCACCCAGCAGGTGCGTGTGGTCGATGTCCACGGGGGTGATCACGGCGACCTGCGCGTCGGCCACGTTGGTCGCGTCCCAGGTGCCGCCGAGGCCGACCTCGAGGACGACGACGTCGACCGGGGCGTCGGCGAACGCGGCGAACGCCATCGCGGTGACCAGCTCGAAGAACGACACGGGGTGCTGCGCCGACCGCTCGACGATCTCGGCGTACGGGGCGACCTCGGCGAAGACCTCGACGAAGCGCTCCTCGCTGAGCGGCTCGCCGTCGACGCAGATCCGCTCCCGCATCGACTCCACGTGCGGGCTGGTGAACCGTCCCGTGCGCAGACCCCGGGCCCGCAGCAGCGCGTCGACCATCCGGGCCGTGGAGGTCTTGCCGTTGGTGCCGGTCAGGTGGACGACCGGAGCGGCGTGCTGCGGACTGCCGAGCAGGTCGCACAGCGCCCGGATCCGGTCCATCGACGGCTCCATCCGGGTCTCGGGCCAGCGGGAAAGCATCGCGGCCTCGACGGCGGCGTACGCGGAGGGCGGGGAAGCAGTGGAGTCTGACATCGCCTCGGAGTCTAGTGCGGCCAGCAGCGGCGCTGACCGCTCGTCACGGCCGCAGCCGGTCACGGGAGCAAGTGGTTCGCTCCCGCCGGTGCACTCACCGTAGGATTCGCAATCATGAGCGACGCCGAGAGCACCCCCGCCGCACCGGCCACCCGGGTCCCGGACCAGCCGGCCCTCGAGGGGCTGGAAGCCAAGTGGGGCCGGATCTGGGAGGAGCAGGGCATCTACCGGTTCGACCGGTCCGCCGTAGCGGACCGGGCGCAGGTCTTCTCGATCGACACTCCGCCGCCGACGGTGTCGGGGTCGCTGCACGTGGGCCACGTGTTCTCCTACACCCACACCGACACCATCGCGCGGTTCCAGCGGATGCGGGGCAAGGAGGTCTTCTACCCGATGGGGTGGGACGACAATGGGCTGCCCACGGAGCGCCGGGTGCAGAACTACTTCGGGGTCCGCTGCGACCCCTCACTGCCCCACGACCCCGACTTCACCCCGCCGGAGAAGCCGGACCCGAAGCGGCAAGTGCCGATCTCGCGACAGAACTTCATCGACCTATGCGAGCGGTTGGCACAGGACGACGAAAGTGCCTTCGAGGCGCTTTGGCGGAAGGTGGGCCTCTCGGTCGACTGGCGGCTGACCTACACCACGATCAGCGACGACACCCGGGCGGTGTCACAGCGCGCGTTCCTGCGCAATCTCGCCCGCGACGAGGCCTACCTGTCCGAGGCACCGACCATGTGGGACGTGACGTTCCAGACCGCGGTCGCGCAGGCGGAGCTGGAGGCCCGCGACTATCCGGGGCACTTCCACCGCGTCGCCTTCCACGGCCCCACCGGTCCCGTGCACGTCGAGACGACCAGGCCCGAGCTGGTCCCGGCCTGTGTCGCGCTGATCGCCCACCCCGACGACGCACGCTACCAGCCGCTGTTCGGCAGCACCGTGCGCTCGCCGCTCTTCGACGTCGAGGTGCCGGTCCTGGCACACCCGGCGGCCGAGCCGGACAAGGGCGCCGGCATCGCGATGTGCTGCACCTTCGGCGACCTGACCGACGTGCAGTGGTGGCGTGAGCTGGCGCTGCCGACCCGCACCGTCGTCGGCCGCGACGGCCGGGTGCTGCGCGAGACCCCGGAGTGGGTCGGCACGGACGCCGCCCGAGCGGCGTACGCGCAGCTGGCCGGCAAGACCGTCTTCAGCGCGCGGGAGCAGGTCGTGGGACTGCTGCGCGAGAGCGGCGACCTGGCCGGCGACCCGGAGCCGACGCAGCGCAAGGCCAACTTCTTCGAGAAGGGGGACAAGCCGCTGGAGATCGTCTCCACCCGGCAGTGGTACATCCGCAACGGCGGCCGCGACGCCGGCTTACGCCGGCGCCTGGTCGACCGCGGCGGTGAGATCCGCTGGATCCCGGAGTACATGCGACACCGCTACGACAACTGGGTCGGCGGTCTCAACGGCGACTGGCTGATCAGCCGGCAACGCTTCTTCGGGGTGGCCATCCCGGTCTGGTACCGCCTCGACGGCGACGGCGAGCCGGTCTACGACTCGCCGATCGTGCCGGCCGAGGACGCGCTGCCGGTCGATCCCACGTCGCAGAGCCCGGCCGGGTACGACGAGGACCAGCGCGGCAAGCCGAACGGCTTCATCGGCGACCCCGACGTGATGGACACCTGGGCGACGTCCTCGCTCACCCCGCACATCGCCGGGGGCTGGGAACGCGACCCCGCGCTGTTCGACCTGGTCTTCCCGATGGACCTCAACACCCACGCGCACGACATCATCCGCACCTGGCTGTTCTCCCGGGTGGTGCGGGCGCACTTCGAGAACGACTCGGTGCCGTGGACGCACGCGATGATCTCGGGGTTCGTGGTCGACCCGGACCGCAAGAAGATGAGCAAGTCCAAGGGCAACGTGGTCGTGCCGGTCGACATCCTGGACAAGTTCGGGGCCGACGCGGTGCGCTGGCGGGCCGCGACGGCGCGTCCGGGCGCGGACTCGCCGTTCGACGAGAGCCAGATGAAGGTCGGCCGGCGGCTGGCGATGAAGGTGCTCAACGCGTCGAAGTTCGTGCTCGGGCTCGGCGCTGTGCAGCCGTCGCCGTCCGCCGTCCGCGAGCCCGTCGACTGCGCGCTGCTCGGCGGCCTGGACGTGGTCCTGCGGCAGGCGACCGAGGCGTTCGAGGCCTTCGACTACACCTCGGCGCTGGAGGTCACCGAGCGGTTCTTCTGGTCCTTCTGCGACGACTACCTCGAGCTGGTGAAGGAGCGCGCGTACGGCAGCCGGGGCGCGGACGCGGCCGCCTCCGCGCGGGCGACGCTGGCGATCGCACTGTCGGTGCAGCTGCGGCTGCTGGCGCCGTTCCTGCCGTACGTGACCGACGAGGTGTGGTCGTGGTGGCGGGAGGGCTCGATCCACCGCCAGCCATGGCCGGTCGCCGCCGAGCTCGGATCGGCCGCGGCGGCCTCGCCGGACCTGCTGGACGCAGTCGCAGGTGTGCTGGTCGCGCTGCGCGGCGCCAAGTCGCAGGCCAAGGTCTCGATGCGGACCGAGATCAGCGGCGCCGAGGTGCGTGGGCCCGCCGGCACGCTGGCGCTGGCCAGGAGGGCCGATGCCGACCTGCGCGCCGTCGGCCGGGTGAGTGGTGAGCTGGTCTACACCAGCGACGACAGCGCCGACGGTGTCACGGTCGACGCCGACCTCGTCACCTCCGACGCCTGACCACTCCCGCTTGTACGGGAATGCCTGCGGGACGCGTGCCAGTTGACGATCTGGCTGTTTGAGTCGCCTCGAACCAACAACATCGTCAACTGACGGAGACTGTCCGGCCCGAGGGCCGGCTCAGGCCGACTTGCGCTTCTTCGGCTCCGGCTCGCGGGGCACCAGCGTCGGGTTGACGTTGGAGGAGACGACCTCGCCGGTCACGACGACCTTGGCGATGTCTTCGCGGCTGGGCACGTCATACATGACGTGCAGCAGCACCTCTTCCATGATCGCACGCAGGCCGCGGGCACCGGTGCCGCGCAGCATCGCCTGATCGGCGATTGCCTCGACCGCGTCCGGGGTGAACTCCAGCTCGACGTGGTCGAGCTCGAACAGCTTCTGGTACTGCCGGGTCAGTGCGTTCTTGGGCTCGGTGAGGATCTGGATCAGCGCCGCGCGGTCGAGGTGGTTGACCGTGGCGATCACCGGCAGCCGACCGATGAACTCCGGGATCAGGCCGAACTTCAGCAGATCCTCGGGCATCACCTCGTCGAGCGCCTCGTCCGACTCGACCTCTTCATCGTCATGCACCCTCGCGGTGAAGCCCAAGGTCTTCTTGCCGGCGCGCGACTCGATGATCTGGTCCAGACCGGCGAACGCACCCCCCACCACGAACAAGATGTTGGTGGTGTCGATCTGGATGAACTCCTGGTGCGGGTGCTTGCGCCCACCCTGCGGCGGAACCGAGGCGGTGGTGCCCTCGAGGATCTTCAGCAGCGCCTGCTGCACGCCCTCCCCGGAGACGTCGCGGGTGATCGACGGGTTCTCGCTCTTGCGGGCGATCTTGTCGATCTCGTCGATGTAGATGATGCCGTTCTCGGCCTTCTTGACGTCGTAGTCAGCGGCCTGGATCAGCTTGAGGAGAATGTTCTCCACGTCCTCACCCACATAGCCGGCCTCGGTGAGCGCGGTGGCGTCGGCGATCGCGAACGGGACGTTGAGCCTCCGAGCCAGCGTCTGCGCGAGGTAGGTCTTGCCGCAGCCGGTCGGGCCGATGAGCAAAATGTTGGACTTGGCGAGCTCGACCGGGTCGTCCTTGGGCTGCTTGCTGCTGTGCTTGCTACTGGGCTTGTCGGTGCCGGCGACACCAGCCTGCACGCGCTTGTAGTGGTTGTAGACCGCCACCGCGAGCGACTTCTTCGCGGAGTCCTGGCCGATCACGTAGGAGTGGAGGAACTCATAGATCTCACGGGGCTTGGGCAGCTCCTCGAGCCCGACGTCGGTGCCCTCGGAGAGCTCCTCCTCGATGATCTCATTGCACAGGTCTATGCATTCGTCACAGATGTAAACACCTGGACCTGCGATGAGCTTCTTGACCTGCTTCTGGCTCTTTCCGCAGAAGGAGCACTTCAGCAGATCGCCGCCGTCACCGATGCGTGCCACCCGGGACGTCTCCTCACGACTCAGGCCCGGCCTCGAAACGACCGAGCGGTGTATGGGTCCGACGGTACTCCCTCGGGGCGACAGCCGGGGCGAGCATTCGCTCGCGGCGTGGCCCTGATCAGGTACGCCGAGAGCGAACACTCCCCACCACAGGTATCGACCGGGCGGAGAGGGAGCGCGCCACCGCGGCTTCCCCTCAGACCTGCGGCACCTGCTTGAGCGAGGCGAGCACCTGGTCGACCAGCCCGTACTCGACGGCCTGCTCAGCGGTGAGGATCTTGTCGCGCTCGATGTCCTGCTCCACCTGCTTGACGTCCTTGCCGGTGTTGTCAGCGATCATCTGCTCGAGCAGCGAGCGCATCCGCAGGATCTCGTTGGCCTGGATCTCGATGTCGGAGGCCTGGCCGTAGGTGCCCTCGGTGTAAGGCTGGTGGATCAGGATGCGCGAGTTGGGCAACGCCAGCCGCTTGCCCGGCGTACCCGCCGCCAGCAGGATCGCTGCCGCCGAGGCCGCCTGACCCAGACACACCGTCTGGATGTCGGGCTTGATGTAGCGCATCGTGTCGTAGATCGCGGTCAGCGCGGTGAACGAACCGCCCGGCGAGTTGATGTAGAGACTGATGTCGCGCTCGGGGTCCATCTGCTGCAGGCACAGCAACTGCGCCATCACGGCGTTGGCGATGTCGTCGGCGATCGGCGTGCCGAGGAAGATGATGCGGTCCTCGAACAGCTTGCCGTAGGGGTCGATCCGGCGGTAGCCGTAGGACGTGCGCTCTTCCCACTGCGGGATGATGTAGTTCATTGTTCCTCCACTCAGTGGGCTGGTCGGGCGTGGTCGGGCACCTGGCCCACACTCGCCACCACGTGGTCGATGAAGCCGTACTCGAGCGCCTGGTCGGCGGTGAACCAGCGATCGCGGTCGGAGTCGGTCTCGACCTGCTCGACCGTCTGGCCGGTGTGCTGGGCGATCAGCGCCTGCATCGTCCTCTTGATGTAGAGCGACTGCTCGGCCTGGATCTTGATGTCGGACGCGGACCCGCCGAGTCCACCCGAGGGCTGGTGCATCATGATCCGCGCGTGCGGCAGTGAGTATCGCTTGCCCGGCGCACCGGCACACAGCAGGAACTGCCCCATCGACGCGGCCAGACCCATCCCGTAGGTGGCGACGTCGTTGGAGATGAACTGCATCGTGTCGTAGATCGCCATGCCCGCGTCGACCGAGCCACCGGGCGAGTTGATGTAGAGGTTGATATCGCGCTGGGGGTCCTCGGCGCTCAACAGCAACATCTGCGCGCAGATCGCGTTGGCGTTCTGGTCGCGAACCTCGGAGCCGAGGAACACGATCCGCTCTCGGAGCAGCCGCTGGTAGATGTGGTCGTCGAGGCCGTAGCCGGACGCGCCGCCGTTCATCTGTGTGCCCATCGTTGGGTCCGTCAATGGCGTGTTCACGGGTTCGACCCTAGCGGGCGCCCCTGACAAAGCCACGAGGCGCCGTTGCCTGTTCGCCCACAGCGCAAGGTCGACCCGCCTGCGCCCCACGAGCCCGCGGCCTGGATCGGCGAGCGTGCTCATCCGCCGGTTCGGACTCGACGGCCGGACTCTAGGGTTGCCGCATGCCCCCTCCCCCTGCGCCGCTCTCTGGCACCGTCTTCGACACCGATGCCGAGGCGACCGGTCTGTGCCGGTACGTCGATGCGTCTCCGTCGCCGTTCCATGCCTGCGCCGAGGCTGCCGCCCGGCTCGAGCAGGCCGGCTTCGCCCGGCTCACCGAGTCCGCCGCCTGGCCCACCGCACCGGGGCGCTACTACCTGGAGCGCGGTGGGTCACTGGTGGCCTGGAGCAGCGAGCACGCCGCGGGACCGACCACCGGCTTCCGGGTGGTCGGGGCGCACACCGACAGTCCCAACCTGCGGATCAAGCCGCAGCCCGACGCCCACCGCGCCGGCTGGCAGACGCTCGGCGTCGAGGTCTACGGCGGGGCACTGCTCAACTCCTGGCTCGACCGCGACCTGGGCATCTCGGGCCGGGTGGCGGTGCGCGCCCGCGACGGCATCCGCCAGCACCTGGTGCAGATCGACGAGCCGATCCTGCGGGTCGCGCAGCTGGCGATCCACCTCGACCGCGACGTCAACGACGGGCTCCGGCTCAACCCGCAGCAGCACCTGTCCCCGATCTGGGGTGTCGGGACCGGACCGGGCGACTTCGGGTCGTTCGTCGCGGACAGCGTCGGCGCCGAGTCCCCCGACGTACTCGGCTGGGACCTGATGACGCACGACCTGACGCCGTCGCGACGGATCGGTCGTGACCAGGACCTGATAGCGGCTCCACGCCTGGACAACCTCGCCACCTCCTACGCCGGGGTGCGGGCACTGCTGGCTGCCGTCGACGCGCCACCGAGTACGCCGTGGGTGCAGGCGCTGGTGCTCTTCGACCACGAGGAGGTCGGCAGCATGTCGGAGCGCGGAGCCTTCTCGACCTTGCTGACCGCGGTTCTCGAGCGGATCGTGCACGCCGCCGGGGGCGATCGCGAGGACTACCTCCGCGCGCTTGCCGGATCCGTGATCGCGTCGGGCGACATGGCCCATGCCACGCATCCCAACTACGTCGACCGCCACGACCCCGAGCACCAGATCGCCGTCAACGGCGGGCCGGTGCTCAAGATCAACGCCAAGCTGCGTTACGCCACCGATGCACTCGGCGCGGCGGCGTTCGCGTCCGCGTGCGACCAGGCCGAGGTGCCGGTGCAGCGGTTCGTGAGCCGCAGTGACATGCCGTGCGGCTCGACCGTCGGTCCGATGACGGCCGCCCTGACCGGCGCGACGACCGTCGACTTCGGCGCCCCTCAGCTATCGATGCACTCGGCGCGGGAGATGTGCGGAGCGCTCGACCCCGCGATGTACGCCGGTGCGCTCTGCGCCTTCCTCTCCCCGGCCTGAGATGATTCTGCGATGACCGACATCACCATCCGCCGCCTCCCCGCCGACGCGGTCGAGTCGACCCTCGACCTCTTCGACCTCGCGTTCGGCCACTCCACCACCAGCGACGAGCGCGACGCCGAGCGGATCATCCTCGACGACGCCACGCTGATCGGCGCCTTCGACGGTGACATGCTCGTCGGCACCACCGTGGGGCTGCCACTGCAGATGACCGTGCCCGGTGCGACCATCGGCGTCTGCGGCGTCACCGGTGTCTCGGTGCTGCCGACCCACCGGCGGCGCGGCATCCTCAGCCAGCTGATGAAGCGACAGCTCACGGACCTGCACGACGAGGGCGCGGAGCCGGTCGCCGGCCTGTGGGCCACCGAGCCCCAGATCTACCCCCGCTTCGGCTATGGCTTCGCAGCGCGTTCGCTGGGGATCGAGGTGCCGCGCAGCAGCTCGGAGCTGCAGCTGGCTCCGGCGGCGTCGGAGGTCTCGCTGCGCTACGTCGAGCCGTCCGAGCTCTCGGCGCTGGCAGGCAAGGTCTTCGACGAGGAGGTCACCTCCCGGCCGGGTGCGTTCCGGCGCGACGACCGGTGGTGGCAGCGGGCCGCACACGACGCGCCGAGCGGCCGGAACGGCGCGTCGGAGCTGCGGGCCGTGGTCGCCGAGCGCGACGGCGAGGTGGTCGGATACGCGATGTTTCGCACCAAGGCCAGCTGGACGCCCAACGGCCCGCACGGGACCGTGCTGGTCAAGGAGCTGTTCGCCGTCGACGCGGGCTCCTACGCCCGGGTCATGGAATTCGTGCTCAACCAGGACCTGATGGCCGTGACCAAGCTGCGCAACCGGCCGGTCGACGACCCGCTGCTCGACATGCTGGTGGACCCACGACGCACGTCGGTCGACATCAACGACCAGCTCTGGGTCCGGCTCGTCGACGTCGACCGGGCGTTGTCGGCCCGTCGCTACTCCGTGCCCGTCGACGTGGTGATCCGGGTTGAGGACCACCGCTGCCCGTGGAACAACGGCAGCTGGCGGCTGCAGGGCGACCGCGACGGCGCCAGCTGCGAGCGCGTCGACACGGCATCCGACTTCGCCATCAGTGTCGACGACCTCGGCGCCGCCTACCTCGGCGAGCGGCACCTCAGCCGGATCGCCGCCGCCGGACGCATCCGCGAGGACACCGCCGGTTCACTGGCACGGGCGACGCAGGCGTTCGACTGGGACCCGGCACCGTGGTGTCAGGAGATCTTCTGACCCGCCGCCCGTGAACGCCATGGTGCCATCGCGTTCACAACCTTCCCGAGGCGTGCATGCCTCGGGCGGCCGGTGCAAACCATGGGACCATGGCGTGCACGAGGGCGGGTACGCCATGGGGCGGCACGCTGGCTCGGAGGGCCGGGCGGGCGGGGGTCATTCCCGGACGGACGGCTCCTGCGTCACGTCCTCGTCGCCGGCGGAGTCCGCGGCACCGTCACCAGCGGCGGAGTCGGCCGCCTCTGCACCCTCGGCCTCGGGGTCGCCGAAGGAACCGTCGGGCTGCAGGTTCTTCAGGTCGATGACGTTGCCGGAGGCGTCCTTGACCTCCGCCGACTCGACCACCGTGGCCAGTGCCTTGCCGCGCACGACCTCGGCCACCAGCATCGGCACCTGCCCGGCCTGCATCACCTGCTGCGCGAACTGCTCGGGCTGCATCCCCGACTGCTGCGCACGCCGCACGATCTGCTGGGACAGCTCACTCTCGTCGACGCCGATCTCCTCGGCCCGGGCGATCGCGTCGAGGACGAACTGCGCCGCCATCGCGTCGCGCGAACGCTTCTCGATGTCCGCGGCGAACTCGTCCTCGGTCTGCTCCTCCGCGTCGAGGTATGCCTGCTCGGTCATCCCGGCGTACTGGAGCTGCTCGCGGATCTGCTCGCGGCGCGCCTCGACCTCCTGCGCCAGCACCTTGTCGGGCACCGGGACGTCGGTGATGTCGAGCAGCTTCTCCAGCACCGCGTCGCGGGCCTGGGCGGCCTGCTCGAGGCGCTTGCCCTGCTCCAGCCGGGTGCGCACGTCGGCGGTCAGCTCCTCGACGGTGTCGAACTCGCTGGCGGTCTGCGCGAACTCCTCGTCGACCTCGGGCAGCTCCTGCTCCTTGACCGCGGATACCTTGACCTCGACGTCGACCTCCTCGCCGACCTGGTCACCGCCCACCAGGCTGGTGGAGAACGTGTTGGTCTCGCCGGCCGACATGCCGAGCAGAGCCTCGTCGAGGCCCTCGAGCATGTTCGCCTTGCCGACCTGGTACGACAAGTCGGTCGCCTGGGCGTCCTCGATCAGCTCGCCGTCCTTGCTGGCCGACAGGTCGATGGTGACGAAGTCCCCGTCGCCCACCGCGCGGTCGACGTCGACGAGCGTGCCGAAGCGCTCCCGCAAGGCCTGCAGCTGCTCCTCCACGTCCTCGTCGGTCACCACGACGTCGTCGACCTCGGCCTGCAGGCCGCCGAAGTCGGGCACGGTGATCTCCGGGCGCACGTCGACCTCGGCGGTGAAGGTGAGCTTCGCATTGTCCTCGAACTCCGTCACCTCGATCTCGGGCTGGCCCAGCGGAGTGAGCTCGGCGTCCTCGACCGCCTTGCGGTACAGCTCGGGGACCGCTTCGTTGACGGCCTCGTCGAGCACCGCACCGCGCCCGACGCGCTGGTCGATGATCTGCGGGGGGACCTTGCCCTTGCGGAAGCCGGGGATCGTGATCTGCTGCCCCACCTTCTTGTACGCCGCGTCGAGGTTCGGCTTCAGGTCCTCGAAGGGCACCTCGATGGTGAGCCGGACACTGGTCGGGCTCAGTTTCTCCACGGCGCTCTGCACGGTGATCGGGTCTCCTCGTTGACGACTGCTGGGTCGGCGCCACACACGCCGACCGGGTAGGACAGCTGGTGGTCGGGGCGACAGGACTCGAACCTGCGATCTCCTGCTCCCAAAGCAGGCGCGCTAGCCACTACGCTACGCCCCGCGACGCAGGGGCCGAGTCTAATGGAGACCGCCGAGTACGCCGAACCGGGCTGGCTGGGCAGCAGCGGGCCAGCCGTGGCATCATGTTCGCGGTCGACCGAGCAGGAGCCTCCGCGCCCTGCACACGGTCGCCGCGCGGGTGTAGCTCAATGGTAGAGCCCCAGTCTTCCAAACTGGCTACGCGAGTTCGATTCTCGTCACCCGCTCCACGACCCACGACCGGGGTTGGCAGGCCGCGGCGCGCCCACGAGCGAGGTCAGCGGCGGTGCAGCAGCAGCAGCGCGCGGTCGTCGTTCTCGGAAGCGATCCGGTCGACCAGCCGGGTCGCGCCGCCGTCGAAACCGCCGCGGACGAGCCGCTCCGCCTCGCCGACCAGCTTGTCGATTCCCATCGTGATGTCACGCTGCGGTGTCTCCACCAGGCCGTCGGTGTAGAGCAGCAGCGCGTCACCCACCAGCAGCCGGCCGCTCGACGCCGAGAACTCCGCCGCATCCATCAGGCCGAGCACCGGCCCTTCGGAGTCGTGCACCGCCCACCTGCCGGATCCGGAGTGGAACTGCACCACCGGCGGGTGCCCGGCCGTGCGCACCTCGAAGTCTCCGGTGGACAAGTCGATGGCCAGATGTACGGCGGTCGCGAACCCCTCGCCCCACTCCTGGCGCAACAGGTAGTCGTTGGCTGCCGGGAGGAACCGCTCCGGCGGCAGTGCACCCAGCAGCCCACCGAACGCCCCGGACAGCAGCAGCGCCCGGGTGCCGGCCGCCATGCCCTTGCCGGACACGTCCACCACAGCGACCTCCAGGACCCGCCCGTTGGCATGGGTCTTGGCCGCGACCATGAAGTCACCGGCGAAGGACGCACCCCCGGCCGAGCGCATCACGGCCTCGGCGTACCAGGTGCGGGGCAGCTCGGGCAGCTCACTCTGGTTCAGCAGGCGGTCGCGGAGGTCGATCAGCATCGACTCGCCGCGTGAACCCGCCACGCCGAGCTTCGATCGGGACTGCGCGTTCCACATCATCAGCCCGGCCACCACGACGATCACGACGACCGAGCCCACGCGGACGGTGGTGAAACCGACCAGCGCAGCGCTGCCGACGAGGCAGACGGCCACCAGCGGGAGCAGCCACAGCAACCGCCGGACGCTCAGCACCAGCCCACCGATGAGGGTCGGGACGACGAAGCTGCTCAGCGGCACCGCCGGCTGCGTCTCGGCAGCACCGGCGCCGATCAGCACGGTCACCAGGCACAGACCCAGGAACCAGGTCATCTCCGACTCCCGCACGCGTCGGCTCGTCCGGGTGAACCGGCGACGACTCCGTTCGCGAGCTCGAGGCGGCCGACTCGGCCTGACCGGCCGCACTTGGGTGGATGACACAGGGTGACACTATCCGGCGCGCGAGGTCACGTCAGCCGACCGCCCATACTGCGCCGCCGACCCGGGCCCGCAACGGCGGTGTCACGGCGTCGGTGTCACGGCGTCGGTGTCACGGCGCTCGCTGGCAGCGCGGGCACCAGAACAGGTTGCGGCCGGCGAGCAGCTCGGTGTGCACCTTCTCGCCGCACACCCAGCACGGCATGCCGGCTCGGCGGTAGACGTAGACCTCGCCGCCATGGTCGTCGACCCGGGCGGGGCGGCCCATTGCCTCCGGGGTGTGCTCGCGCCGGACGGTGTCGATGCGGCCGGTCGTGACACCCTCGTGCATCAGCCGCACGAGGTCGTCCCACATCCGCGACCACAGCTCGTGGTCGATCCGGATGCCGGGTGTGTGCGGGTCGATGCCGTGGCGGAACAACAGCTCGGCACGGTAGACGTTGCCCACCCCGGCAAGCACCTCCTGCCGCATCAGCAGCGCCGCGATCGACACCTGGCTGCGCGTGATGCGGCGCCACGCCTGGTCGGGGTCTGCGTCGCTGCGGAGCGGGTCCGGCCCCAGACCGGCGAGCAGTGCGTCCCGCTCGCCCGGGCCGACCAGCTCGCACACCGCTGGTCCCCGCAGGTCGGCGTACGCGGGCCGGGTGCCGGACAGCGTGCGCAGCCGCAGTCGCACGGCACCACGAGGATCCGTCGCAACCCCCGCCGAGACGACGAAGGATCCGATCAGACCCAGGTGCACGTGCACGAGTCGACGACCGCTGAACTCCACCAGCAGATGCTTGCCGGCGGCCTCGGCCCCCCGCAGGGTCGCGCGGTCGAGCAAGGCCGCGGAGTCGGCGAAGCGTCCCTGCGGCGAGGAGACCGCTACCCGCCGGCGCGAGAAGGCGGCGTCGATCTCCGCGGCGATGCGGTGCAGCGTGTGTCCCTCAGGCATCCTGGACCCATGGCCGATCAGCAACGCCCGCGTCCTGCGCAGCGGCAGCCACCGCCGGCGCCTGCGGACCGCAGCTCGACGACGCGCGGTGAGGCGGTGCGGGCGCGCGACGTGTCCCGTCCCCGCGCCAACCCCGCACACCAGCCACCCGGTGCCAGACCGGGTCACGCACCGGGCAGCGGCGGAAGCTCGCCGGTTTCCTCGTAGCCGGCCAGCATGCCGATACGGCGCGTGTGCCGATCCTCGTCGCTGTAGGGAGTGGCCAGGAACACTTCGACGAAGCGGGTGGCTTCGTCGGCACTGTGCATGCGGGCACCGACCGAGATCACGTTGGCGTCGTTGTGCTGCCTCGACAGGGCCGCGGTGTCCTCGCTCCACGCGAGTGCCGCCCGCACTCCTTTGACCTTGTTGGCCGCGATCTGCTCGCCGTTGCCGGAGCCACCGACGACGATGCCGAGCGAGGCGCGGTCGGCGGCTACGGCCTCGGCCGCACGCAGACAGTACGGCGGGTAGTCGTCGTCCGGGTCGTACGCGTGCGGTCCGTGGTCGGTGACGTCGTGCCCGAGCTGCCCCAGCCGGCTCACGACATGCTGCTTGAGCTCGAAACCCGCATGGTCGGAGCCGAGATGAACTCGCATGGCACGCAGTCTTGCACGGCTCTTTGGACTGGCGCGCGGCGGTTGCAGACCGGCCTCAGTCGAAGATCGGGTCCCGGTCCCGGGTGCGTTTGAGCTCGTAGAACCCGTCGGTGCCCGCGACCAGGAGCACGCCGTCCCACAGCCGACCGGCAGCCTCGCCGCGTGGCGCGGGCGTGACGACCGGCCCGAAGAACGCGACGCCCTCGACGCTGATCACCGGAGTCCCCACGTCCATGCCCACCTGGTCCATGCCGGCGTGGTGGGACTTGCGCAGGACGTCATCGAGGTCGCTGGAGTCCATGGCGTCGGCCAACGACGTCGGCAGACCCGCCTCGGTGAGCGCGTCCTCGACGGTGGCGCGGTCCTTCTCGCGACCCTCGTTGTGAAAGCGGCGGCCCAGCGCCGTGTACAGCGGGCCGAGGACGCCGTCCCCGTGCTGCTCGGCGGCGGCGATGCAGACCCGCGCCGGACCCCACGCCTTGTCCATCAGGGCCCGGTAGTCCTCGGGAAGGTCCTTGTCCTGGTTGAGGTAGGCGAGGCTCATCACGTGCCACGACGGCGTGATGTCGCGCACCTGCTCGACCTCCAGCAGCCACCGTGACGACAGCCACGCCCACGGACAGATCGGGTCGAACCAGAAGTCGGCGACGGGGCGGGTGCCGCCGCCTCGGGGCTGACGGGCCGACTCCGTGGAGCCTCCCGGTTCGGTGCTGCGCTCACTCATTGACTACTCCTCGTTACGATCTGGCACACCATCGCGACGTGCCGTATGTCGGCCAACCGCCGTCAACACGGTCAGCGCCGGATTTGTTTCGTGCCCTTGAGCATGCCCATGCGAGGATGCGGCCATGCCTGGCACAAACCTCACCCGCGACGAGGCGAGCGAGCGCGCCGCGCTGCTGACCGTCGACAGCTACGAGGTGGAGCTCGACCTGACCACCGAGGCCACGTTCGGCTCCACCACCGTGATCCGGTTTCGGTGCGCAGACCCGGGCGCGGCGACCTTTGCCGACCTCGTCGGAGCAGACGTGCACGACATCACGCTGAACGGACGGGCGCTCGCCCCTGCTACGGCGTACTCCGACGGCCGGATCCTTCTCGACGACCTCGAGGCGGAGAACGAGCTGCGGGTCGTGGCCGACTGCCGCTACAGCCGCACCGGGGAGGGGCTGCATCGCTTCGTCGACCCCGCCGACGGACGGGTCTACCTCTACTCGCAGTTCGAGGTCCCCGACGCACGGCGGGTGTTCACGACGTTCGAGCAGCCGGACCTGAAGTCTGTGTTCAGCTTCACCGTCGCCGCGCCGTCGCACTGGCAGGTCGTCTCGGTATCGCCGACCCCGGAGCCCGAGCAGGTCGGCGACGGTGTCTCGGTGTGGCGGTTCCCGCCGACCCCGGTGATGTCCACCTACGTCACCGCGCTGGTCGCCGGTGACTACCACGTCGTCCGCGACACCCACACCGGCCGGGACGGCGACATCGGCCTCGGGATCTTCTGCCGGCAGTCCCTCGCCGAGTTCCTCGACGCCGACGAGATCGTCAAGCTCACCCGGCAAGGGTTCGCGTTCTTCGAAGGCCTGTTCGACATGGCCTACCCGTTCGGCAAGTACGACCAGCTCTTCGTGCCGGAGTACAACATGGGCGCGATGGAGAACATCGCCTGCGTGACGCTGCGCGACGAGTACATCTACCGCAGCCGGCAGACCGCCGCGGCGTACGAGAGCCGCTGCAACACGATCCTGCACGAGATGGCACACATGTGGTTCGGCGACCTGGTCACGATGCGCTGGTGGGACGACCTCTGGCTCAACGAGTCGTTCGCGGAGTGGGCCTCGCACCATGCCGCGTCGCTGGCCACCGAGTACGACGGGGCCTGGACCACGTTCTGCAACGCACGCAAGAACTGGGCCTACCGGCAGGACCAGCTGCCGTCGACACACCCGATCGCCGCCGACAACTTCGACCTCGAGGCGGTGGAGGTCAACTTCGACGGGATCACCTATGCCAAGGGCGCCTCTGCCCTGCGCCAGCTGGTGGCCTGGGTCGGCGTGGAGGAGTTCACCGCCGGCCTGCGCACCTACTTCGAGCAGCACGCCTACGGCAACACGGAGCTGGCCGACCTGCTGACCGCGCTCGAGCAGAGCTCTGGGCGTGAGCTGGGCCCGTGGAGCACGGAGTGGCTGGAGACGTCCGGCGTCAACACCATGCGGCCAGAGTTCGAGCTCGACGCCGACGACAGGTTCACCTCCTTCGCCGTGGTGCAGACCGCCCACCCGGACTTCCCGACGCTGCGTCGGCACCGGATCGCGGTCGGCGTCTACGACCACGGCGCCGACGGCCTGGTACGGCGCCACCGGCTCGAGATCGACGTCGAGGGCGAGCGCACCGCGGTGCCGGAGCTGCGCGGCGTGGCCCGTGGGGACCTCGTGCTGCTCAACGACGACGACCTGAGCTACACCAAGATCCGGCTGGACGAGCGGTCACTGCACACAGTGGTCAGCCACATCGCCGACTTCCGCGACTCGCTGCCCCGCGCACTCGCGTGGGGTGCTGCGCTGGACATGATGCGAGACGCCGAGATGACACCGAGCGACTTCGTCGACCTGGTCCTCGGCGGTATCGGCACCGAGTCCGATCTCACCGCGGTGCAGTGGCTGCTGCGCCAGACCGAGTCGGTGGTCGGTGCCTACGTCGCGCCGGACAACCGGGCGGCGGTCGCCGGCCGGTGGGAGAGCGGGCTACGCGCCCTCCTCGATGCGGCGGCGCCGGGCAGCGACCACCAGCTCGCGCTGCTCCGGGCCCTCGCCGCGGCGACCCGGTCCCAGGAGTCAGCAGATCTGCTGGCGCGGCTGCTCAGCGGGTCGGCGACGCTGGCAGGGCTGACCGTAGACACCGATCTGCGCTGGACGCTGGTGACCGGCCTGGCCCGCGTGGGCGCCATCGACGAGGCCGACATCGAGGCGGAGCTGGAGCGTGACAACACGATCTCCGGCCGTCAGCAGGCCGCGGCCGCGACGGCAGCGCGGCCGACGGCAGCGGCGAAGGACCGGGCGTGGAACGACGCGGTCGTGCGCGACGACGTGCCGAACGAGACGCAACGGATGATCGCGGCCTCGTTCCAGCGACCGGGGCAGGAGGAGGTGCTGCTGCCCTACGTCGATCGCTACCTGGAGCTGGCGAGTGGGGTGTGGGAGGCCAAGGGCACCCAGCTGGCGACCACGATCCTGCTCCTGCTCTTCCCCCGCGGCATCCCGACGCGCGAAGTCGCAGACAAGGTCGATGCCTGGCTGGACACCGCCCAGGCCAACCCGGCGGCACGCCGGCTGGTCCTGGAGGGACGCGCCGACCTCGAGCGGGCGCTGCGCGCGCAGCAGCGCGACGCACAGGCCTGACCGACCGTCTCGGGGCGGCCTCACTCGGGCTGCACCACCCCGACCACCGTGGCGACCGCTCAGCGGCTGTCGGAGTGCAGGGTCGGCGGTCGGCGCGCGTGCTCGGCCAGCTGCTGCAGACCGCGGGTGATACCTCCGACGAAGTCACCGGCGGCAAACGACGTCTGCATGCCCAGGGCAGCCAGGGCAACCTGGGAGTCGTCGAGATGGCGACGGATGAGCGGCCCGGTAACGATCTCCAGCTGCCGCGCCACCGGATCGACCAGCACCAGCACACTCAGCTCCGGCGCGGACAGACCGGCGTGCAGCCGGTCGGCGTACTCGCGGGGGTCGCCGTCGGACTCGTCGATGCAGACCGAGAAGTCGCAGTCAGCCAGTGCCTCGGCGCTGTCGACCGCCCGCTGGATCGCTCGGCGATCAGCCGGCGAGAGCAGCTCACCAGCGGGCACTTGCGCCTCCGGACTGCGCCGTTCCGCCCTCGAGCTCCCCGCGCGGCTGCTCGCCCCGCGGGTGCTGCGTGCGCGAGACCTCGTTGCCGAACCAGTCGGGCTCGGTCCACGAGGTGACTCCACGCTGCTGGCGGTCACCTCGGATCAGCGACGGCGCGAGCGTCAGCAACGCGATGGTAACGAACAGCGCCAGCGGTATCCCGACGAAGACCAGCAGCGCCGTCAGCGGCGACATCGGCGCGGGATCCTGCCAGCTCGCGGGCGTGTCGGCGAAGGCCGGCGAGGCGGCCAGCAGCACGGCTGCCGGGGCGGCCACCACGCTGACACGGGCGGCGCGGCGAAGAGCATCGGTGGTCGTCACGGGCACCACGATACCGATTGGCCGCACGGGGCCGCACAGGGGCAGAACCGAGCGTAGAACCGCGCCGTGCTCGACATACACTCGGCGCGATGAGCGCCACCGAGCACATCCCGCCGTACCCGGCTGCCCGCCGCGCGCAGTGCGAGGAGGAGGTGCACGGCGAACGCATCGCCGATCCGTACCGCTGGCTCGAGGCCCCCGCCAGCGTCGAGACCACGGAGTGGCTGGCCGCGCAGGCCGACCTGCTCGAGCGACATCGCAGCCAGTGGACCAGCCGCGAGCACTTCCGCGACAGCCTCGACGCGCTGATGCGCACCGGCTTCCACGGGCCACCTTCGTGGCGCGGCGCACGGTGCTTCTTCGTCCGGCGCACCGCCGACCAGGAGCACGGCGTCCTGCACACGGTCGATCCCGACGGCACCGAGCGCGTGCTCGTCGACCCCATCGCGCTCGACCCGGCGGGCACGACCACGCTCGACGCCTGGAGCCCGAGCCCGGACGGAGCGCTGGTGGCCTACCAGCTGTCGGAGTCGGGCACCGAGGAGTCGGCGATCCGCGTCCTCGACGTGGACAGCGGCGAGGTCGTCGACGGCCCGGTCCCGCGGACGCGGATGTCTCCCATCGCCTGGCTGCCCGACGCCAGTGCCTTCTACTACGTCCGCCGGCTCGATCCGGCGACGGTGCCCGGTGACGAGGAGCAGTACCACCGCCGGGTTTGGCTGCACCGGCTCGGCACGGAGCCCGGCCGCGACCCGGTGATCTTCGGCGAGGGCCGTGACAAGGAGTTCGTCTGGGGCGTCTCACTGAGCCGGGACGGCCGCTGGCTCGTCGTCAGTGGTGCACGCGGCACCGATCCTCGCAACGACGTCTACCTCGCCGACCTCGCGGACGGACGGTGGGAGTCGCCCGCGTTCGTCGCGATCCAGCAGGACGTGGACGCCCGCACAGCCGCCGGCGTCGGCATCGACGGCCGAATGTATGTCTGGACCGACCGCGGCGCCCCGCGTGGGCGGCTGCTGGTCGCCGACCCCGAGGCGCCGCATCGATGGCAACCGCTCGTCGACGAGGACCCCGAGGCGGTGCTGACCGGCTTCGCCGTGCTCGACGACCTCGACACGCCGATGCTGGCGGTGTCGTGGACTCGGCACGCGGTGGCCGAGATCAGCCTGCACGATCTGGCCGACGGCACCCGTCGCGGCGCCATCGACCTGCCCGGGCTCGGCACCACCGGCGACCTCGTGACGCGCTACCACGGTGGTCACGAGATGTGGTTCAGCTACACCGACCACGTGACGCCGCCGCACATCCAGCGCTTCGACGCCCGCACCGGCGACGTCGACGACTGGGCCGGCCCACCCGGTGGGTCACCGGACACCACCGGCATCCGGGCGCGGCTCGTCGACTACCCGTCGTACGACGGGACCAGCGTCCGGATGTTTCTCCTCGGCCGCGACGATCTGAGCGGACCGGCCCCCACCATCCTCTACGGGTACGGCGGCTTCGGGATCTCGATGACGCCAGGCTACTCCGCCGGCATCGTCTCGTGGGTGCGCGCCGGCGGCGTCTACGCGATCGGCTGCCTGCGCGGCGGGGGCGAGGAGGGCGAGGACTGGCACCGCGCCGGGATGCTGACCGGCAAGCAGCGGGTGTTCGACGACCTGCACGCAGCCGCTGAGTGGCTGGTGGACGAGGGCGTGACCACATCGGCCCGCCTCGGCATCTCCGGTGGCTCCAACGGCGGGCTGCTCGTGGGTGCTGCGCTGACCCAACGCCCCGACCTCTACCGGTCGGTCGTGTGCTCGGCACCGCTGCTCGACATGGCCCGGTTTGAGCTGCACGGCCTCGGCCGGTTCTGGTCCGGGGAGTACGGCACCGCCGCCGACGCCGACCAGCTGCGCACCCTGCTGACGTACTCGCCCTACCACCGGGTGCGGCCTGGGTCAGCGTACCCAGCGACGCTGTTCACCGTGTTCGGGTCCGACACCCGGGTGGACCCGCTGCACGCCCGCAAGATGTGCGCGGCGTTGCAGTCGGCCACGTCCGCCGGCCCGATAACCCACCCGGTGCTGCTCCGCGTCGAGAGTGAGGTCGGACACGGCGCGCGGTCGGTGTCCCGCTCGGTCGACCTCGGTGCCGACACTTTGGCCTTCCATGCGCGGCACTGCGGTTTGAACCCCCGCTGATCATTTCGTACGTTCGCTGCGTGCTGTCCCCCACCGACCTCCCCGACCAACTGGCCCAGACCGAGGTTCCCGAGCAGTTCGCCTGCCAGAACGGCGACTACTGGTGCGGCCGGGTCCTGGACTGGACCGGCAGCGAGTGGCTCGCCGGCGCGGCCAACTGGCTGGTCGCCAAGCCGTTGCACATCATCGGGCTGATCGCTCTTGCGGTCGCGATCAGGTGGGTGGCCCACAAGCTGATCGACCGGTTGTCGAAGCGGGCCGCCGAGGGGTCGGTCCCCGGTGTGATCCAGCGCGGGAAGACCCGGCAGTCGATCCTGGAGTCGTCGCGCATCGCCAGCGAGCGCCGACATCAGCGCGCGACGACCATGGCCTCGCTGCTCAAGAGCATCGTGACCGGCGTCGTGTTCACGATCATCATGATCATGGTCATCGACGTGCTCGGCTACAACGTCGCGCCGCTGATCGCCAGCGCCGGCATCGTCGGCGTGGCCCTCGGTTTCGGCGCGCAGTCGCTGGTCAAGGACTTCATCTCCGGCATCTTCATGATCCTCGAGGACCAGTACGGCGTGGGAGACGTCGTCGACGTCGGCGAGGCCGTCGGTGAGATCGAGGCCGTCGGGCTGCGCATCACCCGGCTGCGCGACATCGACGGCACGGTGTGGTACGTCCGCAACGGGGAGATCCTCCGCGTCGGCAACATGAGCCAGAACTGGGCCCGCACCGTGCTCGACATCCGGGTGGCCTACGGCGAGAACCTGGACCGGGTCCGAGACCTGCTGCGGGAGGAGGCACACCAACTGTGGGACGACCCCGAGCACCGGGGACTCATCCTGGAAGAGCCCGAGGTCTGGGGCGTGCAGAGCCTCGATCCCGAGTCGGTCCTGATGCGCGTCGTGCTGAAGACGGCACCGCTGGAGCAGTGGGGGGTCGCCCGCACGATGCGCGAGCGGATCAAGGAGCGCTTCGACACCGAGGGCATCGAGATGCCGCTGCCCCAGCGCGTGCTCTGGAACCGCGACGCCTCGACCAGCCCGCCGGAGCAGTCGGACATCGTGCGCTAGTCCGCTGCACTGGTCCGCGACAGCAAGGTTTGGCACGGGGTGGCCCCGTGCCAAACCTATTGGCGCGGGGCCACCCCGTGCCAATCGACGCGGCGCAAATCGACGCCATCGGACTCGGACGTGCCGTACGGGACGGGGTCAGGCCAGGGCGGCGTCCACCGTGATCGGGACGGCCTTCAGCGCCTGGGACACCGGGCAGCCGTCCTTGGCGCCCTCCGCGGCCTTGGCGAAGGCCTCGTTGTCCATTCCCTCGACCCGGCCACGCACGGTCAGCCTGATGCCAGTGATGCCTTCGCCTGCGACGAAGTCGACGTCAGCCTCGGTGTCCAGTGCCTGCGGGGGTGAACCGGCGTCGTTCAGCGCCTTCGAGAACGCCATGTTGAAGCAGGCCGAGTGCGCGGCCGCGATCAACTCCTCCGGGCTGGTCTTGCCACCCGGCTCCTTGGTGCGGGCGGCCCAGGTGACGTCGTAGCTGCCAAGGCCAGACGATTGCAGCGAAACCTTGCCGGCCCCCTCGAACAGCGAACCTTCCCAGTGCGCCGCGGCGGTGCGGGTCGTAGCCATGCTCATCTCCTCAAGTTCGGAACGTATGTGCGCCTACCCGCGCAATCCTGCCTGAACCCCCGCAACCGGTGTGCGGCCGGTCTGGGCCGGGTTGTCACAATGGTGGGGTGACTGAGGCGCGCGGAGAGCAGATGAGCAAGTACGACGCGATGGGCGGTCACGACTTCTTCGTCCGCCTGGTGCATGACTTCTACGCGGGCGTCGCCGGTGATCCCGTGCTGCGCGCCATGTACCCCGAGGAGGACCTGGGACCGGCGGAACAGCGGTTCCGGATGTTCCTGGAGCAGTACTGGGGCGGGCCGACGGCGTACTCGGAGCAGCGCGGGCACCCCCGGCTGCGGATGCGGCATGCGCCGTTCAAGGTGACGCCGGCCGCGAAGGAACGCTGGCTGACCCACATGCGCGCCGCGGTGGACCAGCAGTCGCTGCCGCCGGACCTCGAGGCTGAGCTGTGGGGCTACTTCGAGTACGCCGCGCAGTCGATGGTGAACACCCTCGAGGAGTAGCAAGTCGGTGGACGCGGCCGTCAGCCGACGTGGGCCGACTCCAACGCCGACCGCTCGACGTCGGTCATGATCCGCGACCGCTGCGTGCCCTGGTCGAACGCGACGACGACCGTGCGGGCCCGCGACATCAGCACCTCACCATCGAGGATGTCTGCCTGCAGCTCGTACGACGATCGGCCGATCCGGGTGACGACCGTGCGGATCTCGTAGGGCGCTGACCGGAACAGCATCGGCCGCTTGTACTCCACGTCCTGGCGCGCCACCACCCACGTGCTCGCGCCGCTCAGGGTGCCGTCGGCCAGGCTGTGCATGAAACCGATCCGCGCCTCCTGCACATACTCGAAGTACTTCACGTTGTTGACATGGCCGAAGGCGTCGACGTCGGACCACCGGACCCGGCAGGTGTAGCTGTGCGCCGTGCTCGCTGTCACCGCACTGCCCTCTCGCTCTCCACGAACCTGTCGAGCACAGCGCGTTCCTCGGCACGGATGCGGCGCGGACGCTCGGCCGAGAACACGAACGGGGTCAGCAACGTCGCAGCGCGGGCGTAGACGATGCGCGAGCCATCGGGGTGCTCATCGAGGATCTCGTAGTCCATCGTGAACGACGCTGCCCGGATGTCGGTGACCCACGACTCGATCCGCACCGGCTCGGGACGGAAGACCAGCGGCCGGACGAACTCGACCTCGTGCTTGGCGACGACGACGCCCTCCCCCAGCTCCTCGCCACCGGACTGCGGGGCATGCAGCGACAGCATGTCGACGCGGGCCTCCTGGAGGTAGTCGACGTACACGACGTTGTTGACATGGCCCAGGGCATCCATATCGCCCCACCGCAGCGGGCAGTAGTACACATGGCGCACCCGTCGATCCTATGGCCTCGACCGTGCGCCCGGACTGCGCCCGTCGGTTGGTCGTCGCCGACCCGGTGGTAGCGTCGCCACGCCCTCGACAGCCACCGGGAGACACTCAGCCACCGGGAGACACATCGTGACCGCGACTCGCACCGCCATCGTGACCGGCGCCGCCCGTGGCATCGGCCAGGCCGTTGCCCGCCGCCTCGCCTCCGAGGGGTACGCGGTCGGCGTGCTCGACATCGACGAGGCCGCCGGTGCCGCGACCGTCGCACAGATCCGAGCCGCCGGCGGCCGTGCCCTCGCCATCGGTGTGGACGTCGCCGACCAGTCCTCGGTGGAGGCCGCGGTCGCCCGAGTCTGCGAGGAGCTCGGTGCGCCCACGGTCCTTGTCAACAACGCCGGCATCATCCGCGACAATCTGCTGTTCAAGATGTCGCTGGAGGAGTGGGAGTCGGTCATGCAGGTGCACCTGCGGGGCTCGTTCCTGATGTCGAAGGCGGTGCAGCCGCACATGGTCGAGGCCAAGTGGGGACGTGTCGTCAACCTCTCGAGCACCTCGGCGCTCGGCAACCGCGGCCAGGCCAACTACTCGGCTGCCAAGGCCGGCCTGCAGGGCTTCACCAAGACCCTCGCCCTCGAGCTCGGCCGTTTCAACATCACCGCCAACGCGATCGCGCCAGGGTTCATCGCCACCGACATGACCGCCGCCACCGCGGAACGGGTCGGGGTGTCGTTCGACGACTTCAAGGCGGCAGTTGCCAAGGAAGTGCCGGTCGAGAGGGTCGGTGAGCCTGAGGACATCGCGAACGCCGTGTCGTTCTTCGTCAGCGAGGCGTCGTCCTACGTCTCCGGGCAGGTCCTCTACGTCGCCGGCGGACCCAAGGCCTGACTCCGCTCCCACGCCTGCGCTTCAGCGACGCGCCAACCGCGTCGGCGACCGCGCTCATTCCACCAGGAGTATGACGGTCTCGGCGACACACGCCGGCTTGTCCGCACCCTCGACCTCGACGGTGTAGCGCACCACCACCTGCACACCGCGCGCCACGTCGTCGACCGAAACGACCTTCGCGCCACCCCGCAACCGTGACCCGACCGGCACCGGACCCGGGAACCGCACCTTGTTGCAGCCGTAGTTGACGCCCATCGACAGTCCCTCGACGCGCCAGATCTCCGCGCCGAGCCGGGGCAGCAGCGACAGCGTCAGGTATCCATGAGCGATCGTGCCACCGTACGGGCCCTCGGCCGCCCGCGCCGGGTCGACGTGGATCCACTGGCGATCGCCGGTTGCGTCCGCGAAGAGGTCGACCTGCTGCTGCGTCACGGTGTGCCAGTCACTGAAGCCCAGATGTTCACCCCGGGCGGCGGCGAGGTCGGCGGCCCGGCTGAACACCCG
The DNA here is from genome assembly GCA_035690425.1 of Nocardioidaceae bacterium. Lineage (GTDB taxonomy): Bacteria > Actinomycetota > Actinomycetes > Propionibacteriales > Nocardioidaceae > DASSKO01. The sequence goes on from DASSKO010000156.1 coordinate 24,930, forward strand.
CATCAGGACAGCCGCTCCAGCACCATCGCCATGCCCTGGCCACCGCCGACGCACATCGTCTCCAGCCCGATCTGCTGGTCGTGGAACTGCAGTGAGTTGATCAGGGTCGAGGTGATGCGGGCGCCGGTCATCCCGAACGGGTGACCCACCGCGATCGCGCCGCCGTTGATGTTGAGCTTGTCGATGTCGACCCCGAGGTCTCGGTACGACGGGATGACCTGGGCCGCGAACGCTTCGTTGATCTCCACCAGGTCGATGTCGTCGATGCCCATGCCGGCCCGGGCCAGCGCCTGCCGGGAGGCCTCCACCGGGCCCAGCCCCATGATCTCCGGCGACAACGCGGTCAAACCGGTCGAGACGACGCGGGCCAACGGGGTCACGCCGAGCTCGCGCGCCTTGACGTCGCTCATCACGATGACGGCGGCCGCGCCGTCGTTCAGCGGACAGCAGTTGCCTGCCGTCACCGTGCCGTCCGGGCGGAACACCGGCTGCAACTCGGAGACCTTCTCCAGGGTGACACCCGGCCGTGGACCGTCGTCCTTGCTGACCACGGTGCCGTCCGCCAGCGTCACCGGCGTGATGTCGCGCTCCCAGAATCCGCTGGCGATGGCGGCCTCGGCGCGGTTCTGGCTGCGCACGCCGAACTCGTCCTGGTCGGCGCGCGTCACACCCTTGACCGAGGCCAGGTTCTCCGCGGTCTGACCCATCGCGACGTAGATGTCGGGCAGTGCACCGTCGGCTCGCGGGTTGTCCCAGCCATCGGCGCCGGACTCGGCACGTTTGCGCGTGCGCTCCATTGCGGCGGCGAACTCGGGGTTGCGGGTGTCGGGATGACTGTCACTGTTGCCGCTGGCATAGCTGCTGACGAGCTCGACCCCGGCAGAGATGAAGACGTCGCCCTCGCCCGCCCTGATCGCGTGCATCGCCATCCGGGTCGTCTGCAGGCTGGAGGAGCAGTAGCGCGTGACCGTCGTACCCGGAAGGTGGTCCATCCCGAGCAGCACGGACACCACGCGCCCCATGTTGAACCCCTGCTGGCCTCCGGGCAGCCCGCAGCCGAGCATCAGGTCGTCGATGTCCGCCGGGTCGAGCTCCGGCACCTTGTCGAGGGCGGCGCGCACCATCTGCGCGGTGAGGTCGTCCGGCCGGGCGTCCTTCAACGATCCCTTGACGGCGCGGCCGATGGGTGAGCGAGCGGTGGCAACGATGACTGCTTCGGGCATGGAGGTCCTCCAAAGGGCGGCTGCGGCGACAGGAACCCTCGCGGCCGTGCGACGACGTGGCCGCGACTGCGCGTTCCCTCAGCCTAGCCACCGACACCGCCCAGGAGGCTCGACAGGGCGGCGCCTGCGGTGTCCTCAGCTCTGCTGCAGGACGCCCTCTGCGGTGATCACGATCGAGATCTTGTCGCCGATCATCACCTTGTCGCCCTCGAGCGGGATGTTGAAGTCGATGCCGAACTCGCGGCGGCTCAGCTGGCCGCTGGCCTCGATGCCGATGCGAGTGCCGCCCCACGGGTCCTGGTCCACGCCGAGCACCTCGACCTGGAGGTCGATCGACCTGGTGACGCCCTTGATGCTGAGGTCACCGGTGACGATGAGCTCGTCACCGTTGTCCTTCACGTTGGTGCTGCGGAAGGTCATGTGCACGTTGTTGCCGGCGTCGAAGAAGTCGGCAGAGCGCAGGTGCTCGTCGCGCTGCTCCTGCCGGGTGTCGATGGAGGCGAGGGTGATGTCGGCGGTGGCGCTGGAGTCGGCGAGGCTCTCGCCGGTCACGATGCTGCCCTCGAACTCGTTGAAGCGGCCGCGCACCCTGCTCATGATGTGGCGGACGGTGAAGCCGACCTCGCTGTGGGCGGGGTCGAGCACCCAAGTGCCGGCGGGGATCTGCGTAGTCGTGGTGGTCATGCGGGGCTCCTCAGATTTAGTTGATTGTTCAACTTGCTCCTACGATACCCTCAACATCGTTGATTCATCAACTATTCCGAACCCGTGGACGGACTGCCGGCGTGGGTAATCTGTCGTCATGGCGAACAAGAAGACCCGGTGGCTGAACACCGGTCAGCAGCGGGCCTGGCGCGCATACATGCTCGGGACCACCCAGCTGATGGCCCAGCTCGACCGCGACCTCAATGCCGAGCACGGCCTTTCCCTGCCCGAGTACGAGATCCTGGTCCGGCTGTCGGAGGCGCCCGAGCTGCGTATGCGGATGGCCGAGCTGGCCGACTCGCTCAACCACTCGCGCAGCCGGCTCACGCACACCGTGGCCCGGATGGAGATCGCGGGCCTGGTCACCCGGGAGTCCTGCGGCACCGACCGGCGCGGTGTCTACGCGTTCTTGACCGAGGCGGGTGTGCAGCGGCTCGCCGACGCCGCCCCCGTCCATGTCGCCGGCGTACGCCGTTACCTGGTCGACGCGATGTCCGCGGAGGACCTCGAGGCAGTAGGACGCGCCTTCACCGCGGTGGCCGAGGTGCTCGGCGACGGCAAGGCCTGGCCGCTCGGAGAGGAGCACCCCCGCCACAAGACCGCGCAACGCTGACGGCGACCGCCCTGACCTGCTGCGCTGACTACTGCCCCGCGGCAGCGGCCGGCGATCAGTCGCGGGTGAGCTTGCGGTAAGTCACCCGGTGCGGACGTGCGGCCTCGGCGCCGAGCCGAGTGACCTTGTTCTCCTCGTAGTCGGCGAAGTTGCCCTCGAACCAGAACCACCGAGCCGGGTCGTCGTCGGTGCCCTCCCAACCGAGGATGTGTGTCGCCACCCGGTCGAGGAACCACCGGTCGTGCGACACCACCACGGCGCAGCCGGGGAACTCCAGCAGCGCATCCTCCAGCGACTGCAACGTCTCGACGTCGAGGTCGTTGGTGGGCTCGTCGAGCAGCAGCAGGTTGCCGCCCATCTTCAGCGTCAGCGCCAGGTTGAGGCGGTTGCGCTCACCGCCGGACAGCACGCCGGCGGGCTTCTGCTGATCGGGGCCCTTGAAGCCGAACGACGCGATGTAGGCGCGCGACGGCATCTCGAAGTTGGCGACCTTGATGTGGTCCAGGCCGTCGGAGACGACCTCCCACACGTTCTTCTTGCCGTCGAGTCCACCGCGGCTCTGGTCGACGTAGGAGATCCGCACGGTGTCGCCGACCTTCAACGTGCCCGAGTCAGGTGTCTCCTCCCCCACGATCATCCGGAACAGCGTCGACTTGCCGACGCCGTTGGGCCCCACCACACCGACGATGCCCGCCTTGGGTAGCGAGAAGCCGAGCCCACCGAACAACTCCCGGTCACCGAAGCTCTTGTGCAGGTCGGAGGCCTCGAGCACGATGTCGCCCAGGCGCGGCCCGGCCGGGATGTTGATCTCTGACAGGTCGACCTTGCGGTTGCGCTCGGCTTCGGCGGCGAGCTCCTCGTAGCGCGTCAGCCGCGACTTGCTCTTGCTCGCGCGGGCCTTGGGGTTGGAGCGCACCCACTCCAGCTCCTTCTCCAGGATCCGCTGCCGCTTGACGTCCTTGCGGCCCTCGACCACGAGGCGGTCCTTCTTCTTCTCCAAGTAGGTCGAGTAGTTGCCCTCGTAGGGATGGGTCTTGCCGCGGTCGAGCTCGAGGATCCACTGCGCGACGTTGTCGAGGAAGTAGCGGTCGTGGGTCACGGCCAGGACCGCGCCGGGGTAGCTGGCCAGGTGCTGCTCGAGCCACAGCACCGACTCGGCGTCGAGGTGGTTGGTCGGCTCGTCGAGCAGCAGCAGGTCGGGCTGCTCCAGCAGCAGCTTGCACAGGGCCACCCGTCGCCGTTCCCCACCGGACAGGTGGTCCACCGGCTCCTCCGGGGCCGGGCAGCGCAGGGCGTCCATCGCCTGCTCGAGACGGGAGTCGATGTCCCACGCGTTGGCGTGGTCGAGGTCGGCCTGGAGCTCGCCCATCTCGGCGAGCAGCGAGTCGTAGTCGGCATCGGGGGCACCGAGCTCCTCGGAGATCGCGTTGAAGCGGTCGAGCTTGGCCTTGATGTCGCCGACGGCCTCCTCGACGTTCTCCAGCACGGTCTTGCCCTCGGTCAACGGCGGCTCCTGCTGCAACATGCCCGCAGCCGCCTCGGGGTCCTTGACCGTGTCACCGTTGGACGGGTGGTCGAGCCCTGCCATGATGTTCAGCAGGGTCGACTTGCCCGTGCCATTCGGGCCGACAACGCCGATCTTGGCTCCGTGCATAAAGGAGAGAGTGACGTTGTCGAGGACCACCTTGTCGCCGTGGGCCTTGCGCACGTCGCGTAGCGTGAAGACGTAGTCAGCCATGCCTGCGAGCCTACGGCGCGGTGGCCCCGGCCCCCAATCGAGGTGGCCCTCAGGCGGCGGCCCCCGCCTGGTCGACGCCCGCGACCTCGGGCTCCGGCTGCGCCGCAGCCGCCGGCGCACGCAGCTCACCCGTCACCGGGTCGATGTTGGGCGGCACCTGCCCCACCCGCTCGAGCACCTCGTTGACCGTCTCGTCGTCGTCATCGCGGGGCGTGGTCCGTGGGTTCTTCCGGAACACACTGGTGCCGCGAGCCAGGTCGTGGGCCACCGTGGTCGCGTCGAGGATGGTGCGCTCCCGCGGTTCACCCTCCGGCGTGGTCCATCGGCTGGTGCGCAGCCGGCCGATCACCACGACCGGGTCGCCCACGCTGATCGACGCCGCGACGTTTCCGGCCAGCGTGCGCCAGGCCGCCACCTGTGTCCACGTCGTCTCCCCGTTGCGGTACCCGCCGTGTCCGTCCCGAATGCGCGGCGTCGTGCCCACCCGGAAGGACGCCAGATCGCCCCTGCCGGTCTGCTTGAACTCGACCTCTGCACCGACGTACCCGTGCAGGGTCATGTTGACATCACTCATCGATCGGCCTCCTGTCGTCGTCTGTGACGAGTACGACGGTGCCGGAGGGAGCCGATGCGCGGCAGCACCCAGGCGTCAGGCTGTGGACGACGGCCGCACGCGGGCGCGGTGTGGAGAAAAGTCGGCCTGCGGAGCGGATCAGCCCACGAGCGCGGCATCGACCGCGGGCGGCGACAGCACGGCGTCGAGCACCATCGCGGAGCACCCGATGACTCCCGAGCGCTGTCCCCAGGTCGCAGGGAGGATCTGCAGGTCGCGAGTCGACAACGCGGCGGAGTTGGCATAGACGGTTTCACGCAGCCCGGCGACCAGCGGGTCGTAGGCGAGCGCCATGTCACCGCCGATGATCAGCGCCTGCGGGTTCAGCAGGTTGACCGCGCCGGCGATCACCTCGCCCAGCCGACGCCCCGCCTCCCGGATCAGCCGTACCGCCTCGGCGTCACCGGCCGTGGCCATCGAGACCACGTCGCGGATGTGGCTGACCGGCCGCCCCGCCTCCTGCAGGGCCCGCACCAGGGCCCAACCTGCCGCGACGGTCTCGGCGCAGTCGACCTGACCGCACCGGCACCGGACACCTCCTGCGTCCGGAACCCGCGTATGCCCGATCTCACCGGCGGCTCCGAGGCCGCCACGCAGCAGGACACCGCCGGCCACCAGCCCGGCGCCGATACCGGTCGAGGCCTTGACCAGCAGTACGTCGGAGAAACGACGCAGATGGCCACGGCGTTCGGACAGGACCATCACGTTGACGTCGTTGTCAACGTAGACGGGAGCGTCGCCGAGGCCACCGACGTAGGGGGCGCCGAGACAGGGCGCACTGAGGTAGGGCGCCAGCGGGACGCCGTCCCAACCGCTCATCGCCGGTGCGCTGAGGCTGCAGCCGCGGGCGATGTCGACAGTGCCGGGCAGGCTGACGCCGATGCCGCGCACTGCACCGGCCGGCCGGTCGGTCGTCTCGAGCATGTCGGCCAACGCCGCGGCGACGAGCGTCATCAACACGTTTGGGCCGGCACCAACCTCGCGATCGATGTTGCGCTCGATCAGCGGCTCACCGGCCAGGTCGCACACGGCCAGCTGGGTGCGGCTGCGGCCGATCGCGGCGGCGAGCACGACACCCCCGGCCGCGTTGAAGCGCACGCGGCTTGGTGGACGTCCTCCGGTGGAGGGACCGCTGTCGGTCTCGACCACGAGACCGTGCCCGATCAGCGCGGAGAGCCGAGCCACCACGGCGGTGCGAGACAGCCCGGTCTGGCGTCCGATCTCGCTACGGGTGTTGGCGACGTCGTCATGGATCAGGCGGAAGACCTCCCCGGCGGATGCCGGCGTGGCAGGCACCCGCCGGAGACTCATGCCGGCGCCGGTGCGAAGCTCGTTGCGCACTGCCATCGCAGCACAGTGAACCAGCGAGGCCGATGCTCCGCCAACGTCGGTTGCGATGAGGACACTGTGTCGGTCACACGTCGGTGTGGGCCTGCGCCCGCTCGCGGACCCGGGCGGCCACCCGGCGGGGTTCGTCAACCCAGAAGCTGACTTGGCTGACCGTGAACGTCCCTTTTCGGGTGGAGATGGCGAGCGGGGTGCGCAGCTGTGTCTGGATGTTCACCCGGCCCGAGACCCCGACCCGCAGGTCGGTACCGGCGTCGGTCTCGAGGGGCTGCAAAGACTTCATCGACGAGCTGAGGTCGACCTCCTTCGTGGTCACCGACGCGATCGCATCCCAGGGCAGTCGGATGTCGACGAACGCGCCGTTCCGCACGCGCAGCGACGACTCCGACAGCAGATGCGGGTGGATGCGCAGCCCGGCGAGTGCGCCGAACATCCACACCAACGTCCACACGCCGAGAGCGATCGAGATGATCTGCGCAGTGCGCCACGGCAACAGGATGTGCACCAGCGGCATCTCGGCTGCGGAGGCGAAGATCCACAGCGACATCACCGGCGTGACGAGCTGCGCGTAGCCGGCCGGCTCGTCGCCGGGGCCGATGCAGGGCCGGCGGATGATCCAGCGCAGGAGGTTTCGGTACATCGTCAGCTCGAACACGACCGCGTGCGCGAGCAACTCGGTGGCCCGGCGTAGGCGCCCCATCACGTGCCCGCCGTCGGGTCCGCGGCCGCCTCGGCGATCATGACCTTCAGCCGGTCCAGGATCTCTCCGAGCGTCCTGCTGAACCCCTCGAGCTCCGCCGCGGCCAGCGGGCCGAAGAGTCCGGCTCCCAGCATCGCCTTGTCGCGCGTCATCTGCGCAGCGATGCGCTCGCCCTCGGCGGTGAACGTGACCAGCGTGGCCCGTCGGTCGGTCGGGTGCGGCCGGCGCGTCACCAGGCGGGAGGCCTCGAGGGAGTCGACCAGCCCGGTGACGTTCCGAGGGCTGACTCCCAACGCGTCGGCGAGGTCCCGCTGAGTCGAGGGGCCACTCTGCTGCAGAACCCATAACAGGTGGGCGCGTGCGGGGGTGAGCCCGTCGCGCTCGAAGCTGGCACTCATGTCCTCGTTGAGCAGGACCGTCAACTCGAGCACCTGGTCGAGCACCGCATCATGGCGAGGATCCATATAGTGAATGTACTACATGATGTCGTTCAATCGCTAAATGCGTTACCGGCGGGCTGCGGCGATACCGTCGCGGCACGTCCGGTAGGCGTCGAGCTCGGACTCCATCGGCTGCAGCACCAGGTCGTCGACGACCTCGGCGATCCCAGCACGCAGCCGCCGGTCCGCCGAGGACGCGCGCCGGCGGGCAGACCACCCGGCGAACGCCCGAGACAGCAGCGCGACTGCCACACCGGCAGCGGCGCCACCGAACAGCAGCAGCGTCGGGACAGCGAGGCCCCTCCACTCCGGCGTCGGCGGCTCCGGCAGCCGTAGGTAGGCGAACCCGAACAACCCGAGCAGCCACAGCGCTCCGACCACCGCGGCCACGAACAGCACCCACTGCACGAGCCGGACCGCACGCCACCACAGCGGCGTGTGTGAGACGCCGAGATCGGTTCCGGTCACGGCCTTGTCCAGTGCGTCGTTGACGTCGTCCAGACGCGAGACCGAGGCGCCGCGCACGGACGTCGACCACTGCGCGGGCAGGCCGCCGGTGACGTCGTCGACCACGGACCGCACCGCCTGGTCGACCCGGGCGCGCTGCACCCGGCTGGGCTCCGGCAGCGACGTACGCGAGAGTACGGCGAGTTGTGCGCCGGAGGCATCGAGACCGAGATGCAGCCGTTTGAGCGGGTCGGGACGCAGGCGGCTCAGCCATGCGGTGACCGGCCAACCGGTGGCTCGCCGCGCCCGCGTCGCGATGGCCTTGTGCACTGCGCTGACCACGACGGGCACACCGGCGGCGTCGGCACAGGCATCGACCAACTCGTGCTGCGACGAGCGCGCCACGTCTCCGGGTCGGGCGTCGCCGGTGAGGTCGGACAGCCGCGCCGCCGCCGCCTCGACGTCGGCCACCAGGCGAGCGGTGCTCGACCTCTTCGCGTTGACCCGCTGCACCAGCTCACGGCGCAGGTCGTCGACACCCGCCCCGGTTCTCGCAGAGGTCGGCAACAGCGGCGCCGACCCGAGACCGTCGTCGGCAAGAAGACGCCTGACGTCGGCCAGCAGGCCGTCGACCTCACTGGCGGGGATCTCGTCGATGCGGTTGACGACCACCATCATGGTCTCGACGTGTGAGGACAGCGGCTTGAGGTAGCGCTCGTGGACAGCGGCGTCGGCGTACTTCTGCGGGTCAAGCACCCACACGAGCACGTCGGCGAGCGCCACAAGCCGGTCGACCTCGAGATGGTGCGCGACCTCGGTCGAGTCGTGGTCGGGCAGGTCGAGCAGAACCAGGCCGTGCAGGTCGGTGTCGGCCGCGCGAGCGTCGAGCTTGCTGTCGCGGGAGACCTGATGCCGACGAGGGATGCCGAGCCAGCCGAGCAGCTCACCCGCCCCCTCGGTCCCCCACGTGCACGACAACGCCGACGAGGTGGTGGGCCGCCGCACACCGACGGCCGCCAGGTCGAGGCCGACGATGGCGTTGAACAGCGACGACTTGCCCGAGCCGGTGGCCCCGGCAAGGGCCACCACGGTGTGTTCTGCGGACAACCGCAGCCGCTGCCCCGCACGGTCGAGCACCGCCTGTGTCTCGTCGACCAACGCCTGATCGAGCCGTCCGCGCGCCGCGGTCACCGCGCGCTGAAGTCCCTCGGCCTTGCTGGCGAGGTCGGCGCCTCGCCGCGTCACGGCACTTCGCTCGGTGGCTGATCGGTCCGCACGTCCTCCAGTCGCGCCTGCTCGACCTCGGCCGCGAG
>DASSKO010000157.1:0-2679 GCA_035690425.1 Nocardioidaceae bacterium
AGGACAACCGGGCCGCCTATGAACAGCTCAAGGCCAGGCTGGCAAGCGAGCGCGTCGGCAGGCTCACCGTGCCCAGGCTGCACGACATCCTGGTCTGGTCCCTCCACGGTCGCCGCGGTCAGGAGGCTCGGCGGGTGGCTGCAACCGCCGCAGATCTCGCCTGACCGGCGTGTTCAGCCGAAATTTCGGCCGGGGCGGCTCCGAGGGCAACTCTCGGGGCGACTCTGAGGGCAATCGCCCCGCCGAGCCTGAGGGACATGACCTGTCCACAGGGCGCCGGATCTCCCTTGACCCCCTCACCACAGGGGAGGTATGTCCTTACCAGCAGTGATCGCGGCGTTTTCCCCGACGCGTCCTTTTCGCCCGAGGGTGAGGCTCCGCAACTAAGGAGCCGCCAGATGACCGCGGTCAGGTTGAGGGGGGTGGCACTCGGCGCCTGCGTGGGCGCCGTGGTCCTCGCTGGCTGCTCATCCGGCGATGGCAGCACGCCCGCGGCACAGAAGTCGACGACGCGGCCCCCACCGTCGGTCGCGACCTCGACATCGACCACCTTCTCCCCCGCCCAGACGGCGGTGATCAAGGCCTACACCGACTTCTGGAAGGCGCTCGCGCCCGCCTCACACGCGAAGACGGCGGCCGAGCAACTGACTCTGCTGACGCCAGTAACGACGGACCCGGGGCTCTCGCAGCTGATCAGCGGGATCGCATCGGAGCGCGACAAGGGACGCGCCTTCTACGGGGTAGATCAGCCTCACGTGAGCAAGGTCGCGATCACCGGCGGCCATGCGGACCTCGTCGACTGCCAAGACAGCTCCAGCGCCGGGGTCGAATCGATGAAGACCGGCAAGAAGCTCACCGTCGGCGTAGCCGCTCACCCCGTGCGCACGACCCTACTGAAACGCGACGGGAGCTGGAAGGTCTCGACCGTCAGCTATCCGCCAGCCGGGACGCAGTGCTGATGCGGGCGGCAGCTCGAGCGGTGGCTATCGCCGGAGCGACGTCTTTGGCCATGAGCCTGCTGCCGGCAACCATCGCACTAGCGGGAGATGGCGGCCCGGTCGTCGTCAGCACCGACAGCCACGACGGCGTCGTACGGTCTCGGCGGAGCGCCAGGCGGCGTTGTTCTCCCGGACTCGGGCTCGTTCGGCCTTCTCGTCGTCGCTGAGCGGGCCTGAGCGAGCGGGCAGGCTGCCGCCGCACCGGGGGGTGTGGCCGTGGCCGGTCGGGTCGGTGCACACGTGCACGGCCTGCACGGGCGGCTCCCCCCAGGAGGGGCGCAGGTAGGCGGCGCGGCCGGGGCAGGTGCCGTGCGCTTCTTCGGTGAGCGGCTGCCCGTCGTGACACAGGTCGCGGATGGCGGTGATCGTCTTGTCGGTGTAGTCGGGTGGCTCGATGACCGGCACCCCGGCGGCGGTGAGCGCTTCGGTGAGCGCGGCGGCGGCCTGGTCGCGGTCGCGTTCGTCGCGCAGCCGCTGGGCGACGTGGTCGAACTGGCCGGACTTGGCGGCGGCGACCAGGGCCTTGACCGCGTCCCGGTCGTCGTCGATTATCTGGACACTTTCAAGATCACAAGTGTGCTGGTTAGCCCCAGAAGATGCTGGTGGGGTCGCGGTCGAGTTCGGTGAGGAGATCGTCGACCCGGTGTGAGGGCGCGAGCAGGTCGTAGAGGTGGAAGCGAAGGTTGCGGTCGCGCCAGTACAGGGTCCAGGACTTGTCGGTGGCGGTGTAACGCAGCCGGGCGATCGGGAACGTGGTCCACTCCGGCCCGAAGTCCTCACGCCACGGGGCGCGACGTTCGACGATCGTGAGGTGTCGCGGGGCGATGTCGCACTCGACGCGGACCTGGTGGCGGGCGTGCTCGGGCACCCGTGCGGCGCACCACCGCTGCACGCGTGCGACGTCGAGTTCCGGCAGCACCACCCGGGTCACCAGCCAGGGCTGGCCTGGGCGGCGCTGAGCGCGTCGAACGCGGTGTCCAAGCGCCGTTGCCGGCGCCGGTTGGGTTCATGGTTGGCCTCGGCGGCGACGAACCCGATCAGCTCGTCGAGGTCGTCGTCGCCGACCGCGAGGACGGCGCCGTCGGGGTGTGCGCGGAGCCGGAAGACGAGGCGTTCGCAGTCGGTGTCCAGCAGCGTCAGCTCGCGCAGCGCGGCGGCCACCTCGTCGGGAATGATGATCTCGGTGAGGGCGCTGGTGACGGCGAGCCCTTGGCGGCGCAGGTCGAACGGTGAGCACTCCCAGTTGCTGATCACGCCTTCGTCCCCGCACCCGCTGCACTCCCACCGGATGGGCGTGCCCGGGCCGTCCTGCCGCACGGTTATCCGGCCGGGGCAGGCCCGGTTACCGGGGCGGCGTCGGCACGGCAGCGCGGTCTGCCAAGGGGTGCCGGCGTCCCCCGCGGTGGCCGCGCGGACAATGCGGGCCAGGTGCTCGGCGAGCCGGCGCGCCGGGCCGGGGGTGTCCTCGGGCAGGTCGAGGAAGTGGTGCAGGTCGGTGACGAACACGTCGGGAAACCTACCGGGCTGGCCCTCGGACGCGAACCCGCCGACCGCTATCGTCTAGGGTGTCCTTTACTTGATGTCTAGCCGGCTCTAGACTTACCCTGGTGAAGCGCAGGGACCTGGTTCGCCGGATCGCCGCACAAGCGAGGCAGGCCGGGGTGGAGTGGAGCGTCAAGCG
>DASSKO010000158.1:0-4678 GCA_035690425.1 Nocardioidaceae bacterium
AGCTCATCGCGTGACTCGACAAGCCAAGTTGCTATTCGACGCCGTCTACATGGCTTCCTTGATGCCGTTGCGGATCAACCACACGTTGGCCGGCCAGGCGGTGAAGAAGCCGACGACCATGCCGATCTGCATCAGGAACCAATACACCGGGCTGTCCGGGTGCAGGTGCGGGTCGGGGAAGAAGACGAACGTCATCAGCGCCATCCACCCGAACAGACCCACCTCGAAGGCCGTCAACGACAGCACGTCCGCCTTCGCGGCCTCCACCAGGGCCTTGCGCACGCCCAGCCCGCGCATCGGGGCGATCGCGAAGTACTGGAACCCGACCCCCAATGCCACCGCCGCGAGGTAGTCACCGATGTAGGCGGCATACAACGCCTCACCCGCCACCGAGGCACCCAGCGCGAAGATCACGAACTCGGCGATGATGTCCCCCAGCGTGCACCCCGCCCCGCAATGGCTGACCCCCACCGCCACCGTCGCCCAGCGCGGCTTGCCCGGCGGCTCCTCACGGTCGTGCTCACCCAGCCAGCGGCGCGTGACGGGCCGGCCGAACCGGCGGTAGGCCCACACCGCCACCGGCCCGAAGTACAACCCGCTCACCGGCCAGACCGCCTCCATGATCGGCATCCGTTGCCGGTAGCCCCGGCCGTAGATGTCGAACAGGATCCACAACAGCGCCGCGAAGCCGGCCCCCAGACAGCACCAGGACACGATGACCAGCCATTGCGGCGGCACGAAGCCCTCCCTCTGCTGTCGGACAAGGACGTCACACGCATCTACCCTCTCGGGCGGTCCGGTATCACCCTCGACGACAGTCCCACGACGGGACGTAACCAAAGCTGCCCGTGCTGCTGCGATCAGCCGGCCACCAGGACCACGACAACGATCGCGACGATCAGCACCACCAAGCTGGTGATGATCACGGCCGCCACCCGACGATCCGGACTGCGCAGCCGCGGCCGGGAAGCTCTGCGCACCTCCCCGCCGGATGGGCCGGCACCATCGCGCCGCCCAGGGCCCCGGGGCCCGCCGCGGAAGTGACCACCCTTCACGTACCCGATTGTAAGAAGGGGCGGTGACGAAGCCATGACCTGCGACCCGGCCTCGGTCCGTGACCGCAACGGGTCCGCCACCGACATCGCGTCCCGCGAGGAGACCTCAGCCTGTCCCCCGTCTCTCGGCGCTGCAGTCGCCCGACGTCGCGACAAGCTCGGCCCCTACTCAGCGCCAGGTCCGCCCGAACCGCACCCTCGCCCTGCCCCGCCGACCCATTGAGTGCGTGACAGCACGTCGGACTCCGCAGCGTGCGCGAGGAACTCACCGCAGCGCAGGTCACCGCCCGGGCCGCAACGTGATGGCCGACACGGCCGGCGGGCGGAACGGACGGCCTCGCCGCGGGCCGGGCCCTGTTCCAGCCGAACGCCGCCCTGAGGCGATGATGAGCACATGAGTGTGGCATCCCGAACCTGCTTCGCGGTCGGCGCCGCAGGCGCGGCGGCCTTGACCAGCTATGTCGGTCTGGTCACCGGGGCGCTCCCGGTTGACTTGGGTATTGGTCGGCGCACCCGCCCGCTCGGCCCGCTCACACTGGAGATCCGTGCCCCGCGCGAGGTCGTCTTCGACGTGCTCAGCGAGCCCTACCTGGGTCGGCAGACCCGTGCGGTCGCCGAGAAGGTCCGCGTGCTCCAACGCGGCAGCGACATGGTGCTGGCCGCCCACCGCACCCGGGTGCGAGGTCACCTGATCGCGACCACCGTGGAGACCGTGCGCTTCACCCGGCCCGAGCGCATCGATTTCTTCCTCACCCGCGGCCCGGTGCCCTACGCCAGTGACCAGTTCTTGCTCGAAACGGTCGAACACGGCCACGGCGAAGCCACCCATCTGGGATACACCGGCGAGCTCGGGACCGACCTGTGGAACGTCGGGTCGCGGTGGGCAGACCTGGTCGTCGCACCGTGGGAACGTGCGGTCGCCGCCACCTTCGCGGCGGTCAAGACCGAAGCCGAACGCCGGAGCACGAGCCCGTTCACACCCGTTTGAGCGGCCCGACACCGCGGCGAGCGAGCATCCAGTCGCCTGCGAGCCGAGGCTGCCGCCCGGCCGTGGACGGGGCGTGCCGCGGTCGCATGGGCGGTCCTCACCCGAGTACTCAGTTCGATGGGCCGAAGAGGTGTCGTTGCAGGGCTTCGCTCAGCCAGGCCCGGAACTTTCCGGGACTCCAACCGGACTCCTCGACCAGCTCGCGATACACCCCTGAGGCGGCCAGGGCGCGGTAGACGGCCTGGGCCTCGAACACCGGCACGCGCAGGTGAGGCTGCAGTGAGGCGATCATCGCGTCCATCACCTCGTTGCGGCCGGCGAGCTTGGCGCGCAGCAGCTCACGTGTCTCGGGGGACTCGTCCGTGGCCGCCTCGAAGATCATCACCACGGCGAAGTCGGCCGCGTACAGCTGGGTCAACCAGTCGGCGGCGGCATCCAGCCGGCGGACCGGGTCGCTCTGGGCGAGGACCTCGGCGGCGCGCTCCCGCGCCCGCGCCTTGTCCAGCCACTGCTCACAGATCCGGGACAGGATCTCCCGCTTGGCCCCATAGGCGGCATACACGGTGCGCACCGCGACCCCCGCCTCGGCGGCGATGGCCTCCATGCTGGTCGCGCCGTACCCACGCTCGGCGAACAGGGCGCGCGCGGCCACGGCGATGCGGTCCCTGGTCGCCGCGGCTTGGGACTGCCGGTAGGTCTTGGGGGGCTTGACGTCGGGGCTCACCCGCGCGACAGTATCACTGCAGCAAATGCACACCCACTGCAGCCAGTGCAGCGAAGGTGCACACCGAGTCACGGGAGCATGCCATGAGCACGACCACCACCACCGCCACCCCGACCGACGCCACGGCCCTGGCCGTCCTGCGGCGCATGTTCGACGAGGGATTCGCCACCGGCAGCACCGACATCGTCGACGAGCTCTGCTCGCCGGACCTGGTGGAGCACCAGTTCGGCATGAACGGCACCGGCCCCGAGGCACTGGAGCACGTCAAGGACGCGATCCGGCAGGTACACGCCGCCACCCCGGACATGACCTTCACCATCGAGGACACCGTCCAGGACGGTGACACCATCTGGGTGCGGGTCCGTGCCCGGGGCACCGCCACCGGGCCCTTCTTCGGGCCGCCGACCGGGCGGCCGGTGGAGGTCACCGTCATCGATATCGCCCGGATCGTCGATGGCCGGATCGTCGAGCACTGGGGCGTGCCGGACCGGTTCGCCATGCTCGCCCAAACCGGGGTGCTCGACCGCCTGACGCCCACACGATGAGATCCTGGTGAGCGGAAAGGGGCTTCTTGCATGCAGGTCTTGGTCGTCGGTGCGGGGATCGCCGGCCCGACGCTGGCCTACTGGCTGCGCCGGGCCGGGCACGAGATCACGCTGGTCGAACGGGCGCCCCAGCTGCGCCGCGGCGGCTACCTCGTCGACTTCTGGGGCACCGGCTTCGACGTGGCCGAGCGGATGGGCATCGCCCCCGAGCTGCGGCGCCGCGGCTACGTGATGACCGAGGCGCGGGCAGTCGACCGCGACGGCCGGCGCATCGCCTCGCTGAAGCCGTCGGCGATCATGGGATCGACGCGGCGGTACGTGAGCATCGCCCGGTCCACCCTGGCGAGGGTGATCTACGAGGCCTTGGACGACCGGGTCGAGTTGATCCTCGGTGACACCGTGCAGTCGCTCGCCGACGACGGCGAACGGGTCCGGGTCACGTTCGAGAGCGGTCAGGCCGCTGACTTCGACCTGGTCGTGGGCGCCGACGGCTTGCACTCCCGCGTGCGGCAACTGGCCTTCGGCCCGGAGGAGTCGTTCGAGAGGTACCTGGGCATCGTGATCTGCGCGTTCGAGGCGCGGGGCTACCGACCGCGGGACGAGCTCATCGCCATGATGCATGCAGACGTCGGCTTCCAAGCGGTCCGGGTCTCCCTGGACGAGGACGTGACCTTGTTCCTGTTCTCAGTCCGACACGACGGTGCCGTCCCCAGGGATGATCGGGCAGCCCAGCAGACCCTGATGCGAACCAGGCTTGCCGGCAAGGGATGGGAGGTCTCGACGATGCTGGAGCTGATGTCGCAGGCGGAGACTTTCTACTTCGACTCGGCCAGCCAGATCCGCATGCCGTCGTGGACCCGAGGGCGAGTGGCGCTGGTCGGCGACGCCGCGGCGTGCCCGTCGTTCCTCGCCGGCCAGGGGTCGGCGCTGGCGATGGTGGAGTCCTACACGCTGGCCGCCGAGCTGGCCCGCGCGAGCGACCACCGCGACGCGTTCGCCCGCTACGAGCAGCGACTCGCGCCGCTGCTGCGGTCCAAGCAGGACGCCGCAAGGGGTCTGGCTGTGTCCTTCGCGCCGAAGAACAGGCGCCAGCTGCTCCTGCGCAACACGGTGATGAAGCTGATGGAACTGCCCAAGGTCGCGGACATCGCGATGGGCAAGAGCTTCCACGACGCCGTCGAGCTCCCCCCGTTCACCGTCCCCTGAGCTACGCGCGTCCGCAGACATTCGCAAAGGGCAGCACCGACGTGCCGCACCATGTCTCACTTGACCAACGACAAC
The DNA here is from genome assembly GCA_035690425.1 of Nocardioidaceae bacterium. GTDB lineage: Bacteria > Actinomycetota > Actinomycetes > Propionibacteriales > Nocardioidaceae > DASSKO01. Next base: position 4,594 of record DASSKO010000158.1, read on the forward strand.
CGGCGACGCCGACGGCGCCCTCGTTGATCGGTCAACCACGTGCCCCCGAGCGGATGGTCGTACGCGACGCTGGCTGCCATCCGGC
>DASSKO010000159.1:0-4224 GCA_035690425.1 Nocardioidaceae bacterium
CTCCACGTGCTCCACGGTGATCGCGCCATCGGCCAGCGCCGCCGCCGCGACCGGCAGCCCGGGCAGGGCGCGGGCGAGGCCGACGGTGTGCCCGGCGCCGGTGTGGGACTGCCGCAGGTGCAGCCGCACCCACGACCCGACACTCTTGCAGCCCGCCACCTGGTGACCACCGCAGGTCTCGAACCCGCCCAGCTCCGCCAGCAGCTGCGCATCCACCGCCGCCCGGAGCCGGTGCAATGTCTCGATCCGCTCCCCCGCATCACCGGTGCGGGCGCCGACCGGGACCCCGGCCACCGCGGCCAGGTCGTCGCCGACCCGCGCCAGCAGGCCCTGCGCGTCGACGGACGCGGCCCCGGCTGCCTCGGTCGTGCTCATACTCGAACACTAGTTCACCCCACCGACAGTCGGCGGGCCACTGCCGGCATCTGTGCACGACGCATTCTTTCTTTACCTACAACGACCACGCGCCATCCACCTGTGGACACAGAACCGGCCCGCGCGCGAGGAGTCCGCTGGCGGTGGCAGGCTGGGGGCATGCGAATCCTGGTGGTCGACGACGACCCCGCGGTGCGGGAGTCGCTGCGGCGGTCGCTGCAATTCAACGACTACGAGGTCGCGGTCGCGTCCGACGGCGCCGAGGCGCTGGCCCGCATCGCCGCCGAGCAGCCCGATGCGCTCGTGGTCGACGTGATGATGCCGCGGCTCGACGGGTTGGAGACGACCCGCGCGCTGCGCGCCACCGGCAACGACGTACCCATTCTGGTGCTCACCGCGCGGGACGCGGTCAGCGACCGCGTGGACGGGCTCGACGCCGGCGCCGACGACTACCTCACCAAGCCGTTCGCTTTGGAGGAGCTGCTCGCCCGGCTGCGTGCACTGCTCCGCCGGCAGGCGCCGTCCGCGCCCGACACTGCCCCCGAACCGTTGCGGTTCGCCGACCTGTGCCTGGACGCCACGACCCGGGAGGTACGTCGGGGTGACCGGGGCATCTCGCTGACTCGCACGGAGTTCGCGTTGCTAGAGCTGTTCATCGCCCGGCCACGGCACGTGCTCGACCGGGCGTTCATCCTCGAGGAGGTGTGGGGCTTCGACTTCCCGACGACCGCCAACTCGCTGGAGGTGTACATGGGCTATCTGCGCCGCAAGACCGAGGCCGAGGGCGAGCAACGCCTGCTGCACACCGTGCGTGGTGTCGGATACGTCCTGCGGGAGACCCCGCCGTGAGCCAGAAGAGGCAGATCGGCCAGTTCATCGCCTCGGGCAGCAGCACCGGGCGGATGACGCTCGCCCGCCGAGTCACGCTGCTCACGTCGGTCGCCGTCGGCGTCGCCGTCGCCGCCACCAGCCTGGCCGCGTTCTTCACGATGCGGCACCAGCTGCTGAACTCCGTCGACCAGTCCCTGATCTCGCGCGCCCACACCGCAGTCGAGGCGCGGGGCTACTCCTGGCAGAACGACGCGTCGACCGGGCTGCTCGGCGCGGCGAACATCTGCGCCGAGGTGCGCGCGCCGAACGGCGCCGTCGTCGAGGCCGTGCCGGACGACTGTGACCTCGACAGCGGCGCACCGGAGGCCGCAGTCGCCACCGGGGCACGGGACGAGGTGCTGCGCACGGTGGGCTCCGACGCCGGCAACTACCGGATCGCGACCGTGCCGCTGCCCGACGGTGGAGCCTTCTCCCTCGCGCAGTCGCTCGCGCCGACCGAGTCGGTGCTCACCAAGCTGAGCTGGATCACCCTGGCCGTGGGCGGCATCGGCGTCCTGGTGGCGGGACTGGCCGGAATGGCCGTCGCCCGCTCCGGGCTGCGTCCGGTCCGCCGGCTGACCGCCCGCGCGGAGGAGATCGCCCGCACCGGTCAGCTGCACCCGATCGAGGTCACCGGCGACGACGAGGTGGCCAGGCTGGCCTCGGCGTTCAACGGGATGCTCGCCGCACTGTTCGCGTCCCGCGAGCGCCAGCGGCGGCTGATCGCCGACGCCGGCCACGAGCTGCGCACCCCCCTCACCTCGATGCGCACGAACCTCGACCTGCTGGCGCAGGCGGACCAGCGCGGAGGCATGGACCCTACCCAGCGCGCCGAGCTGCTCACCGACGTACGCGCACAGGCCGCCGAGCTCACCACCTTGGTACAAGACGTCGTCGAGCTCGCGCGCGACGACGCCATCACCCGCGATCCCGAGCTGCTCGACCTGGCCGAGGTCGTCGACCGCGCCGTCGAGCGGGTACGACGGAGGGCCGGCGCGGTTCGCTTCGATGTGCGCACCCAGCCGTGGATGGTGGTGGGCGAGCCGCAGGCGCTGGAGCGCGCCGTGCTCAACCTGCTCGACAACGCGGTGAAGTGGAGCCCCGACGGTGGTGCGGTCACCGTCCGGCTGGCCGAGGGCATGCTCGACGTCTACGACGAGGGACCCGGAATCCCCGAGGAGCACCAACCGCACGTCTTCGAACGCTTCTACCGGGCCGACGACGCCCGAGGGATGTCGGGGTCGGGCCTCGGACTCGCGATTGTGCGGCAGGCCGCGGAGCGGCACGGCGGGTCGGTCCTCGCGGGCACCGCGCCCGGCGGCGGCGCCGCCTTCCGGCTGCTGATCCCCGCTGCTCCGGAGTCTTGGTCACCTCCCAGCCAGGTCTCAGCGGCCTCTCAGGTTGACCCTGAACACTTGAGGACATGAACGGTAGGAATCCGCACGACAGCCCGCACCACGACCCGCACGGCCCGCATCGCGCCGACGAGGAGCAGACGGCGGTCTTCCCGCACTACCCCGACGACCAGCGGAACCAGCAGCCCTACGGAGCGTCGTACCCCTCGTACGGCTCATACGGGTCGAGACCCGGCGACGACTCCAGCCACGCCTTCAGGACGCAGCCCCATGCCGACGGCCCCGGCGGGTACTTTCCGCCGGCCGGACCGAGTGCGCAGCACTCCCAGCCGCCGAAGGCCAAGCGCGGTTTCGCGATCGTGGTGGCCGCGGTGCTCGCCGGAGCAGTCGCCGGCTTCGGCGGATCCGCCGGTTATCTCGCGGTCACGGAGCCGGCCGAGCAGACCGCGGCGCAGTCGTCGCCGGTGCCGTCGACCAGCGTTGCCGACAGCCCTGCTCCGGCGGGGTCGGTCGAGGCGGTGGCGCAGGCAGTCCTGCCGTCGGTGGTGAAGATCGACGTCGCAGGTCCGAGCGGATCGGGGTCGGGCTCCGGCATCATCCTCACCTCCGACGGCACCATCGTGACCAACAACCACGTGGTCGCCGCCGCCGCCGAGGGTGGCGAGCTGGCCGTCTCCTTCAACGACGGCTCCACGGCCGAGGCCGAGATCGTCGGCAGAGACCCGGTGACCGACATCGCGGTGATCCAGGCGCAAGACGTCAGCGGCCTCACGCCGGCGGACCTCGGCAGCTCCGACACCGCCGACGTCGGCGAGCAGGTCGTCGCGGTCGGCTCACCGTTCGGGCTCGAGAGCACGGTCACCAGCGGCATCGTGAGCGCGCTGGGCCGGACCGTGACCGCCGGCGAGGCCGGTGCGCAGACCATCTTCCCCGCGATTCAGACCGACGCGGCCATCAACCCGGGCAACTCCGGTGGCGCGCTGGTCAACATGCGCGGCGAGGTCATCGGCATCAACTCCGCGATCCGCAGCACGGCGTCGGTGGCCGGGCAGGCCGGCTCCATCGGCCTCGGGTTCGCGATCCCGATCGACGAGGCCAAGCCGATCATCGACCAGCTGGCGGCGGGCGAGGTCGCCACGCACGCGCGGCTCGGTGTGACCGTGGGTACGCCGACCAACGAGGACGGTCTGCCCGACGGCGCCCAGGTCCGCTCGGTCGTGTCCGGCTCGGCGGCCGACGAGGCCGGGCTGCAGGAAGGCGACATCATCACCAAGGTCGGTGACACCCAGATCACCTCCAGCGAGGCCCTGGTCGCGCAGGTCCGCTCCTACCGCCCCGGCGACAGCGTCCAGCTGACCGTGCTGCGTGATGGCGACAGCGAGCAGGTCCAGGTCACCCTCGGCAGTGACGAAGGCCAGAACAACACCTGAGCCCGTCGGCCCTGTCATTTGACCAGGTACCCCGTCAAGTGGGGACCTTCCCAGCGAAATTTCGACTCTTCTGACTGATCTGTGGGTCAGGATCGGCCGGGGAGGCTGGGCTGGTAGCCGCCGAGGTTGAGCATGGCGAGTGCGATCAGTGCGTGGGCTGACTTGAAGCCGAAGGCGACACGGGTGAGTAGGCG